>NZ_JBNDMK010000003.1:0-420094 GCF_050436545.1 Paraburkholderia sp. GAS41
CTACCCAACGATCCATGCAAGGCGCGTCGCACTGAACCCGTGACGAGCCGTACCATGCAAACTCCGCATAATTTCTGGCTGCGCATTATTCCGGCAATGCAATTATGTGCATTGCCGGAAAAATTTTTTATTCGCTGGCTCAGACAGCGGTGGCGAACGGGCAGCCGCGATGTACGCATTGATTGGCACTTGCAGACTGAATGACATTGATCCGCGTGCCTACCTCGACTACGTGCTAACCCATATCTCCGGTCACAAAATCAATCGCATCAACGATCTCTTGCCCTGGTGTGTGGCCGACAAGCTGCACAACCCAGGCAGTCCGCCAGATACCTCTACCTGACTGGCAGCTTCAGTTCACCATCATGCTTTACGCGCACGCGAATGGACGAACGGCCCAGCCGAGGCGCTTACCTTAATCCTGTTTCTTGTCATGGTTGTCCCTGTTCATTGTATTTGGATGAGGAACAAGCACGCTATACGGGACCAGGTAACGCGAAAATCCTAAAATTGCGACCGCCTTTCACCAACACAAACTACCATCTGCAAGCACCTACAAGCGTGACAGGAAATGTCGCAAGGGACTTTCAGACCACAAAACAGATGTCACCGTCGGATTCTAGCTAGCACCGAATCCAACATGTGAACATCTAGCCTGTTGAATTTGCACAAAACAGATGTTTGTGGGTGCGTTGCGTTGCAGGACAAAATTGTCCACAGAAAATGTTCACAACGCTGTGGACAACCCACCTGGATGCGTCTCAAGTCCCTGACGCAGAACGAGAAATGCGGTGCGTCCTCGGGATGCGCAGCTTGCCCGGCCAAAGGGCAAGCCTAAGGCCAACACTAGGCAGCAGGAAAGAACCCAAGATACTCGAACGCCGCAACACTACCGCTATCGGCATAGTCACCCAGCGCACCGACCGACACGAGTGTCTCCACCGTGGCCCGCCGGTTCGATACGAATCGCCAGCCAGACCCCACAGCAGACGGCATCTCGTCTGCCGCCACCGTTCTAGAAGCAGAAGCAGCACCCGCAGCACTCGCCTGCCCGAGCGCCGCCTGCAACGCAGCCTGCAACACCTCACGCCGCGGCGAATGCACGACGAACCCTTCATTAGCCAACGCAGCCGCATCGATCCCAAGCAACGCACATAGCCGCTGCTTGACCGGCGCATCCACTGCATCCGCCACACGCGACCGCTCGATCAGGTCCACCGTCGTGGCATCGACGAGTCGCCCCGCCCGTATCAACGGCGCGCGCCCCGCCGCCCAAGCTTCCGGAGGACACCCCTTGCTGGCCGGCACCAGTTCGATAAACGGATTGATCTCAGCCGGATAGATCCTGCAGACCATCGGCCGCGCCTCATAGATACCGCAGCGCATGTCAGCCTGCAGATTCGGACACGGTCCAACAAACGCCCCCGTCAGGATCACGACGATCCGCGTGGGCAAGCTGCCGCTTTGCGCCGCAAATGAGCGACGACGCTTATGCGCCGCCTGCAGATTGTCCGCAGCGGGCTCCTCGGGCCACGGCAACGCTTCGCAGAGAATCTGCACGTCGTTACCGCGGGCAAGCCACGCGAGTGCTTCTGTCACCGTCAATGGCAAGCGCAGATCGTGACAGCAATTGCCGCACATCGTGCACTCAAAATCGATATCCATACTCGTGCTCAATCAGCCTTTCGACGCGTCATGCGTCGCCTGCCGGCGGCAGGCCGGGGCACTGTATCACGCGTGCCTTTCGAGCGAATAACGCCGGCAGTGTTCGAGGTAGCCGGCCTCATGACCGCTCACCAGTTCGACGATACTTTTCCAGAGCCACGGCGGCGCATCGAGCGTTTTGCTGCGGCTACGCCGCAGCGCGCCGAGCCACGCCTTGCGTTCGATGTCATCCATCTGGCGCGCGTGCGCCTTGCCCACGACGAGCGCGAGAAAGCGCGCCGCCCTCATCGCTTCGGCACGTGTCAGTTGCTCGATTGTCAGCTTCATGTCTTGCGGCAGCAGTTCACGAATCACCACCGAACGTTTGCCGAGCCGCGCCGCGCGCATCCGGTCACCGAGAAACGGCGCGAGGTGGCGCGCGCCCTCCACCACCCGCTGCGCGTTGTCGCGCGGCATGCTCACGCCCGCATAGCGCGGCGCGGCCGCCTGCACCGCCTCCTTGATGTCGATCAGGCACAGATCGTCGCCATCCAGCGCGGCACCGTCGACGTCGAGCAGCACCGCGTAGCGTAAGCGCCCCAGCGAACTGCACCCTTTCACCCAGTACGCTGCATCCAGCACGGTGACCTTCGCGGTGTCGTCGCCGGCGCGCAGTTCGGTTGCCAGACGCGCCATGGTGCGCTTCTCGAACAGCGCGGCAATCTCGCTGCGTTCGCTTTTCGACAACGGCCAAAAGCGCTTGCCAAGCGGGATCTGCGGCTCGATGTCCTCGATGCGCTCTTCGGCCAGTTCCTGCCACGAGCGCCGCAAGGCCTCCTTCATGACGACGCGCACCGCCTCGGGTTTTTCCGCCTGAATATCGGTGTGATCCGAACTGTCGTCGAAGGCGCGCTCGTAGCCGTCCGCCAACGCTTCCATCATCTGGACCGTGGTCACGCCCGGCAGATCCGAGCCGCGCGCAGCGGTCGCGAGCGACAGGCCCAGCCGGATCAGATCGTGCGCCGGGTTGCCGATCACCGTCTGATCCAGATCGCGAATCTGGATCTCCACGCGGCCCTGCGCATTCGCCACCGGCCCCAGGTTGCCGGCATGACAGTCGCCGCAGATCCACACCGCCGGTCCCTCCGGCAGCGCGTGATTTTCGATGCCGTCGAGCCACTCATAAAATCGTGCCGTGTTGCCGCGCACATAGGCGTGCGCCGAACGCGCCATTCGGGCGTTGCGGCGTGTCGTCAGCAACGCCAGGCGGGCGTCCGGTTTCGGAAGTCCGGTACGCGCTGCAGTGGTTTTCTTCGGCATGGTGGATTGAGTCGTCCGGTGAGTTGTGGGGTCGAGGAAAGACCGTCCGTCAGACGCAATCGTCATGCCACGGCCGCCACCCGCCCACAGGCGGCCACCACCGCACCCGATCGGGCGGTCCCGCACGGACGGCTGGGAACGCGGATTGCTACTGACGGGGCGGTCCTCGCCTGCTAAACATCCCGATGCAATGACGATGCAGTGCGACAAATGAAATCCGCGCGGTTGGCCCGAACCCGCTTATGGACTCGATAACGGTGGAGCAGAGCAATGCCATTCACGGCAGACGACCATGGCTGTCCCGGCTGGAAAGGGGAAATGGCCGAACGCATCCGGGCCTTCGACTGGAGGGCGACCGAACTCGGGCCAATCGATGCATGGCAGCAAAGTCTGGTCGCCGCTGTGCAATTTGTACTCGGCTCACCGCTCCCTCTCGTGATGCTGTGGGGCCAGCAGGGCTACATGGTCTACAACGACGCCTACGCGGAATTCGCCGGTGGCCGCCATCCTTACCTGCTTGGCAGCCCGGTCGAAATGGGCTGGCCGGAAGTCGCCTCGTTCAATCGGCATGTCGTGGATACCTGTCTGGCCGGCGGCACGCTGTCGTACCGTGACAAGGAACTGGTGTTGCTGCGCAATGGCCAGCCCGAAGACGTGTGGATGGACCTCTACTACAGCCCCGTGGCCGACGACAGCGGCGCGCCGGCCGGCGTGATCGCGGTCGTGGTGGAGACCACCGGGCGCGTGCTCGGCGAACGCTCGCGGCACCATGCCGAAACCGCGCTGCTCCAGCTCACCGAAACGCTCGAACAGCGCGTCACGGACGCCGTGGCGGCGCGCGCGCTGGCCGAAGAACAACTGCGTCAGGCCCAGAAGATGGAGGCGATCGGCAGCCTGACGGGCGGCGTTGCACACGATTTCAACAACGTCCTGCAGGTCATCAACGGCAATCTTCAGATGCTCGCCGCGGATGCCGGCGACCACCCCGCCACCCAGCGCAGAATCGCCGCGGCCACCCAGGCCGTCAAACGCGGCGCGCAACTCGCCGCCCACCTGCTCGCCTTCGCACGACGTCAGCCGCTCTCGCCGGCCGTGCTGAATCCGCGGCGGCTGCTCGGCGGCATGAGCGAGATGCTGCACCATGCGCTCGGCGAAACGATCCGGGTGGAAACCGTGTTGGGCGCCGATCTCTGGAACGTCCTCGCCGATCGCAACCAGCTCGAAAACGCCTTGCTGAATCTGGCGATCAACGGCCGCGATGCCATGCGCAACGAAGGCACGCTGACGATTCGCGCCGAGAATCTCGTCGTCACCGCTGATGCGGATGTTATTGCTGGGGAGTACGTGGTATTTGCCATCACCGATACCGGTGTGGGCATGTCCGCCGAGGTCATGGAGCGGGCCGTCGAACCGTTTTTCACCACCAAGCCCAACGGTCATGGCACCGGTCTCGGTCTTAGCATGGTGTTCGGTTTCGTGAAACAGAGCGGCGGTCACACGCTGATCGACAGTACCGTCGGCGAGGGCACGACTGTGCGGCTCTTTTTTCCGCGCAGCGATGAAACGGAGACCACCGATTTCATCGATCAGAGCGAAGCGCCAGTTGGTGGGCGCGAAACCATCCTCGTGGTCGAGGACGATGCGGACGTGCGACTGACTGCCGTCGAAATGCTGGCGGAACTCGGCTACAAGGTACTGACCGCGTCGCATGGCGACGCGGCGCTCGAGTTTATCGACAGCGACGTGCGCCTCGACCTGTTGTTTACCGATGTGGTCATGCCGGGCACCGTCAAGAGCGTCGAACTGGCGAGGCGCGCGGCATTGCGTTTGCCTGCGGTGCCTGTGCTCTTCACGTCGGGCTACACGCGAGATGAAATCTTCCATCACGGCAAGCTGGATGCCGGCGTCACGCTGCTGAGCAAACCCTATCGCCGCGATGACCTCGCGCGCAAGGTACGCGGTGTGCTGAACGCGCATCGCGCCGTGCTGGCAGCGGCGTCCGTCACGACTCCCGTGCGCGTGCTGCTGGTGGAGGACGACGCGCCGTCGCGCGAAGCGATGGCCGAGTTGCTCGCGACGTTCGGGCTGCAATGCACGGCCGTCGCCAGTGCCGAGGAGGCACTCGAACTGGCGACGCTGCAGCGTTACGATATCCTGCTGAGCGACGTCACCTTGCCGGGCCTTCCCGGCGATGCGCTCGCCCGCGCGCTGCGACAGGCCCAGCCAGACTTACGCATCCTGCTGATGTCGGGCTTCGGCGAGCAGGCCAATATCGGCGCAGCCATCCCCGGCGTGCGCCTGCTGCCCAAACCCTTCGATATCGCCGCGCTGCGCCACGAACTGACTGGCTGGGGCGGACACTCCGAACCCACCTGAAGAATCGACGGTGCGTGCATGGTCTGCATGCGTCAGCAGCGGACTTGCTCTGAGCAAGCGGCGCGAAACGCACTGCGCGATGCATCAATACACACAGGCGAAAAAAAGACCGGCTCGCGCCGGTCCAAAGGTTCTAACGTTCCGAGGGCGTGCTAGAACCTGAGAGAGCCGCAATTGTGCCCTGCCCTGGAACGTGTGTTAATTCAATAAGGGCCCGAATGTCGCCGCTTATTCCCGTTTTGACAGGAACGAATTCTGCACGGACCGCGACATCCCAATCTGTGAAACTGCAAGCCGTCAAGCGACCTCTCGCCACCCTCCCGAGCGATCAGATTTCATCCGCGAATTCATCGAGAAAGCGCTGCAAGCGCTCGTGGCGCAAATGCGCGAGCCGGGCACCGGTCACTGTCCGGAAGCCTGAGGCCAGCTTGAGCAGCTTCGCGCGAAAATGATCCAGCGCGTATTGGCGGTCATCGAGCGGCCGCTCCAGCGCATGCGGATCGAGCGGGTCATATAACGCGCTGCCCATCCGGCCTGCAGTGTAAAAGCAGCGCGCCACGCCTAGCATGCCGATCGCGTCGAGCCGGTCGGCATCCTGCAGCGCTTTTGCTTCCAGCGTCAACGGCTCGATGCCGGCCGAGAAACTGTGCGCGGCCACGGCATGCGCCACGGCTTCGATTTTCGCTTGCGGCCAGCCGAGTTCGCCTAGCACGCGGGCCGCCTTTTCGGCCGACAGGCGCGAGGCCTGCGCGCGCAACGGTGAACTCTTCTCGGTGGGGACGCAGTCGTGCAGGATCGTAGCGGCAAACAAAACGTGTGCATCGCCACCGTCTTCTGCCTGAATGGCCGCGGCATTCTTCCAGACACGCTGCAAGTGCGAGGTGTCGTGCGATCCGTCGCCGCTCGCGTCGCCCGCGTGCGGCAACAAGGTCGCGGCCAGATCCTGAAACGGGAAAAATGCGGGTTGTGTCATGGGCATCGCCGGTTAAATGAGCCCGCGATTATCGCCTGGACGCGCGCTAGCCGCAGCGTGCCTTTTCCGCTCGCCGCCTGCCGGTTCAGGCAGATTCAATGCGCGTCGATCGATGCGTGCCACTCCACATTGCGCGCGCTGCTGTTGCAATCGTTCATCTGGCCGCTGACGTTGTGGAACGCGTGCTGGTAGGTCCTGGATGATTTGCCCTCGTGGCGCGCAAGTTCGGCGAGATCGAGCACCGCTGCATACTTCAGTTCGCAATGGATCGATTGGGATGAATGCGGCGCAAGACCGGAAGCGGACAGTTGCGTGCTGTCCATCCCGGGGACAGGCAGCGCGAACGCGTTCGTTTCGCCCGCTGCGCCGGCCGTCACGATAACCACCGCCGTGAGCGCGACGATCAGCATGACGAGCCGCGTACGCTTCAGGAAAGAGCGGGTACGGGTCGCGTTTTCCCGCGTATGGGCCAGGTTCATGCCGTGCCGCCCGTGCCTCGCTTCCAGTTCGTGTCGCATAAGTACTCCCGTTGATTGGACGTCGTTCACGACCAGTGCGCCGGAATCCAGACGCGGCCGTACCAGTGACCCGGCACCCACACCACCGGACGCGGCATCGGCGGCGCGACGTACACGACACGCGGTGCGACATACACAGCCCGCGGCGGGGGCGGGGGCGCATACACAACCGGGGGACGCGGCACATAGACAACCGGCGGCTGCGGTACGTACGCGACCGGCGGCGCCACGACAACCGGAGGCGGCGGCACGTAGGCGACCGGCGGCGCCACGACGACCGCCGGCGAGTGCACCACCACGGCCGTACCGCCCGTCGTAACAGTACCTCCGGCAACCACCGTGCCACCCGTCGTGACCGTTGCGCCTGCAACCACCGTGCCGCTGCTCGTGACGGTGTTGCCGTGCACGCCCGTCACGCTGCTCGACGTCGTCACGACGCCGGGCGCCACCCGCGTCGCGCTGCCCGAGTGATCGACGGTGCCGCCATCCGGACCGTTCACCGAGCCCGAGCGGTAGCAGGAATTGCCCGCGCAGTTGGTCGATGCCGAGTGGTTATACGTATTACCGTTCGATCCCGTGACCGAGCCCGACGACGAATACTGGCCCGGCGCGTCGCGCGTCACGCTGCCGGACGTGTTGGCGGTCTTGCCGTCGGGGCCCGTCAACGTGCCCGTGTGGGAACAGGTGCCGCTGGCGCAACTGGTATCGCCGGCATGCTGGACCGAGTTGCCGTAACGGCCTGTCGCCGTGCCTGAATTCGAAAACTGGCCGGGCGACGTGCGCGTCACGGTGCCGGTGTTGGTGGCGACCCCGCCCCAGGGACCCTCGACAGCGCCTGCGTGCGAGCAGCTTCCGCCACCGCAGGACCCCGCGTGTGCGCCGTTATAGGTGCCGCGCGATGTGTAGGCTGTGCCGTGCGAGGTCCAGGCGAGAGCCGGCGCGCTGCCCAGCACGACGACCGCCGTGCAGGCCGCAAGGGCGAATTGCTTGACCGTGGTACGCGCACGCGCAGCGCTGGTCGTGGAAAGCTGAAACGAGAAGATGTTCATGGTGTGTCCTTCGCAGTTCGGGCCACATTGAGCGTTTGGCGTGGCGACGAACGGACTATAAAAGGACCCGTGCGTTGAGCCTATTGCAAAGATATGTCGCGCCATGTCATCGTCCGACAGTCCGCTGGAAGGCCCGCCACGCGGGCGTTTGCGCGTTTTTCCCGGGACCCCGTGACATCGCGTGACATAAACGCCAGCCGGCGTACATGGGCTGGCGCGACGATCTGCGGCAGGTCTGACAAATGCAGCAAAGCCGCCTGAAAGGTATGATGGAAAACCGCCCCTCCAGATCGTCCGGAGCGGGACATACCGCGCAGTCG
This sequence comes from Paraburkholderia sp. GAS41, assembly GCF_050436545.1. Taxonomy (NCBI): domain Bacteria; kingdom Pseudomonadati; phylum Pseudomonadota; class Betaproteobacteria; order Burkholderiales; family Burkholderiaceae; genus Paraburkholderia; species Paraburkholderia sp. GAS41. The sequence continues at coordinate 8,201 of NZ_JBNDMK010000003.1, forward strand.
CGACGAACAGTTACCCGCGTCGCCGCAAGCGGCATGAAGGATGTGCCAAAAACCGAATCTAACCACGGAGTGAACGATATGGCTTTGCACAAGACAGTATGGGTAGCAGTGGCGCTGGCAGCATCGATCAACGCCCACGCGCAGGTCGCAGGCACACAGCCTCTGAGCCTCACCGTTGAACAGTCCAACGTGCTTCTGCAGGGCTGGAGCGTCAAGAAAAGCGTGCTCGGCAAAACGGTCTATAACGACCAGAATGAAAAGGTCGGCACGGTGCGCGATCTGATCGTCGCCCCGGACGGCTCGGTCTCCGCGGCTATCGTTGCGGCGGGCGGCTTCCTCGGCGTCGCCACGCACGACGTCGCGGTGCCCATCGCCGCGCTTGACGTACGCAGCGGCAACCTGTATTTGCCTGGCGCCACCAAGGACGCCATCAAGGCAACGCCTGAGTTCCAGTACGCCAAGGTGCAATCGCCGCCGAAGCCCAAGAAGGCGGCGGCACAGTAATGCGATTCATGACGTCGTGATTGACGACGTGGTGAAGCAAGGTTGTTGCGGCCGGCAAGTCCGGCCGCAACAACGGCTCGCCGCACTTACGTTGCACCCTCAGTCTGTTCTCCCGCCCCCCCGCACCTGGTCGCACCCACTTCAAGACTTTCTCCATACAGCGTCGTCCATGACCGGCATATTGCCGCGGCCATGAGCCCGTCGCAGCAAGGCTGTGCCAGTGAGCATCGTAGATACCCTCGATTGACGCCCGCTATATCCGCCCATATATTTCGAACGCAGCGTACGCGGACAGGCCTTGATGACGCGGCTGAACCACAAGGATCCCGCATGTCATGTCCAGGGAAATCATCGACTCTCATCTCCTCAAGGTGTTGCATACGTTGCTCACGGAGTCCAGCGTATCGCGCACCGCTACCTTGCTGGGACAGTCTCAGCCAACCGTGAGCGTCGCGCTGCGCAAGCTGCGTGAAATGACCGGCGATCCATTGCTGGTACGCAGCGGCAGCCGGATGGTACCCACCAGTCATGCGCTCACCCTGATCGATCCGGCCGCGCAGGCTTTGAGCAGCATCGCCGCGATCCTGCACCCCACCACGAGCTTCGATCCCGCCACCACGAACCGCACCTTCCGCATCGGCTCGCCGGATTACCTGGATGTGTTTTTCGTGCCGGCCATCGTCGACGCGTTTCATCACGAAGCCCCCAGCGCGAAGATCGAATTCAAGCATCTGATGATGGTCGACGGCGGCTATGAACATGGTCTGGAAAGCGGCTTCCTCGATCTGGTGATCGGCAACTGGCGCACGCCGCCCGAGCATCTGCATCTGCAGCCGCTGTGCAAGGACGAACTGGTTTGCCTGATGCGTGCGGGTCATCCCATCAAGCCTGGCCGCCTCACTCAGGGCGTCTATCAGGAGGCCGAACATCTGGCCGTCACCACCTACAACACCACGGCGTGGGGCACGATCGACGTGGAACTCGCGCGCAACGGCCTGTCGCGCACGGTGACCACCACGCTGCCCTATTTCGGCATGGCGCCGTACGTACTGGTGCGTTCCAATCTGCTGTTCACCACCACGCGCGCGCTCGCCACGCATTACACCGGACTGTTGCCGCTCAGGATCGAACCGATTCCCGGCGGCGCGCAACCGTTGACGTATTACCAGTTGTGGCATGAACGGACGCACCGCAGCGCCGCGGCGACGTGGCTGCGCAGAATGGTGGCGCACGTGGCGAAGCATCTGCCGCAGACATAAAAAAAGCGCCGCAAGCGAGGCCTGCGGCGCAATGCGGAGAATCGGCGGCGTTCAGAGGTGACAGGCCCTTTGACGCAACCGGTCCGGCACGAAGTGAGGTCGGTCAGTCGGAAGATTTATTATGTCCGGAGCCCCGCGACAGGCGGGCCCACGCCAAAGTGTCACCATGCCACGTGATACGTGGCAAGCAACCTCAGTCCTCCTGATGGATTCGCTCGCACGGTTCCCTCAGGCGCACTCGCTGGCGTCGCGTGTGCTTCGGCCACTACGTGGCACTGGTCGCCAGCGTCTTGAGCAACGCCGCCTTGCCTGCCGTCGCCGCCCCAACCAGCGCGAAGCCGATCGGCTGGCCATGCTCCAGGTGATGGCAGACGGCGCGCGCGCCGTGAAGCGTATCGTCCGCAGCCGGATCGATGCGCCATTCGCCTTCCAGTTGCGGCAACACCACCACGGCCGGCGCGGCCGGCGTCTTGACCACCACCGGCATCACCGGGAATGCCACGCGTGTCGCTTCGCCGTCGAGCGTACGGGCCAACGCGCGCGCCGCATGCATGATGGGCAAGACGTACGGTTGCAGTCTGCCTTCGAGCGCCGCGCAGTCGCCAAGCGCATAGACATCGGGCGCGCTGGTGCGGCACCAGGCATCGGTGCGGATGCCCTGTTCGACGACGATCCCCGCCGCGGACGCCAGCGCCGTGCGCGGCACGAGGCCGATCGCCGAGACGACGAGGTCGGCGGCCAGCACCTCACCATCGTCGAGCGTCAACTGGTAGCCGGTTTGCAAACGTTCGACACGCGCGACACCGCGTCCGAGATGAAAGCGGATGCCGCGCTCGCCCAGCGCTTTTGCAAACACCGCCCCGGTATGTTCGGGCAGCAGCCGCGCCAGCGGCGTTTTCGCCGGATCGATCAGCGCAACGGCGTGACCCGCCGAACACAGATCATTGGCAAACTCGCAACCAATCAACCCCGCCCCAAGAATCGCCACCGGTCCGCAACCGCTCAAGGCCTGGCGAAAGCGCGCATAGTCCGCGAGATCGTTGATCGAGAGGATGTCTTCAGCGCCGCTGCCGGCGATCCGCAAACGTCGCGGGTCGGCGCCCGTTGCGAGTACCAGCTTGTCATAGCGCAGCGGCGCTTCACCCTCCACCACGATGGTGTGTTCATCCGGCACGATGCGCTCGACACGCCGATGCGTGCGGATCTCGGTCCCCAACTGCTGCGCCATCGCCGCCGCGTCGAAGCTCGCCAGCGCATGCGCTTCCTTCTTCATCGCCAGCGCGTTGGACAGCATCGGCTTCGAATAAAAGCTGCCGTCGTCCTGACTGATCAGGATCAGCGGGACCGTGCTGTTCAGCTTGCGCAGTTCGCGTGCGACGGTATAACCGGCCAAACCCGTGGCGACGATCGCCACCGGCGCCGGCGCGTGCTTCGTTTCGTTTTCGTTCATGCCGTTACCCGTTGCATTTCGAAGTCATGTTTGCCCGTCGCGCAATCGGGGCAGATCCAGTCCTCCGGTACGTCTTCCCAGCGTGTGCCGGGCGCGAGTCCCGCTTCCGGCAAACCCAATGCTTCGTCGTAGCGAAACCCGCAGATCACGCATTCCCAGATACTCATCGCCGCTCTCCCGAATCCTGTTTAACGTACGTACCCCTGGCCCAGACCGATCTCACCCAGCGCGCGCCGGTAAGCGCCGGACGAGCGGTCGGCCAGAATCGGCGCCTCCGCGCTGCGGTCGATCGGCAGGTCCTCGGGACACTGCAACTCGACAATCGCGCGATCTTCCTCGAAGACCTGGCGGTTGAATTCGTAGACATCGTCGAGCGGCAAATCCTTGTCGAAGTTACGCACGATCGGCACGAACAGCCGCGTCTCGCGCGCGGAAACCGGACTCGCCGCATTCAGGATCGACAGCCGTCCGCCCTCCGGGAAGTGCACGGTGAGGCGGGCAAAAAACGGCACGTCGATTTCGAAGATGCGCCGCCACAGAAACCCATCCGGCGCGCGATGCTGCATCGATTTCGGGAAATTGCTCACCGTGCTGACATATTCCGCATGCAGGCCGCGCTCGCGCCGCTCCACGGAATACTGCGGCACGACCGGGTTCGTGCGATCAGCAAAGCTGCCGTGGTGAATCCACGCGAAATGCGCGACGTCGATAAAGCCCTCGGTTTGCCGGCCCGCAGAAGCGCGAATGTCGATCGAGGGCGGCAATATCTGCTGAAACGACGGATCGTCCCAGTTCGGAAACTCGGGCAAGGCTTCGGTGCCGCCGCCAAGCGAAACCCAGATGAGACCGTAGGCTTCCTGCGTGGCGTAGGTGGTCAGATGCAGACGCTCGGGAATCGGCCCGTCCCCTTGCGACGGGATGTGTTTGCACTTGCCGTCGCCGCCGTACGCGAGACCATGGTACGGACAGACCAGATTGCCGTTTTCGACCCAGCCCTGGCTCAGCGGCGCGCCGCGGTGCGGACAGACATCGCGCGCCGAGACGAGCTGGCTGTCCGCGCCGCTGCCGGTGCGAAACACCACCAGCCGCTCGTCCAGCAGCGTCACGCTGAGGGGCTTGTCTTTCACGTCGGCAGCGAACGCCACCGGATGCCAGTAGCGGCTGAGAATGTCCCAGTCGTGGCTATCGAAAGTGCAGTTGCGCGGCTGCGTCGCCGAGCGTTGAAACGTCAAAGGGGCTACTTGCGGGGAAGTCATGTTGTGTCGTCTCCAGGACCTGACGTGGATTCGTCGCAGCCGCGGTGTTATCGGACTGCGTGGACACAACAATAGCGGGATGCGGCAGGCGAACCCATCCCGCGCCGGGCATCTAGTCTATGTAGGGATTCGCATAGCGCAGGTGCGTGACACGCGGCGTGGCGCCGCGTGCCGCACGCCGCGTGTCACGCAAGCAGGTCTTCGTAGAAGGCGCCGAACGGCCGGGTGAGATGGGCGATCTGGATTTCCAGAATCCACAGGCTAGCGTCAGGCCGCTCGTCGAAATCGCCCAGATTGCCGGCCTTGTAGATCGCATGCGGGAAATCGCTCACCCGATGCCCCTTGATATCCACGTTCAGACGCCAGCCGAGTGCCTCGGCGCGTTGCGCGGCGTACTCGTAGAGCGCTGTGCCGCCGGCGCCGGTGGTACGCCAGTGATGCTCGACTTCGTCGAAGATCGTTTTGACCGCTTCGGCGCAGGCCTTCATCTCCGCGTCGTTGCCCACCACGTAGGAGGCGCCGGCATCGCCCTCGTGATGATCCCAGACGACGCCGAGATCCACGAAGAAAATATCGTTTTCGGCGAGTTGCGGATCGCCGTCGGAGCGCTCGTTGAACTTCTTCAGCGTGTTTTCGCCAAAGCGGATCAGGATCGGATGCCAGATACGTTCCATGCCCAGTTCGTGCAGCACGGTCTTGCAGATGGCGTTGGCTTCCGATTCGCGCATGCCCGGCCGGATCTGCTTCGCGACTTCATCAACCACCTTCCACGTCATCACCCGTGCGTGCTGCATCGAGTCGGCGGAAAAGTCCTTGCCGACCGCCTGTGTCGCGCTGCTATTCAAAGCTCACCTCTTTCTGTTCAATTACTTCGCAGCGGCACGCGACCACGCGAGTTCGACGAACACCCGGCATAACGCTTCCATGCCCTTGGCGTCTTCGTCGTCGAAGCGCGCGAGCAGCGGACTGTCGACGTCCCACACGCCGATCAGCGTCCCGTCAGCGGCGATCAACGGCACCACGACTTCCGATTGCGAAGCCGAATCGCAAGCGATATGTCCTGCAAACTCATGCACGTCGCGCACCACCTGGGTGGCACGGGTGTGCGCCGCGGTTCCGCACACGCCCTTGCCGAGCGCGATGCGCACGCAAGCAGGCTTGCCCTGAAACGGGCCGACCACCAGTTCGGTGCCGTCGAAAAAGTAAAAGCCCGCCCAATTCAACCCTTCCAGCGAATGGAATACGAGCGACGAGAAGTTCGCCGCATTGGCGATCCGATCCGGCTCGTCGGCGAGCAGCGCGCGCGCCTGGGCGACCAGTTCCTCGTATTGAGCCGGTTTGGAAAGTTGCGATGAAGCGTTGGAAACCTGAAACATGATGCAAGTCCGTAGCGGAAACCAGGGGAACAGAGCGGCCTCCAGCGTTACCCGCCGAGGAGGCCGTCCGTGTCGTGAACGCGTATCTTACGCCGGTCGGGCCGCCGGCGTGACGGTGCCGCCGTTGCGGACTCAGGTATGGCTTTCGCCCGGAAAGCGCCGGGGCGAGTCAGCCAATAGCGTGGCCGGTTGTAATGCCTGCGTAAATCCATCGGTATCAGTCATCCATTGACTCCTGACAGGTTGAAAGAAAATCAGGGCGCGAAGCGGCAGCTTGATTCGGGTTACTGTTTCGCCATATCGCCACCCCTATTTACACGAGGAACGGGATATCCACGATATCCTGAAGCCGGGAACGGTAAATCCGCTCCCTTCACTAAAATACCCGTGCCACTATCGCTACGACGCAATCTCCGGGGAAAGATTAAACGCCTGTTCGAGAAAGAGCGATTGTCGGATTAAAGGAAAAGATGCGACACTGCCCGAAAAGCGGCGGCTCAATGTCTGAATGACCCGGTTCCAAGGCATTGGCCTCCTTACGGATCAAACTGAAGTGCGTGTACCTATGCGTTTCAAATCCATTATTACGTGACTTAATCTAGGGGATAACCATCAGTCGAAACCACATTCAGCCCGTGGCGTTCAAGTTATCAGTTTATCTGCCGTAGATCAGATTACATGGACTACCGGCATAAACCCGTCAGAAAACCCTTGAATCGGCGAATGCCTTTCTGCTGGCTTTCGTTCACCTTCTTTACTTCCGGGATCAAACTGTGCGCCGCCCGCCCAAGCTGAACTCTCTCGTGCTATTGGCTGTTCTGTTCGTTGCGCTGCACGTGATAAGTCTGCTGGTGTTCAAATCCGGCGCAGCGTCCGCGGTCGCCAGCTATCCGTTCCTGCTGCTGGCGCCCACGCTGGCCTTTGCAAGTTGCTGCTGGCGCGCCGGAGCCGACGAGCGCGAATGGCGCTCGGCGTGGATTCTGCTCGGCGCCGGTATGTGCCTGTGGACATGCGGCATTGTCCTCAGCGCATGGGAGGATATCTTCCAGCACATTCCCGTCAGCGCCGCGTGGTTTTCCGATTTCTCATTCTTCCTCTATGGCGTGCCGGTACTGCTCGCCATCTCGTCCGTTTCGGCGAAACAGCGCATCCTGTTTTTCGTCTGGATGGACGCGGCTCAGGCGCTGATGACCGGCTTCCTCGCCTACGTCAGCATTTTTTCCGTGCTGCCGTTTTCCGCTACCCCGCTCGCACCGATCGCGGCGTCGACGCTGGTTCTGACGTATAACGCCGAGAACTTCATCCTTGCCGTCGCCGCGACGCTCCGGCTGCTTGCCCAGCCACGCGGACGCGAACGCCGCTTCTACGTGGTGCTCTGTAGCTACCTGTGGATCTACGCGGTGTCGGCCTACGTGTATAACAATTGGGCCGCCACCTCGGACGGGCATGGCGTCATGGATACCCTCGTCGATATTCCATTCCTGTTCTTCGCCGTCGCGACCATGGCGCCGCGCCCGCTCCGTAACCGAGTCGAAGAGCAGCAGGACAAACAGACGCTCACGCTGTTCATCGAAAATGTCAGCCCGATCTTCTATACGGTGGCGCTGCTGGCGCTGAGCATGTGGGTGATGCGCGAGCATTTTTATGTCGGCACGGTGGGGATTTTTACCGCCCTCGTCGTCTACGCCACCCGCGCGACCACGCTGCAAGGGCGCTATATGCGGGTGCAACGCGAATTGCACGAGGCGCGCGACCGTCTCGAACAGATGGCGCTCACCGACGCGCTGACCAACACCGCCAACCGCCGGCGCTTCGACGACGCGCTGGCGCTCGAATGGAATCACGCCATCCGCAACCGGCAGCCGCTGGCGCTGCTGCTGGTCGATATCGACTACTTCAAGCTGCTCAACGATCGCTACGGGCATCCTGCCGGCGACCGCTGCCTCGTGTCCATCGCGCTCGCCCTGCAATCGGCCTTGCCGCGCAGCGGCGACCTGCTGGCGCGCTATGGCGGCGAAGAGTTTGCGGCGATCCTGCCCGCCACGGACGAAGCAGGCGCACGCGTCGTGGCTGCGACCATGCAAGCGGCGGTCCACGCGCTGAAAATCCGCAACGAAAGCTCGACGGGGCTTTATGTCACCGTCAGCGTCGGGGTGGCGGTATTCGGATCGCCGCAAGCCGACGCGGCGGAAATCATCGAAGCGGCCGATCAGGCGCTCTACCGCGCCAAGCAGGGCGGCCGCAACCGTATCGAAGCGACCGCGCAGCACGATTTCCTGCGCAACGGCACGCGGTAGGCCGCTTGCGGTGACACAGTGATGCGGTGCTGCGGTGCCGCGGTGCTGCGGTGCTGCGGTGCTGCGGTGATGCGGTGACGCAACGCTGCGGCGCTGCGCTCAGCCACCACTGCCCCACTCAGCCAGGCGCCGATCAGAGCGATTCGACGCGGATCTCCACCTCTTCAAAGCGCTTCCACCGATAGATCGCGGCCGAGAGCAACCAGCTCACGATAAACACGCCGACGATCACGTAGCCGATCAGGCCGAAGTTGTCGTTCAGGCTGCCGATGATGCCCCAGAACGCCCCGGACAGATGCAACTGGCCGCCAATCAGCCCAAGCCCCTCGATACCGCCCACCAGCAGCGCCACCAGCACGGAGATCGTGGTGATCGTGATGTTGTAGTAGAGCTTGCGGATGGGTTTGACGAAGGCCCATCCATAAGCGCCCAGCATCAGAATGCTGTCGGTGGAGTCGACCAGCGTCATGCCCGCCGTGAACAGCGCGGGAAACACGAGGATCGACCAGATCGGCAGACCTTGCGCCGCGCTAGCAGCCGAAATCCCCAGCACGCCAATTTCCGTCGCTGTGTCGAAGCCGAGACCGAACAGAAAGCCCAGCAGGTACATATGCCAGCTTTGGGTAATCAGACCGAACAGCGGCCGGAACAGACGCGCGAGAAAGCCACGGCTCGCGAGCAGCATGTCGAAGTCCTCGTCCACATAAGGCTCGCCGTTGCGCACGCGGCGAAACGCGTGCATCACGCTGCGCAGGATCACGAGGTTCATCAGCGCAATCGCGAACAGAAAGAGCGTCGACACGATCGTGCCGACCACCGCGCCGACTTCCTTCAAACCGTCCATCCGGTGCTGCAGCGTCAAAGCGGTAGCAGCAATGCCCGCCGAAGCGAGCACCACGATCGTGGAATGACCCAGCGAAAACATCAGCCCGACGCTCACTGGTCGCTTGCCGCTTTGCATCAGCTTGCGCGTCACGTTGTCGATGGCGGCGATGTGATCGGCGTCCACCGCATGCCGCAAACCGAACGAATAGGCGAGCAGGCTCGTCCCCATCAGTAACGGGAAACGGTGAAACGCGCTGAATGCCCACGCCCATGCCGTCACGTTGAACAACAGCAGAGACGCGTAAAGCCCGACGATTTTGCGCCGCAGCGGACCGTTGCTTTCGCTGAACAGCGCTTTCATCAGATGTGTCATGGTGGGTCCGCTATCGCGATCCTGAAGTCCGGGCGGCACCATAGTACTTTTTTCAAAAAGATCCTGTCGCCGGGTTAACCGGCCGTCTGCGCGGCAAGTGCGATAATCGAGGGCTGAAACCGCGCACCCAGGAGAGCATTTTGAGCGCCATCGACAATCCTTTACATGACCAGGAAGTCGGCGTTGCCGACGCCACCCAGGACACGACCCGTATCGACGACGTGCGGATCGGCGCGGTACGCCCGCTCATCTCGCCGGCCCTGCTGCAGGATGAACTGCCGGTCCCGGCACGGGTGCAGACGCTGGTCGAGCAAAGCCGCGCGGCCATTGCCGACATCCTGCACGGACGCGACGACCGGCTGGTGGTGGTGGTCGGCCCGTGTTCGATTCACGATCACGACCAGGCGCTCGACTACGCGCGCCGCCTCAAGCTTGCCGCCGACGCCTTGCAGGAAGACCTGCTGATCGTCATGCGCGTGTACTTCGAAAAACCGCGCACCACCGTGGGCTGGAAGGGCTATATCAACGATCCGCGGCTCGACGGCAGTTTCCGCATCAACGAGGGCCTACGCCGCGCTCGGCAACTGCTGCTGGACATCAGCGCCCTAGGTTTACCCACGGCCACCGAGTTCCTCGATCTGCTGAGCCCGCAATATATTGCGGACCTGGTGGCTTGGGGTGCCATCGGCGCGCGCACCACGGAAAGCCCGAGCCATCGCCAGCTCGCTTCGGGCCTGAGCTGCCCGATCGGCTTCAAGAACGGCACGGACGGCGGCGTGCAGATCGCCTCGGACGCGATCGTCGCCGCGGGCGCAAGCCACGCGTTCATGGGCATGACCAAGATGGGCATGGCGGCGATCTTCGAAACGCGCGGCAACGACGATGCCCACGTCATCCTGCGTGGCGGCAAGAAAGGGCCGAACTACGACAGCGCATCGGTCGAAGCATGCTGTGCGGTCCTGCGCGCGGCGGGTCTGCGCGAGCAGGTCATGGTCGACTGCTCGCACGCCAATTCGAACAAGTCGCACCTGCGTCAGATCGACGTGGCGCAGGATCTGGCGCAGCAACTCGCGGCGGGCGAAAACCGCATCATGGGCGTGATGATCGAGAGCAATCTCGAGGAAGGCCGTCAGGATCTGACGCCCGGCGTGCCGCTGCGATGCGGCGTGTCGATCACCGACGCCTGCCTGAGCTGGGTGCAGACCGAGCCGGTGCTCGATGCGCTGGCGAAAGCGGCGCGCGAACGCCGCGCGCGCTGAGCGGTTTGGCGCGCGAACACGTAGCAACAGGAAAGTGAGGTAGCGCGTCTGCGGGTTACTTCGGTGGCGGGTTTGCGAGCTGCCCGCCACCGTGAGCATGTCACATGGACATGCGCCCGGCCGGCGCCGGCTCGGTTGTCACGGTGTTAGTGCTGCTCACGCTGCTGACGGTATTGACGGTATTGACGCTATTCACGTTACGCTCGACCGTCATCACCGCTTCGTGCACGCCAGGCACTTCGATACGCGACGCGTCCACCGAGAACGCGAAGGTATTGATTCCGCCCGCACTTTCCACCGACACCGCACCGCGATGCATCTCGGCAATCGCCTTCACGATCGCCAGCCCAAGGCCGTGATTCTCGCGGCTATTGGTGCGTGACGCTTCGGCCCGATAGAAGCGGTCGAACAGATGATCCAGCGTCGAAGGATCGATCGGCGTGCCGGGATTGCTGACGGCAATGCGCACCTTGTCCTCCTCGCGCGCGATCGTCACCTTGACCGTGTCGTGAGAGGCGCAGTGCTGGATCGCGTTCATCAGCAGATTGGTACAGGCGCGGCCGAACAGCGAGCGGTTCACGAGCGCCATCGCATCGCCGCGCGACACCGCGCGCACCTGGGCCTCTTCGAACGGAATCTCGAGAAACTCCAGCGTGCGGGCCACTTCCACCGCCAGTGAAACCTCCACCAGCCCTGTGGCACGCTCGCCCTGATCGGCACGGGCGAGAAACAGCATGTCGTTGATGATCGCGCGCATGCGTTCGAACTCTTCCAGATTCGATTGCAACGTATGGCGCAGATCGTCGACCGAGCGGTTACGCGTCAGCGCAACCTCGGTCTGGCCGATCAGGATCGTCACCGGTGTGCGCAACTCGTGCGCCACGTCGGCATTGAACGATTCGAGCCGGCCATAGGCGCCGTCGAGCCGTTCCAGCGCGCCGTTGAAGGAATGCGCGAGATCGTTCAGTTCGAGCGGCAGGGAAGCGGTATTCAGGCGCTGCGAGCGATTGTTCGGACTGACCTCGGAAGCATCTTTGGTCAGACGCCTGAGCGGCGCGAGTCCGAGGCGCGTGACCGAATAGCTCAACAGCAGCACCGCCAGACTGCCCAGCGCCGACAGCGCCGCGAGCGCCGCGCCGAACGCCCGCATGGTCCGCACGTTCGGCTGACAACTGGCCGCGACTTGCAGTTGCACCGTGGGCCGCACGCCGCTTGCCGGGATCGAGACCGTGCGCGTGAGCATGGCCTGGCCGCCTTCCTCAGGTTCCACGCGCACATAGCCGCCCGCCCAGCTATCCGTCACCCGTCCCTGAACCGCCTGACCATAATGGAAAGCCGGGTCGGCGCTGGAAACGGAATAAGCCGTGGTGCCGTCGCGCGGCGACATGTCGGTCAATTTCTCGCGCGCCATGTGCCACTTTTCCGCCGTGACCGAGTGATACACGATGATCTTGGCAATCTCCAGGCGGTCGTCGAGCGACTCGCGCAGGTGATGGTTCAGTTGCACGCGCATCACGAGAAACAGTCCCGTGCCGACCAGTGTAAAGACCGACAAGGCGACGAGTGCGAACATCATCGCCAGCCGGCGGGCAATCGAGCGGTTCATGACAGTTCCGCCTCCTCACGGACTTCGAGTACATAGCCCATGCCGCGCACCGTATGCAGCAGCTTGGTGCGAAACGGACCGTCCAGCTTGGCGCGCAACCGTTTGATCGCGGTTTCGACCACGTTCGTGTGACTGTCGAAGTTCACGTCCCAGACCAGCTCGGTAATCGCCGTCTTCGACAGAATGTCGCCCTGGCGGCGCGCCAGCACACTCAGCAACTGGAATTCCTTGGCGGTGAGATCGAGGCGCACACCGTCGCGCGAGGCACGGCGGCCGATCAGATCGACGAACAGATCGCCTACGGAAATCAGCGTCGATTCCTGCGAACGGGTGCGGCGCGCGAGGGCATGCAGCCGCTCCACCAGTTCAAGGAACGAGAACGGCTTGGTCAGATAATCGTCCGCGCCTTCGCGCAGGCCGCGCACCCGGTCGTTGATGTGATCGCGCGCGGTCAGCATGATGACCGGCGTGGATTTGCGCATGCGCAGCGCCTTGAGCACGCTGAAGCCGTCGCGTTTGGGCAGCATCACGTCGAGGACGATCACGTCGTAGTCGAATTCCGTGGCCAGATGCATGCCTTCCTCGCCGTCGAGTGCGATGTCGACCACCCAGCCTTGCTCTGTCAATCCCGAGCGCAGGTAGTCCACCACCTTGTGTTCATCTTCGACGATGAGCAGTTTCATGTACGCCCCCTGATTCCTTACATTATACGAAACGCCTCGTTTTGCCGTCTGCCAGCCGCACACGTCCTCCCAAGGTCAACAGGTGAAACTCAGTTCGACTGATTCATGGCCTGCTGTTTCTCTTCAGCTGGGGCGCTGACATCCCAGCCGCCCCCCAGCGCCTTGACCAGCGAGACCGACATCGTCATCTGCTGGCCGTGAATCTGCACATCCTGGCGCTCGCTCGTGAGCAATGTCTGCTGGGCGGTAATCACGTCCAGATATGCGACGAGGCCGCCGGAATAACGATCGTTGGCAAGCGACAGCAAGCTCTGCGAATCGACCACCGCCTGATGCGACTGCTTGGCCGCGCCATCCAGCACGGACAGTCCGGTCACGCCGTCCTGCACCTGCTGGAATGCGGTGAGCACCGTCTGGCGATAATTGGCCTCGGCCGCCTGGTACCCTTCGCTCGCGAACTTGACGTTGGCCGACCGGCGGCCGCCGTCGAACACCACCTGCGAGACCGCGGCGCCGAGCGTCCACATCAGACTGGGCGCGCTCAGCAGGTCGGCGAAGTTGGTGCTCTGCCAGCCAATGCTCGGCGTGAGCGTCAGAGTCGGAAAGAACGCCGCCCTGGCGACGCCGATCTGCGCATTCGCCGCGGCCATCGAGCGTTCCGCGGATGCCACGTCCGGACGCCGCTGCAGCACATCGCTTGGCACACCCAACGGAATCGACGGCACCGCGGTAGTGACGACCTTCGGCTCGATGACGAATTGCGGTGCGGGTACGCCAACCAGCGCAGCGATGGCATGTTCGAATTGCGCGCGCTGTACCAGCAGCAGTTGCGCCTGCACCTTCGTCGAATCCAGTTCCGACTTCTGCTGCAGCACGTCGAGCCCCGACACCGAGCCCAGATCATGTTCCGAGGTGACGTAGTCGAGCGCCTTCTGCTGCAGGACGACCGACTGGTTCAACACGTCGATCTCGGCATCGAGTTCGCGCAGCGAGAAGTAGTCGCTCGCGAGATCGGTGGTCAACACGAGCCGGGCGTTGGCGAGATCGTCGGCCGATTGCTCGGCCGACGCCTTGGCCCCTTCCACTTCACGGCGGATCCGGCCGAACAGATCGGTGTCCCAATTGATCGACGGACCGACGATCACGCCGTTTTGCACGGTGCTCTGGTTCGGCGTGCCATATGAGGTGAGCGGCCGGTCCTTCGAAATCTTGAAGCGCTCGCCCGTGCCGCCCACATCGACTTCGGGGATCCGTTGCGCCGAGGTATTCGCGAGCGTCGCCTTGGCCTGCTCGTAATGCGCCACTGCCGCGGCGAGCGTCTGGTTCTGGTCGAGCGCCTGGCCCTCCAGCGTGCTGAGCGTCGCGTCGCTAAAGCTCAGCCACCAGGTGGGCGCGATCGGCGCATGCGACGGCTGCGCCACATGCCAGTAGGAATCGGTGCGCCATTCGGGCGGCGCATCGGCATGCGGCTGCTGGTAATCGGGGCCCACGGTACAGGCGGCCAGTAACGCGGCACCCGCAGCGGCACCCACAGCCGCAGCCACCGTGCGCAGCGCAGCGTTCGGCGACACGCGCATCACGCCGCCCCCTTGCTGGTCTTCGACGGTTGTTCGACCTGCACGTGATCGCCATCGGCAATCGAATCGCTCGGATTGATGATGACCTTGTCGCTCGCCTCGATGCCGCTTTCGATTTCGAGCGTATTGCCGAGATCCTGCGCAATCACCACCTTGCGCAAATGCACAACGCCGTTGTTGTCGACCACGGCCATCTGCGTGCCTTGCGCCCGGAAAATCAGCGCATTGCCGGGCACGATGATGTTGGCATGGGTCGTCGCGGGGACCGCGACCTGGACATACGCACCCGGGCGCAGCGCGCCGTCGGCATTCGGCAGCCGCACTTCGATCTGCAGCGAACGGGTCGGCACATCGATCGCGCCGGCAATGTTTTCGATGGTGCCGTGGAACTGCTTGCCCGGCAATTCGGCCTGGGTCACGACCACCTGCTGCCCCACCTTGACGTTCTGCGCATACGCCTGCGGCAGTTGCACGTAGACGCGCAGCGGATCGGACTGCGCCAGCGCGAACAACGCACGGCTCGTGCCGCTGCCGGCGTCGATCAGGTCGCCGACGTCCACGTTACGCTGCGTCACCACCCCTTCGAATGGCGCGACGATGCGTTTGAACGATTCAAGCTGGTTCAGGCGCCGCACGTTGGCATCGGCAGCGGCGAGATTCGCCACGTCCTGCGTATAGGTGCTCTGCCGTTCATCCAGTTCCTGTTGCGAGACCGCGTCGCGTTGGCGCAGTTGCTGCCAGCGCTCGTACGAACTCTTCGCCAGCCCGAGGCTCGACTCGATCTGGTCGCGCTGCGCCTTGGCCTGCTGCAGTTCCTGGTCGATTTCTGGCGTGTCGAGATCGGCCAGCAATTGCCCCGCCTTCACATGCGCGCCGATATCGACATACCAGTGCAGCAGGTAACCCGTGGCGCGCGCAAAGATCGGCGATTCGACATAACCACGCAGTGTGCCTGGCAACAGCGTATTGCCGCTGCCATCGGCCTGCTTCGGGGTGACCACGTTCACATATTGCAACGCGTTTTGCTGGGTCGATTCGGCCACCGAACGGTTTTGCAAAATGTCCGCCACGACGGTGCGCAAGGCGCCGATCGCGAGCAACGCCAGCACGATCCAGATGGCAATCTTGGCGCGCTTCCATTCCTGGTTACGGGGTGGCAACGCGTGTCCGTTCTCAGTGTCCCGCGCGGGGATTGCTAGCGAAGCATGGGTTTTTTCGGTCATCTCAGTCAGCCGTCATTTAACGTTACGCGTGCTTGCCATCGCCGGCGCCTGCGCCGTCGTCGGGGCCCTGCTCGCCATGCGCACCACCGTTACGGCGAGCGAGGCGCGTATGAATCGCCGCAAAAACCAGCGGCACAAAAAAGAGCGTCGAAATCGTGGCAAACAGCAGGCCGCCGATTACCGCGCGCCCCAGCGGCGCATTCTGCTCCGCGCCCTCACCGAGACCGAGCGCCATCGGGATCATGCCGATGATCATCGCGAAGGCGGTCATCAGCACCGGGCGGATCCGGCTCGCACCGGCTTCGAGCGCCGCGGCCAACGGCGGCGAACCGGCGGAGAGACGCTGCCGCGCGAACGACACCATCAGAATACTGTTCGCGGTGGCCACGCCCATGGTCATGATGGCGCCGGTCAACGCCGGCACGCTGAGATGCGTGCCGGTGAGGAACAGCATCCACATGATCCCGGCCAGCGCCGCCGGCAACGCGCTAATGATGATCAGCGGGTCGACCCACGACTGGAAATTCACCACGATCAGCAGATACACCAGCACGATGGCCATCGCGACGCCTACGCCCAAACCGAAGAACGACGTGCGCATGGTCTGCACCTGACCACGCACGACGATCTGGCTGCCGCGCGGCAACGTCGCGCGTGCCTGGTCTACCAGCTTGTTCACCTGCGCCGCCACGCTGCCCAGGTCGCGTTTTTCAACGCTTACATACACGTCGATCACCGGCCGGATGTTGTAGTGCGAAACCAGCGCGAACTGGGTTTGCGCCCCCACGCGCACCAGGTTGCCGAGCAGTTGCGTCGGCCCATTGGCCGTCGCCGAAACCGGCGTGCGCAACAACTGGTCGATCGACGAGATGTCGTATTGGGGCGTCTGTATCGCGACGCTATATTCCACCCCGTTCTTGTTGTTGAACCAGAAGCTAGGCGACGTCTGTGTGCTGCCCGATAGCGAGATCAGCACGTTCTGCGCCACGTTGTTGGCGTTGAGATTCAGTTGCTGCAGGCGGGTGCGATCCATGTCGAGATTGATCACCGGCTCGTCGACCAGCTGCTGGATGTGCGTATCCACCGTGCCCGGGATCAGCCTCACCTGCTTGTAGAGCTTGCGCGCCACGTCGAAGTTGCCTTGCTGGTCGTTGCCGACCACCTGCACGTCGATCGCCGCCGGCAAGCCGAAGTTCAGGATCTGCGTCACGATGTCGGCGGGCTGGAAGAAAAATTCCACGCCCGGAAAGCGCTGCGGCAGGAGCGTGCGCAGCTTGTCGACGTAGCCCTGGGTCGGTTTGTGATCCTTGTTAAGCGCCACCTGAATCTCACCGTCCAGCGTGCCGATCGTGCCGGAATTGCTATAGGATAGATTGATACCGCTATACGGCAACCCCAGGTTGTCCAGAATCGTCACCAGTTCCTTCTGCGGCACCACTTCACGCACGACCTTTTCCACCTCATCGGCAAGACGCGCGGTTTCTTCGATCCGCGTACCGGTGGGCGCACGCATGTGCAGGCGGATATCGCCGGCGTCGACCGCCGGGAAGAAATCTTCGCCGAGTACGAACACGAGTCCCATCGACAGCACGCAGAATCCCAGGAACATCGTGCCGAACCGGCCGCGCCGCACCAGCACACTGCTCAGGATGACGATATACGCCGCCCGCATGCGCTCGAAACCCGCGTCGAAGCGATGATAGAGCCGCATGAACAGATTCGGCTTGCTGCCCTCTTTCGGCTTGTGCGCGTGACCCATCAACAGCATGGCGAGCGTCGGCACCAGCGTACGCGAGAGGATGTACGAGGCGATCATGGCGAACACCACCGCTTCGGCGAGCGGCACGAACAGGTATTTCGCCACGCCGGTCAGGAAGAACATCGGCACGAACACGATACAGATACAGAGCGTGGAGACGAGCGCAGGCACCGCGATTTCGCCGGCGCCTTCGAGAATCGCTTCGTGCAGGTCCGTGCCCATATGCAGGTGCCGCTCGATGTTCTCGATGGTCACGGTGGCGTCGTCCACCAGAATCCCGACCGCAAGTGCGAGCCCGCCCAGCGTCATGATGTTGATTGTCTGACCTAACGCATGCAGCACGATCAGCGAGGTGAGAATCGACAGCGGAATCGACACCGCGATAATGCAGGTGCTGCGCCAGTTGCCGAGAAACAGCAGGATCATGGCCGCGGTCAGCGCGGCCGCGACCAGTGCCTCGCGCACTACGCCCTGCACCGCCGCCTTCACGAACACCGATTGATCGAACAGCGCCTTGACGTCGATATCAGGCGGTAACGCGGCGCGGGCGCCCGGCAGCAACGCCTTCAGGGTATCGAC
This sequence comes from Paraburkholderia sp. GAS41, assembly GCF_050436545.1. Taxonomy (NCBI): domain Bacteria; kingdom Pseudomonadati; phylum Pseudomonadota; class Betaproteobacteria; order Burkholderiales; family Burkholderiaceae; genus Paraburkholderia; species Paraburkholderia sp. GAS41. The sequence continues at coordinate 26,227 of NZ_JBNDMK010000003.1, forward strand.
GATCGCCAGGGTCGACGCGCTACCGGTCTTGAGCACCGACATCAGCACGCCGCGATGGCCGTCCTGGCGCACCACATTGGTCTGAGGAGAGTAGCCGTCGCGCACGTGCGCGACCTCGCGCAGATAGGTGGTTGCGCCATTGAGCGTGCGCACCGGCATATCGTTGAGACCTGCAATCGTGGCGGGCGAGCCGTTCATGTTGACGGTGTATTCCTTGGGCCCGATCTTGGCCGTGCCGGTCGGCAGAATCAGGTTCTGCGCGTCGAACGCGTTCACCACGTCGGCCGGCGTCATGCCTTTTGCCAGCAAGGCGCGGGTGTCGAGGTCGACCGACACCAGCCGTGATTTACCGCCGTATGGATACGGCACCGCGGCGCCTGGGATCGTCACCAGCTGCGGGCGCAGGAAATTGAGCGCAGTGTCGTTGAGATCCTGCTCGGATTCCTTGGGACTGGACAGCCCTAGCTGGATCACCGGAATACTGGAGGCCGAGTAACTGATGACCAGCGGCGGCGTGGCCCCTGGCGGCATCTGTTTCAACTGCGCCTGTTCGACCGCGACCGTCTGCGCAATCGCGGTCTGAATGTTGGCGTTCGGCTGCAGGAACAGCTTGATGACCGTGATACCGGCGAGAGACTGCGACTCGATGTGCTCGATGTCGTTGACCGTCGTGGTGAGACTGCGCTCATTGACGGAGGTGATGCGGTTGGCCATATCCTCGGCCGACAGACCCGTGTAGCTCCAGATGATGCTGACGACTGGAATATTGATTTCCGGCAGCACGTCGACCGGCGTCGTCAGCAGGACAAATGGCGTCGCCAGCAGGATCAGAATAGCCATCACGATGAACGTGTATGGCCGCTTTAGCGCAACGTTGACAATCCACATTGAAACGCGCCCGAAAGAATGCTGGAAAGGATGAGAAGTCGCCGCGGCCCAACGTACACGTCACGTTCGCGCCCGATCGACGTTGACGACGGCGCAGCACGACCGCCGGGCGAATCGCGCAACGGATCGACGACACGTCGCGCCCCGTGAGCGAACGCCATACCGCACCTGAGAGCCGCACCGACAACCGTGCCGACAGGTCAGCCCCCGCAAGCGACCCCGTGCCACGGTTAAGCTAAAGGCTATGCTAATTGCTTGGCACCAACGTCTGCATGGCGCCAAAATGGCAAAACTGTCAGGAAGGTTACTGTAATCCAATCTGGCCGGAAGGATGCGCCTGGCAATCTGTTTGGCATCCGGCGCACAATGCTGTTTGCGTCTGAAGATAGCGCGCTCTGCTCGCTGCCGCTCCGGCATGGACGGCAGCTTACGCAAATCGTGCACCGCCCCTTCCCCCTTTCGAGCCCAGCCCATGACCGACAAGCCCGCCTCCCCGCCGCCCGGCGACACGCCCACCGGTCTGCGCAAAGGCTTGACCCATTACGGCGACAGCGGCTTTTCGCTGTTTCTGCGCAAGGCGTTCATCAAAGGCGCGGGTTACACGGATGCGGCGCTGGAGCGGCCCGTGATCGGCATCGTGAATACCGGTAGCGCCTACAACCCCTGTCACGGCAATGCGCCGCAGCTGATCGAAGCGGTGAAGCGCGGCGTGATGCTGGCGGGCGGTTTGCCCATGGACTTTCCGACCATCTCGATCCACGAATCGTTTTCGCAGCCGACCAGCATGTATCTGCGCAACCTGATGTCGATCGACACCGAGGAGATGATTCGCGCGCAACCTATGGACGCGGTCGTGCTGATCGGCGGTTGCGACAAGACGGTGCCCGCGCAACTGATGGGGGCTGCATCGGCGGGCATTCCCGCCATCCAGTTGATCACCGGCGCGATGCTGACCGGCTCGCATCGCGCCGAACGGGTCGGCGCCTGCACCGATTGCCGCCGCTACTGGGGCCGCTTTCGTGCCGAGGAAATCGACGAGCAGGAAGTCGCCGCGGTCAACAATCAACTCGTTGCCAGCGTGGGCACCTGCTCGGTGATGGGCACCGCGAGCACGATGGCCTGTCTCGCCGAAGCCCTCGGCATGACCGTGCCGGGCGGCGCCTCACCGCCCGCGGTCACCGCGGAGCGCATACGCATCGCCGAACTGACCGGCACCCAGGCCGTGCAGATCGCGCATGCGCGCCTCACCGTCGATCAGGTGCTGACCGCCAAGGCGTTCGAGAACGCGATGCGCGTGCTGCTGGCGATCGGCGGCTCGACGAACGGCATCGTGCATCTGAGCGCCATCGCCGGGCGGCTCGGCTTCGAGGTGGATCTGCAGGCGCTCGACCGCATGGGCCGCGAAACGCCCGTGCTGCTCGATCTGAAACCGTCCGGCCAGCACTACATGGAGGACTTCCACCAGGCAGGCGGCATGGCCACCTTGCTGCGTGAGCTGAAGCCGCTGTTGCATCTCGACGCGCTAACCGTCACCGGCCGCACGCTGGGCGAGGAGATCGACGCGGCGGGCCCCGGTTTTACGCAGGACGTCGTGCGTCCGCTCGACCAGCCGATCTACCCGCAAGGCGGCATCGCCGTGCTGCAAGGCAACCTCGCGCCGGGCGGCGCGATCATCAAGCAGTCCGCAGCGGACGCGAAACTGATGGAGCACACCGGCCGCGCGGTGGTATTCGAAAACGCCGAGGACCTCGCGCGCCGCATCGACGCCGATGATCTGGACGTCACCGCCGACGACATCCTCGTGCTGAAGAACATCGGCCCTAAAGGTGCGCCGGGCATGCCCGAAGCGGGCTACATTCCGATTCCGAAGAAGCTCGCCCGCGCCGGCGTGAAGGACATGGTGCGCATCTCCGATGGCCGCATGAGCGGGACGGCGTTCGGCACCATCGTGCTGCACGTCACGCCTGAAGCCGCGATGGGCGGCCCGTTGGCCTATGTGCGCAATGGCGACTCGATCCGCCTGAGCGTCGCGCAACGGCAGATCAGCCTGCTGGTAGCGGATGAGGTCCTCGCCCAGCGAGCCCGCGAGCAGCCGGTCAGCGTGCCGAGCGCCGATCGCGGCTATCTGAAGCTGTTTTTGCAGACCGTCACGCAGGCGGATCAGGGCGTCGATTTCGATTTTCTGCGCGCGACCGAGAGTCGCGGCAGGATACCCAAAGCTTGAGTCACGCGACTGTCGCAACGGAGTTTGGGAGCACCACTGCGCTTCCAGTCAGGCGCGCTTGCGCATGCCCACGCGTGGACTGTCCTGCTGCGCCGCACGCGAACTGTATCTGTAAGCCCCCCCTGCCATCAGGCAGAATAGCTTTGCCCACCCGCAGGTTGGGCACTGACGACCGATCCCGTCACACCCTCCCTCATTCGCCTCTGGAAACCCCGTTCCATGACTGCCAGCGCCTTCCTGTCGGCCAACGTCCTGCTTGCCTACGCCGCCTATTTCATCGGCAGCGCGAGCCCCGGCCCGAGTAATCTCGCCATCATGTCCCTCGCCATGGGATCGGGCAGAAAAGCGGCATTCGCCTTCGCGCTCGGCGTGATGTCGGGTTCGTTCTCGTGGGCGCTGCTCGCTTCGCTCGGGCTGTCTGCGGTGCTTGCCAGCTACTCGCAACTGCTGGTGGCAATCCGCCTCGTGGGCGGTCTCTATCTGCTCTGGCTGGCGTGGAAATCGGCCCGCTCGGCGCTCACGCCGCAGATGTCGCTCGCCAGCACCACGCGCGCACCCGACTCCTCGCAGCGGCTCTACGTGCGCGGCCTGCTGCTGCATCTCACCAACCCCAAGGCGATTCTGGTCTGGCTGTCGATCGTCTCGCTGGCCGTCCCGGCAACCGGTGGCGCTTCGCACACTGCACCGGTCGTGCTTGGCTGTATGGGCATCGGTGTGTTCGTATTCACCAGTTACGCCGTGCTGTTTTCGACTGAGACCGCACGCCGCATCTATGCCTCGATCCGGCGCTGGCTGGACGGCTCGCTGGCCGTCGTGTTCAGCGTGGCCGGCGTCAAACTGCTGACCTCGCGTAACTAGTCCGGCATGCGTCGAAGGTCAGGGCCGCGGCGCTTTGCGCTACTGTGACGGTCATTGCTCGCATCCACGCACAGTAACGGGACACCGCATGAGCCGTGAGGAATCACAGGAGGCGCCGCAACGGCACTCACCATGGCAGATTCGTTTGTATCTGGCGAGTGTCGTCATTCTCGTCGCAGGGTTGATCGGCGCAGCCGTCATTTATGTCACCGCGCCGGGCGAGGACAGTGCGGAACTGACCTATGGTGTCGCCAACGACCCGCGTTACATTCTCGAACTGCAACGCATCGGCGGTAACGCCGAGGTCGTGATGGCCGAGCTTCATCAATGGTTCGACGGTCTCTGGCAGGGCAAACCGCTTGCGTACACGGTGGCGGTGTTATGCACCGCGGCGGCGGCCCTGTGTTTTCTGGCAGCGCGTAGCCGGATCTTCGATCCGGCACACGAGCAGACTGACGATACGGACAGTTAGTCGTCCGCATGACCCAGTGGCGTTTTCCATGACGCGCCGATCGCCGCCGTTCTGGTTAGATCGCGCCCTGCGTTCGCGGATTCGCCGGTACGCCCACCGCAGCCAATGCCTCATGCAAGGTGCTGAAGATGCATGACGCCTTGACGACCTGGGTAATGCCATGCCGGTCCATGTCGGAGCGCAGATAGCGGTTCACCCGCGCAAACACCACCGTGACGTTGCGCTGCGTCAACAGTTCGAGCAGATCGGTCAGCGAACGCGCCGCCGAATAGTCCAGATCCGTGATCGCGCTGGCATCGACGATGAAGGTGCCGATCGGGCTCGGCGCGCGATCGATCAACTGGCGCACATCTTCGACGAAGAAATGGTCGTTGGCATAGAACAGGTCGGCACCAAAACGGTAGACGATCAGCCCAGGCGCCGTCTGCGTGCCAGGTTTCGTGGGCACCGGCTGCCAGCGTCCGTCGGCGCCGGGCACCAGCATCATCGTATGCGGCCGGTAGCTGTGACGCACATGCCGCAGCAGCGACAGCGCCACCGCAATCAGAATCCCATGTTCGACGCCCAGCACCACCACCGCCGTCGCAGTGACGAGAGCAAGCGTAAATTCCCCGGGACTCTCGCGCCGGATCGCCTGCAGGCTTTGCACATTGATCAGCCCAATCGCAATGGTGAACACAATGCCGGCCAGCACGCAGTGCGGCAGGTATTGCAGATAGCGGCTGAAAAACAGCAGCACCACGACCACCACACCAGCAAATGCCACTTGTCCCAACTGACTGCGCGTGCCGGCGCGATCGGCCATGGCGGTCTGGGTCGGGCTGCCGTTGACGACAAAGGCACCCGAGACGGACGCCACCGCATTCGCGGCGGCGAGGCCGAGAATGTCGGCGTTCAGATCGACCTCTTCGTGGTAACGCTGCGCGAACACGCGTCCGGCGGCCGCGCTTTGCGCCACGATCATCACGAAGCAGGAAGCCGCCACGGGCAGCAGATCGAGGGTCTGGCGCCAGCTCGCATGCGGCAGCCGCAAGGGCGGCAGGCCACCGGCGACGGGACCGAGGATCGCAATGCCATGCGCGGAAAACTGGTAGAGGTCGCTAGCAGCGATGCCCCCCACTACGGCCAGCAACGGCACCGGCAGGCGCGGCAGGAAACGCTTCGCGCCGAGAATGCTCCCGACCACGATCGACGAAACCGCGAGCGTCGGCAGACTGACCTGCCCCAGGTGCGCCACGACCTGCGCCAGCTGTTCGGTGCTGTGCGGCGAAGACACGGCAACGCCCAGCATGTCGCCCAGCATGGCGATGCCCACCTGCACGCCCACGCCGGCCAGAAAGCCGACCAGCACGGTGCGCGACAGGAAGTCGGCGAGGAAGCCGAGCTTGAACACCCGGGCCACGAGCAGCAGGATCGCGGTCAGCAACGCGACCATGCCCGCCAGCGCGACGTATTCGCCGCTCGCGATCGGCGCCATGGTGGAGAGCTTGCTGGCGAAAATGGTGGCGGTGGCGGAGTCGGCGGCCACCACCAGATGACGCGATGCGCCGAAGAACGCAAACGCCAGCAGCGGCAGAAACACCGTGTACAGGCCGGTCACGGCCGGCATGCCGGCGATGCGCGCGTAACCGAGCACCTGTGGAATGTCCATCGACGCCAGCGTGATGCCGGCAAACACATCGCGCAGTGCCGAGGCGCGTTTCAGCGGGAGGATGCCCTTCAGGAGGCCGAAACGGCTGGCTAATTTTTCTGGAGACTCTTGCATGCGGGGACGTCGTCGCAATCAGGTGGGAATCCCGCATCCTGCCGCGAGTAGGCACGACAACGCAAGACTCGATTGCGAATCGTGCCTCCTTCAAGCGCATGAGACCCACGAGGCTTACCAAACCGAAAGGCGTCCCCGAAATTCTGCCGATTGCCCCGTACACCTTATAATCCGGCATGACTCTATTTCCGCTCCAGGCTGCTTGCGCTCAGGCAGCCACGCTCACGCGATCCGCCGTTCCCCGCTCCACTTCGCTGGCCTCCCCGTGCAACCTGCCGGCGGTGGCCGCATGAAAACACCCAAGCGTCTCATTCCGCTCGTCGAAGAAGGCCTGATCGACGAAGTCATCAGCCAGTTGATGAGCGGCAAGGAAGCCACCGTCTACGTGGTGCGCAGCGGCGATTCGACCCGGTGCGCGAAGGTCTACAAGGACGCCAAACAGCGCAGTTTCCGCCAGGCCGCCTCGTACCGCGAGGGCCGCAAGGTCAAGAACAGCCGGGAAGCGCGTGCCCTCGAAAAAGGCAGCCGGTATGGCCGCGAGGTGCAGGAACAGCTGTGGCAGAACGCGGAAGTCGATGCGCTGTTTCGTCTGGCCAATGCCGGCGTGCGCGTGCCGCAGCCGTATATCTGCACTGACGGCGTCCTGCTGATGGAACTGGTGACCGACGAGGACGGCAACGTCGCGCCGCGCCTGAACGATGTGGACATGAGCGAAGCCCGCGCGGTCGAACTGCACGCGCTGCTGCTCAACCAGGTCGTGCGCATGCTGTGCGCCGGCGTGATTCACGGCGACCTGTCCGAGTACAACATCCTGCTGGCCGCCGACGGCCCCGTGATCATCGATCTACCGCAAGCGGTGGACGCGGCCGGCAATCTCGAAGCGCCGGCCATGCTGGAGCGGGACGTGGACAATCTCGCGGCCTACTTCGGCCGCTTCGCGCCGCATCTGCTCAGCGCGAGCTACGGCAAGGAGATCTGGGCGCTGTTCGAAGGCGGCGAGCTCAATGTCGACGTGCAACTCACCGGACGCGTCGAACTCGACACCACACCGGTCGACCTGGAAGCGGTCCTGCAGGAACTGGAGGACACCCGTCTCGATGAAGAGGCGCGCATGCGCCACGAACAGATGCTGCGCGACAGCGCCTGAGCGCGCTGCTTCAACCCGGTTTGGCCGCGCCGCGCGGCCGGGGTGATACCGCCGGGCGCGTGCGTTTCGCTGTCCGCGAGCGCGGCGGCGCCGCCCCCACCGAAGCACGCATGGTCACCGTGACGGGAAATTCGCGGAAGATCTCCCATGCCGTTCCATAGCATTCGTTGACGAGCCAGCGCACGGCGTTGCGCGTCAGGTCCGCGGTCGGAATATGCACCGAAGTCAGCGCAGGGGCAGCATAGGCCGCGGAATAGTCGTCGTCGTAGCCGATCACCGAAACGTCGCCCGGCACCGACATGCCCGCCTGCTGAAAGCGCGCGAGCGCGCTCACCGCCATCGTGTCGTTGGCGCAGAAGACCGCCGTAAAGGGCTGCTTCGATTCGAGCAGCGTCTGCGCCGCGGCATAGCCGCCCTCCGGCGAGAAGTCCGATTCGATCAGCGCCACGTCCGCGCGTTCGATGCCGTGACGCGCCAGCTCCGCAAAAAACCCGTCGATACGCGCCTGATTGTCCGAGGCGGCAAAGGGCCCGGCGATCACCGCGATGTCCCGATGTCCATACTCGACCAGGGTGCGCGCGGCCAGCTCGCCGCCGCGCACGTGATCCGCGCAAAATGACGCCTCAGGCAGTTGCCCGAAGGTCCGGTTGAGGAACACCATCTTCGGATGCATCTTGTGCAGACGAATCAGGTCCTCGTCATGCAGATCGTGGCTGATGACGATCACGCCGTCGCAATCGCGGCCAATCAGAAACTCCACCGCCTCCATGGCCTGCTCGCGCGGCGACGCCTCGCCGCAACCCGTGGCCACCACCACGTGACGGTGGACGGTGCGCAATTCGGTATCGGTCTGCTTGAGGATGGTGCCGTAGTACGAGCCGAAAAAAGTCGGCACGAACAGGCCGATCATGCCGAGCGATTGCGTCGCCATGGCACGGCCGATCGAAGACGGGCGGTAGTTCAGCGCCTCGATCGCGGCCTGGACTCGACGAGCGGCGTCGGCCGACACCGGCCCTTTGCCGGAGATCGCCCGCGATGCCGTCGACATACCGACACCCGCCAGTTCCGCCACGTCTTTCAGGGTTGCCACGCAACGCTCCGTCATCAAGCCATGCCGTTCAAAGACGGGCGCCACTGGCCTCGTCGAACAGCGAAATATGGGCGCTGTCGAACGAAAAGGCACACGTGTCGCCCAATGCGATGGGCGACTTGTCCTGATCGATCGACGCGATCTGGGCGCCATGATAATCGAGCCAGATAACCTGATGGTTACCCATCGGCTCGACCAGCGACACGCGGCCGCGCTGCGCCAGATCCGCGCCCACCCGCACATCCTCGGGACGCACACCCAGCACGCACGGCAACGTGGTATCCGGCAAGGTTTTGAACGGATAACGCGAGACGTCGAGATCGAGATGTTCGGTGCGAAAACGCATGCCCTCCTCGCGCCGTTCGAGCCGTCCTTGCAGCATGTTCATGGCCGGCGAGCCGAGGAACGTCGCGACGAACAGGTTGTCCGGCCGCGCATAGACCTCGGCAGGCGTGCCGATCTGCTGGATCACGCCACCGCGCATCACGGCCATGCGGGTGGCAAGCGTCATCGCCTCCACCTGGTCGTGCGTCACGTAGATCATCGTCGCGCCCAGCCGCTGATGCAGTTGCTTCAGTTCGCGGCGCAATTCAGTGCGCAGTTTGGCGTCGAGATTCGAAAGCGGCTCGTCGAACAGAAACACATCCGCTTCGCGCACGATCGCCCGGCCGATCGCCACCCGCTGACGCTGCCCGCCGGACAGTTGCGCGGGCTTGCGCTTGAGCAGCGGTCCGAGTTGCAGCATCTCCGAGGCGCGCGTCACGCGGCGCTCGATTTCCGCCTTGGGCGTGCCATTGATACGCAGTGCAAACGACAGATTGCGCTCCACGTTCATGGTCGGATAGAGCGCGTACGACTGGAACACCAGCGAAATGCGGCGATCTTTCGGATCGGCCCACGTCATGTCCTGGCCGCCAATTTCGATGCTGCCGTCGGTGACGTCGATCAGCCCCGCAATGCTATGCAGCAGGGTGGATTTTCCGCAACCGGACGGGCCGAGCAGCACCACGAATTCGCCCGCATTGACATCGAGATCGAGCGCCTCGATGACCTTGTTCGCACCCAGATCGATCCGCAGGTTACGAATCGACACGTTCGATACATTGGTCATGCTCTATCCCTTGACTGCGCCGGAAGCAATGCCGCGCACAAACCAGCGGCCCGAGATGAAGTAGATGGCGAGCGGCACCATCGAGGTCAGAATGGTGGCGGCCATATTTACGTTGTAAAGCCGCTCGCCCGTCGTGGTGTTGATGATGTTGTTCAACTGCACCGTCATCGGCAGATTTTTGGTGCCGGCGAACACCAGCCCGAGAATGAAGTCGTTCCAGATGCCGGTCACCTGCATGATGACCGCGACCACGATGATCGGGGTCGACATCGGCAGCATCAGTTGCAGGAAGATGCGCCAGAAGCCGCCGCCGTCGATCCGCGCCGCCTTGAACAGTTCCAGCGGAATCGACGCGTAGTAGTTGCGAAACAGCAGCGTCATGATCGGCATGCCGAAGATCGTATGAATCACCACGATGCCCGGCAGCGAGCTGAACAGATGCACGCTCGCCAGCACGCGCACCAACGGATAGACCATCACCTGCACCGGAATGAAGGCGCCCATCAGCAGGATGGCGAACAGTATCCCCGCGCCGCGCGGCCGCCAGAACGACAGGGCGTAGCCGTTCACCGCACCGATGGCGATCGACAGGATCGTGCTCGGCACCACGATGCGCACCGAGTTCCAGAAGCCGACCTGAATGCCGTTGCAGTCGAGCCCGGTGCAGGCCGAGGACCACGCATCGCGCCACGGTGCGAGCGTGACATGCATCGGCAACGCCAGCAGATTGCCCATGCGGATCTCGGTCATCGGTTTGACCGAGGTCACCAGCATCACGTAGAGCGGCAACAGGAAGAACACCGCTGCGGTAATCAGGAATGCATAGACACCAAAGCGCGCGGGCGTGAAATGCGGGCGACGCTTCGGACCTGGACGCGGGCCTGGGACGGCGGATTTATCAACGGAAGAGACCGTATTCATCAAACGTCCTTGCGCAAGGCCACGCGGCTACGCAGATAAAAGAACGGCGCGAGAATGGCCAGCACGGTCGTCAGCAGAACGATCGAAGCTGCCGACGCCAGACCGATGTTGGCGCGACCGAACAGATAGTCCATGATGAACTTGGCCGGCACTTCGCTGGCCGTGCCGGGACCGCCCTGCGTCATCGCCACCACCGCGTCATAGAGCTTGATCACCATCACGAACAGCAGCACGAAGGCTGTGGACATCGAGGTCTTGAGCATCGGCACCACGATGCTCATGTAGACCCGCCAGCGTGGAATGCCGTCGATGCGCGCGGCCTTCCAGATCTCGTCGTCGATGCCGCGCAGCCCCGCCAGCAACAAGGCCATGACGAGCCCGGACGCCTGCCAGACCGTGGCGATCACGAGCGTATACACGACCCAGTCCTGATCGACGATCCAGTCGAAGCGCGCATGCGGGAAGCCGATCCGATGCAACACCTCCTGCACGCCCAGTTCCGGATTGAGAATCCATTGCCAGACGAGACCGGTGGCGACGAACGACATCGCATACGGATACAGGAACACCGTGCGCAGCGCGCCTTCCGCCACCACCCGCTGGTCGATGAAGATGGCCAGCAGAAGGCCGATCACCATGCACGCAATGATGAAGCACACCCCGTAAATCACGATGTGCTGCAACGACACCATCCAGCGGTCGTTGTTGAAGAGCCGCACGTATTGCGTCACGCCGGCGTACTGGTTCGACGGAAAGGTGCGCGACAGCGTCAGCGACACCCGCGCGGTCCAGAGCATGGTGCCGAGATACGCGCAGACGACCGTCACCACCATCGGCACCAGCGCGATCCAGGCGGCCAGCGGCCAACGTCGGCCGAGCGGCTTCGAGCGTCTGGACGGTCGTGCCGTGGTGGAGTTCAGGTCGAGTGCGCGCATCGCAGGGCCTAGCCCTTCAATGCGCTGGCGAAGGCCTTTTGCGCATCCTCGGCCGACTCGTTCTTGTTCCAGAAGTTGGTGATGACATCCGTCAACGCGCCTTGCACGTCCGGCGAAATCAGCATTTCCGGGTTAGGCAACTGACGCGATTTGTCTTTCATGATCGCAATGCCCTCTTTCGCGCAAATATCCAGGCTCGAGGTATCCACGTCCGGGCGGATCGGGATGGAGCCTTTCTTCGCGCTGAAAGCGACCTGCGCCTCAGGCGAGGTCATGACCGTGGCCAGCAGGTTCTGCGCCTTGATGGCATTGGCGTTGTCGGTCTTCGGGAACACGAAGACGTCGCCCGCCACCATGTACGGCGATTTCGGACCAAAACCCGGGAAGCAGCCGAAGTCCTTGCCGGCCACCTGATTGGCCGCGGAGAACTCGCCCTTCGCCCAGTCGCCCATCACCTGCATGCCGGCCTTGCCCGAGATCACCAGCGCCGTCGCGTCATTCCAGTTGCGGCCCGGGGAGCCCGCATCGACGTAGTTGTGCAGACGTTTGAAGGTCGTGAGCACGTTCTTGAAGGCGGGCGAGTTGACCGCGTTCTGATCGCGGTCGCGGTAGACCTTCATGTAGAGATCCGTGCCGCCGACATCGGCAAACACCGCGTCGAAGGTGATTTTCTCCTGCCAGGCCTGACCGCCGAGCGCGAGCGGGATGTAGCCCGCGGCTTTCAGCTTGTCGAGATCGGTGAACAGTTCATCGAAGGTCTGCGGTTCGCCTGCAATGCCCGCTTTCTTGAACGCCGGCTTCGAATAGAAGAACCAGTCCTGCATGTGAATATCGACGGGCGCGGCGTAGAAATGCCCGTTGACCTTGATCGAATTGAGAATCGACGGCGGGAAAATCGTGTCCCAGTTTTCCTTGGCGGCGACCGTGTCGACGTTGTTGAGCATGCCCTGATCGATCAGGTCATGGAACTGCTTCGACGTGTTGAACTGCGCGGCGGTGGGTGGATCGCCACCGACGATCCGGTTGATCGCGGTGGAGCGCGCCTGATCGGCACCAGCGACCGCATTGTCGACCCACAATCCGCCGGCCTTGTTATAGGCGTCCGCGAACTGGCGGATCGCGGCCGATTCGCCGCCCGAGGTCCACCAGTGAATCACGTTGGCCTTCAACGGGTCAGCGTGGGCAACCACACCATTGAGCGCGAGCGCGAGAGCAATCCCACTCACGAGTGTCCTTCTGCTGTGCATTCCGTCTCCTTCAGGCTTTGCGCCCTTGTTTCAGGTGGACATACGAACCAGCTTTGCCTTGTGCCGTTGCAGGCACCTGATACGTGACTCAGTTGCGTTGCTTGCGCTCCGCGAGAAACGTTGCGATCAGTTCGGCACTGCGTTTGAACGTGCGTTTCTGCGTTTCATAGTCGACGTGCACCACGCCGAAACGCCGTTCATAACCAAACGCCCATTCGAAGTTGTCCATCAGCGACCACACGAAATACCCGCGAATATCCACACCCGCCTTGATCGCACTGTCTACCGCGGCAAGGTGGCGCTTGATGAAGGAAATGCGCTGCGGATCGTCGACGCGGCCTTCGATCACCTTGTCGTCCGACGCCATACCGTTCTCGGTGATATAGATGGGCGGCAGGTTCGAGTAGGTCTTGTCGAAGCCGGTCAGCAGGTCGCGCAATCCGTCCGGATGCACTTCCCAGCCCATCTGCGTGCGTTCCACACTTTCCGGCGGGACTTCGGTGAAGCCGTGCGCGCCATCGCTCTCGACGTTGGTCCGGAAGTAGTAGTTGATGCCGAGGAAGTCGAGCGGAGCGGAAATCGTCTTCAGATCGCCGTCCAGCACCAGCGGCTCGGTGCCGGGCCACAGTTCGAACAGATCTTCCGGATACGCGCCTTTGAGCAGCGGGTCGAGAATCCAGGCGTTGTGCTGCACTTCGAACAGATGCGCCGCACGCTGGTCTGCGGCGCTGGCGGAATTCGCGGTACCCCGGCCGACGTTGGCGACGATGCCCTTCTGCGACGCCGGATCGTTCGCGCGCAGCACCGGAATCGCCAGACCATGCGCGAGCAGCAGCTGGTGCATGGCCTGCGTCGCGAAGCGTCCATTCGCGAGCCCCGGCGCATGATGGCCGTTGCCGTAGCCGAGGAACGCCGAGCACCACGGCTCGTTGAGCGTCATCCAGGCATCGACCTGGCCCGCGAGCTCGCGGCTCATCAGATCGGCATAGTCGGCAAAGCGATACGCGGTGTCGCGATTGAGCCAGCCGCCGCGATCCTCGAGGTGCTGCGGCAAGTCCCAGTGGTACAGCGTGACGAACGTCTTGAGGCCCTTCTCCTTGAGGCGGCCGAGCAGCCGCTTGTAGAAATCGAGTCCCTTCTGGTTCGGCCGGCCGGCTTCGTCCATGACGCGCGGCCAGGCGATCGACAGACGGTACGCTTCGAAGTTGAGCGCCGTCAGCATGTCGAAATCGCCTTCCCAGCGATGGTAGTGATCACAGGCCGTCTCGCCTGTATCGCCGGCGAGCACCTTGCCTGGCGTCGCCGAGAAAGTGTCCCAGATCGACGGCAAGCGGCCGTCTTCATGCACGGCGCCTTCGATCTGATACGACGCGGTGGCCGCGCCAAGCAGGAACTGCTTGCGCCAGAGCGAGGAATCGGCGGGTGGGGAGAACGGATCGCCGTTCAGGTCTTGGGACAGAGCGGATGCGTCGTTTGCCACGGATTCTCCATGTGTCGACCGGAGCGGGCGCCTGGGTTGCCGACCCGAGCTGGCGCCTGGGCGCTGACTCCGGTCTCTTGCAAAGCGCTTACTGCGGTCCCATGCAACAGCGTTGCCAGGGTCGTTGAGCAGCTTGGGTGGAAGCGGAGTGGAAGCGCTTCCACAAGACCTGCGAACGATAGCAGTGGGCAATTCCTCGCAGCAATCAGGGTTTGTCTGGATGAGAGCCCGGGGCAGCGCGAGGCGGCGTGACATCGCTCGACATAATCAATGCGTGGAGTTCAAAAGGTCGCTCCGCCATACTTCGTTCCGCTGCCAGTGCAACTGCAACGTACCCGAGAGCAGCAGGTGTATCGCGCATGAATGAGATCGGAGATGAATCTGCATCCAACGGTTTCGCAATCATCGGACGATACGATCAAGCGAGTGATGACACAACCGTATCAGGACAGGACGACCATGTTGAATGCAATTCGATTCGTAGCAAATGAGGGGGCACGCGGCGCCTCGATGATCGTGATAGTGCTTTGCGTTTTGCTGACAGGATGTGCCGGCGGCGTTACCCAGACCGCGCAGTATTCGGCCCAGCCGCAAGTGCGCCCGGACACCATTTACGTCTATTCATTCGATAGCACTCCGGATCAGGTGAAGCTCGACAACGGTGGCATGATCCAGAAAGTCGCCTCGCAGTTCAGCGGCGCCTCGGCCGCGCAAAAACAGACGCAGGAAGCGTTCGAGGTGCGTGAGCAGGTGGCCGATGACATCGTGCAGCAACTGCAATCCATGGGGCTGCACGCCATCCGCGCGGATGCACCTGCTCCGGCGAATCAGAACGTCCTCATCGTGCAAGGCAAGTTCGACACGATCGATTCGGGCAATCGTCGCCGGCGGATCCTGATCGGCCTCGGTGCCGGCAAGAGCGAACTCAGCACGTCGGTTCAGCTTCTGTATAAACCTGCCGGCGGCGCTGCACGGCTCGTGCAAAGTTTCGACGCGGACGCAGACAGCGGCAAGATGCCTGGCATAGCGGAAACAGCGGGCGTGGGTGCGGCGGCCGGCCATCTGGCGACATCGGCGGCAGTGGGCGGAGGCTTGCATGGCGCATCCGAAAGCAAGCACGGCGGCGCAGCGGGCAATGCCAAAAAGCTGGCGGAGTCGATCGCCAAACAGGTGGCGCAAATGGGCAAAACGCAAGGCTGGCTGCCTGCTGAGCGTACCGAAGGCTAATCATTTGGGTCGATGCCCAGCTCTTGTAGGGCATCGACCCGCTGCAACACCACCACCGTATTTTTCCGCCAAAGGCGCAGATCTTAGCGCGATGTTTACACCGGGGGGTCTACTCTAGTCACTGTGTTGAACAACCACAGCAGCGACTCACCTCTCATGGCTCTCTCTCTGTCTCTTCATGTCTTCGACGCCGGACCGCAACGTGCGCAACCCGTCTCCCGCCAGAACGTCATCCCCTTTCCTTCGCCCCGTGTGCAGTTACCGGTGACCCTCCTCGGCGTATCCGAGGACGATGCGCGCACCCAACTCAAGACGTTGTTGCATTCGCCGCTCGGCGTTTATGTCGTCAGCACCGAGATCAAGCACGACCATGTGCACCTGAACCTCGACATCGCCCCCGACGACCTCGACTTCACCATGCACGCGCTGATTACGACCCTCCCCTATGCCATGATCGGACCGCTCAAGCGCCGTCATGTTGGTAAGGAGGCGTCCTGATGATGTACTCAGGTATCTGGTTGCCGCTCGTCACGCCCATGCGCAATGGCGAAGTGGATATCGACGCACTTCAGCATCTGGCTGACTACTATTCGCGCACTGAGATCAGCGGTTTTGTGGCGCTCGGCACGACCGGCGAAGCCGCGTTGCTGTCGGAATCCGAACGGGTCACGGTGTTGCAGGCCATCACCGATGTGGTCCGCGGCCGCTTGCCGGTACTCGTCGGGGTGGGCGGGTCGGACACGCGTGAGGTGGTCCGCGAACTTCGGCGCTACGAACATTGGGATTGCGCCGGCTACCTCGTTTCGCCACCGTCCTACATCTGTCCCGACCAGGCCGGCGTGCAATGGCACTTCGAACAGGTTGCGCTCGCAACCGACCGCTCGATCGTGCTGTACGACGTGCCGCATCGCACCGGTGTGGCCATCGCGCAGGAAACCGTCGCGCGCCTTACTGAATGCGACAACATCGTCGCGATCAAGGAATGCGTCAAGGATCGCTTCGAGAAGCTGCGCAGCGTGCCGATCAGCGTGTTGTGCGGCACGGACGACGCGTTTATCGACTGCCTCGGGCATGGCGGCGCGGGCGGCATTCTGGCGAGCGCCCATCTCTGCGCGGATCTGCTGATCGAGGTGCAGGCGCTTGCCGAAACCCATTGCGTGGACCAGGCCAAGGCGCTCTTCACCCGCTTGCAGCCCGTGATGCGGCTGTTGTTCTCCGCGCCGAATCCGGCTGCGATCAAGGCCATGCTGGCGTTCGATCATCCAATGACGGACGAAACCCGCATGCCGATCGCGCGCGCTTCTGCTGAACTCGTTGCACGACTGAGCGAAGCGCGTGAGGCTTTGCAGGATTTGCGTGAGGCGTTCGCGGGTGGTGTTCTGGTGGGCGCTGCCTGATAGTGCTTGTCACCCGCTCAGTGACGTTCAGTGACGTTTAGTTGCGGTACTTCTGAGCGTCACTTCGTTTGAGCCGGCATGTAATCGTGAAACGCGGCCCATCGCTTCAAGGTGATGGGCCGCGTTTTACGTTGACAGCAGGGTTTCACGACTCTGGAAATAGCATCGGCGACGTTTAAGCTCAAGCCGCCTCATACGCCACAAAAAGCTGGCACACCGCCTGCGCATTGTCACAGGCATGCAATTGCTCGCGGAACTGGTGATCACAGAAACGCTCCGCCACATCGGCCAGCAAACGTAAATGGGTCGTGTTCGCCCATTTTGGCACGAGCAACGCGACGATATCGCTGACGGGTTGGCCATCTGGTGCGTCGAACGCGATCGGCGTGCGGGGACGGACATAGAGCACCATCGCCTCGCGCAACCCCTTGATCTGTCCATGCGGAACGGCCACACCTTGCCCCAATCCCGTCGAGCCCAGCGCTTCACGCGCCGCCAGTCCAGCAATCACGGCCGCGGCCGGCAACCCGTAACGTTGTTCGTAGAAGCGGCCCAGTTCAGCGAACAGGGCCTCGCGGTCGGACACGTCCAGACCCAGCAGGACATGATCGTGCGACATCAACTGAGCGATTGCGCCACCGGCAAGCTCGGCGTCGGCATTGGCTGCCTCGGCCTCGTCCGCTTCATTGGACGCCTTGATGCGCGGCGCGGATTCCGCATGCATCAAGCCGCGCCAGGCATCGGTGGGAGCATCGGGAATTTCGAAGAACTGACCTAATTCAGCGCCCGGCGCGATGTGCGCGACCTGCTGGATCGCGCCATTGATCGCAGTCCTCGGCAGATACAGCGATAGCCGCACGCGGCCCGTTCCAGGCAGCGGTGCGACACGAATGGTCCATGGCTGGTCGCCGCAGTCGCGGATGAGCGCCTGCCGCAAAGGGGTGGCGTGTTGCGCATCGAGCGTGACGTGCATCATCACGTTGCGGCCCGCTGTGGCATGGGGCCGAGGTTGAGCCGTGTTCTTGCCCGAGCCGAGAAAAGCTCGCAGGCTTGTCATTGGGTGCGTCATGTCGCCCCTCGTTTCGTTTGCTTGATATCAGGCTACACGAATTGGCGTCAAGCTCGCGTAAAAATATCGGCATGTGCCAACCGCTTTTCCCGTCGCGCTCACCGCGAGCAAACGCGACCGGAAAAACGGTCGAAGAGCATGCCGCCTGTCTCAGAGGCCGAGAATGCGCCGGGCTTCGAGTTCCGCCAACTCCAGTGCAGCGTCTGCGCTGCGCATGGGTCGGCCGCAGCCGCGTCCAGTGATCTGGCGCAACGCTTTGTCGTTACGCAGTGTGGTCACACGGAGCGCGCCTTTGAACATCTGGCCCGGAGCGGGAAACACGCAGGCCTCTACGGTCATGCTTCCCTTGGTTTGCTTGAACGCCATACGATTCCTTACACTGGTGAGCGCGCCGTCATAGCGCGGCACGCTTTGCTGTTGCGCTTCAATGCGCCGCGCCGTTGATCGCGAGACCCGCAGGACGTGCTTCGAAGCGGTACTGCAAATGGGTCGGATAATGCGGGTCGACTTCGCGCACCAGGCGGTCGATTTCGCGCCCGAGTTCACCGCAGCCTTCAACGCCAAGCAATTGCATGGCTTTCGCAATGCCCTCGCCGAACTTCTCGACCATCAGTGCCGCCAGCGCCGGCGTTTCCACACCCCGTGCGACGTCGCCCACGCGATTCTCCGCATAACGCCGGATCTCCACGATCAACGCCTTGATCTCGTCAGTGTTCATTGTTTTCGAGCCTCCACTATTGACCGCTGTGCTGATGTTCGGTCCGTACATCGCCATCGCCATTCCGAGCGGCGACAGGGTTACCCATACTTAGAACTCCGAATGCTCTAACGGGTCCATCACGATGCTTGTATTTCAGCATATAGCGTGTCAAGAACCCGAAAAACCGCGCGTGCTTGCTGCAAAGATTGTGTAATGACGCGCCGCGCCCTATTCGTCGCGCGGGTCTTCGACGCCGATCAGCCGGTAGCCCACGCCGCTCTCGGTGACAATGTGCTCGGGCTGCGCCGGGTCGCATTCGAGCTTCTGCCGCAAGTGGCCCATGTAAATGCGCAAGTAGTGCGAATTGTCGGCGCGGGCCGGGCCCCACACTTCCTGCAAAAGCTGATGATGCGTGAGCACGCGGCCCGGAAAGCGCGCGAGTGCGGACAGCAGGCGGTATTCGATCGGGCTCAGATGCACGGTCTCCGTGCCGCGCACGACACGTCTCTCGCCCAGATCGAGCGTGATGGCGCCGAAGCGGACCTGCGCCAGCCCCGCGCGGCCGCCGCGGGTTTGCCGGCGTAAATGGGCGCGAATGCGCGCCATCAGTTCCGGCAGGCCGAACGGCTTCGTCAGGTAGTCGTCGGCGCCCGCGTCGAGCGCGCTCACCTTCTCCTCCTCGCGACTGCGACCCGACAGGACGATCACCGGCACCGTCGACCATCCGCGCAGTTCGCGGATCACCTCCGTGCCGTCCATATCCGGCAAGCTGAGGTCGGCGATCACGAGATCGGGACGCCGTGTGGCGGCCTGGGCCAGTCCTTGCAGACCCGTGTTGGCTTCGAAGACTGCCATGCCCTCTGCTTCCAGAGCAGCTCGGACAACACGTCGAATATTTTTTTCGTCGTCGATCAGGACGACGATCACGCGTGGCTCGCTCATGGTGCTAGTCGAGCTCGACGAGCCAGATCATCAAATTCAAAACGAACCTCATTTTTATAGGCGAAATCACTCGACACCGATGCGTGCGCAACCGTGTCGCGACCTGCTTTTTCAGGTCCGCTAAATATATAGCGCGATGCGAATAAAAATGTCGTAAATCCGTGCGTTGTGTGAAACGCGCGGACTAATCGGCAGTGGCTCGTCGTCCGTTAGACGAGGCCCATGGCCGCGCCGACGAGGCCCGCGACGCTCACCAGCACGGCGGTGCCTGAGACCAGCCAAAGATAGAGGCCACGGGGACGCTGCGGCCCGGAAAGCACCCGCATGCCAAGCGCGATCAGCAAGCCGGCCACCAGCGGCAACATCAGGGCGTTGACCACCTGAGCAGCCACGTTCAACCAGATGAGGTCCGGCGCCAGCCACACCAGATAGGCACTGCCGGCGACCGACGCCACGTACACGCCGTAAAACCACGGCGCGCCACTCGGCCGCGCTTCGAGCGACCGATTGTATCCCGCGACTTCGCCAAGTCCCCAGGCGAGCGCGAGCGAGCAGACGATCGCCGCGACCATCGACGCACCGAGCACACCCGCGCTGAACAGGATGCGGCCCGCTTCCGGACCCACGACCGTGGCGAGCGCATGGCTGATTTCGCCGACACTTTCCAGCGCGTGCGGTTTGCCGTCGCCCGCGAGCGTCGTGGCGACGGCAACCAGCACGGCGGCCGTCAGCAACTGCGTCAGCACCGCACCGAGTGCGGTTTCTGCGCGGGCCGCCGAATAATCCCGCGCGGTAAGCTCTTTATCCGCCACCGCGGCTTGCTGATAGAACACCATCCACGGATTGAAGGTCGCGCCAATCAGCGCCGCCGTCATATATCCGAACTGGCGATTGCCGAAGGGAAGATGTCTGATTTGCCGGAACACCTCGCGGATGTCGGGATGCGCCTTCCAAGCGACGACGAAGAACGTCAGTTCGAAAGCGCCAATCAGGATGGCCGCCTTGTCGACGCGCTTGTGCGAGCCCGTGGTAACGATGGCGATCAAGGCGCACACGGCGAGCGGCAAGCTGACCGAACGCGACACGCCGTACAATTCGCCGATGCCCGCCACACCCGTGAATTCCGTCACCAGCGAGCCGAGTACCGCGATGACGAGTCCCGCCGCCGAGATCCATGCCCACACCGGGCCGAAGTTCGACCGGATCAGTTCGCCATGGCCGCGTCCTGTGAAGATGCCCAGCCGCACGGTGAGTTCCTGAACCATGTAAAGCAGTGGAATCAGCGCGAGCAGCACCACCACGAGCTGTAGCCCCCACTGCGCGCCCGCCTGCGCCGCTGTGACGACGTTACCGGCATCGCAATCGGCCAGCATGACGAGCAGGCCCGGCCCCCATAAGGCAAGCCAGCGCAGACGGGGGGAGAGCTTCGGTTGGTTCGGCTGGAACGGGGATGCACCGGACATGCGTTCTGAAAGCTGACAAGGGTTGAGGGGTGGCGCGAAGCGCGCGTCGCTCGATGCGCAGCGCTTCGCTAGTCCGGCATTCAACCGAGCCTGGCCTGCAACTCGGCCGCCCCCCCGCGCCGGTACAACACCAGTGTCGCGATGAACCCGCACAACGCCGCGAAGATCAGCCAATAGGCCGGCGCGGCCTTGTCGCCGGTCATTTCGATCAGGAAGGTGGAGACAGCCGGAGTGAAACCGCCAAACAAGGCCGTCGACAGACTGTACGCCAGCGAGAAGCCCGCGACCCGCACTTCGACCGGCATGACCTCGGTGAGCGCCGCGACCATCGCTCCGTTGTACACGCCAAAGAAAAACGAAAAGTACAGCAGCACGGTCAACATGCGCAGAAAGCTCGGCGCGTGCGCGAGCCATTCCAGTGCCGGATAGGACGTGACGATAGCCAGCGCCGAGATGAACAGCAGCAGCGGACGACGCCCGATACGGTCCGAAACCGCGCCGCCGATCGGCAGCCAGACAAAGTTCGAGACGCCCACCAGCAGCGTGACGACCAGCGCATCCGACGTGCTCAGGTGCAGCACTGCGCGGCCGAAGGTCGGCGTGTAGACGGTAATCAGATAGAACGTGGTGGTTGTCATCGCAACCATCATCATGCCGGCCACGACCGTCTTCCAGTTGACCAGCATCGAGCGGAATACTTCCGAGGTGGCCGGATGATGGCGGCGCGCCTGAAACTCCGCCGTTTCCTGCAGCGAACGACGCAGCACGTAGAGAAACGGCACGATCAGGCAACCGACCAGAAACGGCAGCCGCCAGCCCCACGCACCGATCTGCGCAGACGTGAGCGACAGGTTCAACGCATAGCCAAGCGCCGCCGCGACCACGATGGCGACCTGCTGGCTGGCCGACTGCCAGGCGGTGAAAAAGCCCTTCCTGCCCGGCGTTGCCATTTCAGCCAGATAGACCGACACGCCGCCGAGTTCGGCCCCCGCCGAAAAACCCTGCAGCAGACGCCCGATCAACACCAGCGCCGGCGCCAGCAAACCAATGGACGCGTAGCCCGGGACACAGGCGATCAGAATCGTACCGCTCGCCATGATCCCCAGCGTGACGATCAGGCCGGTGCGACGCCCCACCTTGTCGATGTAGGCGCCGAGGATGATCGCGCCCAATGGCCGCATCAGGAAACCGGCGCCGAACACGGCAAAGGTCTGCATTAACGAGGCGAACTCGCTCGCGGCCGGGAAAAACGTTTTGGCGATGTACGTGGCGTAGAAGCCAAACAGGAAGAAGTCGAACTGCTCGAGAAAGTTGCCGCTGGTCACCCGCAGGACTGCGCCGAACTTCGAAAGTTTCGGCGCCGCGCCGCCCGGCGGCTGGGTCGGTTGATCGGATTGCATGTTGTCTCCTGAGTCGTTTGAATACGGCTCTTTTTATTATGAATGATGCAAGGTCCGTCGTCTCTCATATTAGTCGCTCGTGAGCTCGTGAGCTCGTGAGCCCGCGAGCCGCGTGCCGTGGCGCCGTTTCTGGCGCCCACGCCTGCGCGGCCGGCCCGCGGATGGAGCCGTCACCTGTCGAACGCAATCCCCCGCCCACGGAGTTGCCGCATCGCACTGTCGAGATGCGCGCGCGCGCTTTCCTTGTCGCCGAGACGCATCTGTTCGTAGGTTCGCTGCGCCACCTCGTGGGGCACCGCCTTGAGCGGCCGGTTGCTGCTCATCGCCTTGAGCTGGACCTCGGCGGCCCGCTCCAGGTAGTAGAGGTCGTCCCAGGCTTCCGCGATGCTGGCGCCGGCCACCATCACCCCATGGTTCTTCAGGAACAGGACGTCGGCCTCGCCCATCGCCGCTGCAATTCGGTCGCCTTCCGACTCGTCCAGCGCGAGGCCCCCGTACGCTTCGTCGACGGCAGTGCGGCCGTAGAATTTCAACGCCGTCTGTCCGAGCCACAGCAACGGCGGCCCCTCCAGCAGGCAGAGCGCCGTGGCGTTCGGCATATGGGTGTGAAACGCAGCCTGCACGCGTGGCATCGCACGGTGCAAGCGCGCATGAATGTAAAACGCAGTCGCCTCCGGCTGGCCTTCGCCTTCGACGACGTGTCCATCGAAATCGCAAACCAGCAGCCGTGAGGCGCTGATCTCGGCGAACGCATAACCATACGGATTCACGAAGAACAGATCGTCGTGGCCCGGCACCACCGCCGAAAAGTGGTTACAGACCCCTTCCTCGAAACCGTACTGCGCCGCTAACTGGAAACATGCCGCCAGTTCGATGCGCGCCTGCATGATGGCGTCGGAATCGAGCCGCAGCGCGCGCGACGGGGCGGTCGAGCCGGCGGATAAAAGCGTGTGCGCCATGGTGTCTACCTTTGAAATTTACCAGCCGGCCGCAGCGAATAGCGCCGGCACCTGATCGAGTGTCGCTAGCGTAGCATCGGGCGTGTAATCGGGCAGCAGGCTGCGCCCCGTGCCCCGATCGATCCAGACGCAGCGAAAACCGAGATCGCGCGCGGCCGCGTGATCGAGATGCGGACTCGCGCAAATGTGGACGACGTCGTCCTTCGTCACGCCGAGTTGCTCGTGGGCGTAATCGAACAGCCGCCGCGCCGGCTTGTAGGCGCCCGCCTGCTGAGCCGTCACCACGCGGTCGATGTGGCCGCCAAGCTGCGCGACGTTGCCCGCAATGATGTCGTCGTCGGTATTCGACACGATGCACAGCCGATAGCCCAGTCCCTTGAGTTGCCGCAACGTATCGACCACCTCGGGAAACGGCGGCATGGCGGAAATGCGGCGGGTCAGGACGTCAGCGTCGCTTTCGTCACTGCGCAAACCGAGCTCTTGCAGCGCCAGACGCAGTCCGTCGCCGGCGACCTGACGAAACGAGCGGTGCGGCACCGCCTGCTCCAGCGCGTGTTCGTGCCGGTCGTACACTTCGAGCAGTTTTGCCGGCTCGACGTCGTTGCCAGGCTTCGTGCGCAGGATTTCGCGCACCGCCGCCTGCAGACCTTCGTCCCATTGAATCAGCGTGCCATAGCAGTCGAACGTCAGCCAGACGGGACGGCGGGTGTGATGAAGTGTCATGCGTGGCTCCCGGAAATTAAGAAATGCAGAGACGAAGCGGTTGGATGCGCACAGATTAAGCGGCCCCGCGGACATTTGAAAATTAAATTAAAATATGAACGTCAGTTGAAATTCAAATAACCTAGCGAGCCGATCATGCTGGATCTGGATCTATTGAACACGCTAATTTGCGTCGTCGACGAAGGCAGCTTCACGCGCGCCGGCGAACGCGTGCACCGAACCCAATCGACCGTCAGCCAGCAGGTCCGCAAGCTCGAAGCCCTGGTCGGCCGCACGCTGTTGCTGCGCGACCGCACCGGCAATCAGGTGAGCGCAACCGAGCATGGCGAATTGCTCGCGCAATATGCCCGCCGGCTGCTCGCGCTGGCGCAGGAAGCCGAGGACGCGCTGACGAGCGAGGTGGAAATGACGCCGCTGCGTATCGGCGTGCCGGAGGATTTCGACGCGCGGCGCATGTCGGCCATGCTGTCCGGCTTCGTGAAGGAGAAGCCGGGCGTGCGGCTGGAGACAGTGGCCGGCATGAGCGCCGACCTGCAACGCAAGCTGGCGGCCGGCGAGATCGAGATTGCGCTGGTCAAGCGGGAACCGGGCAGCGGCGAGTGCCTCGCGGCGTGGCCGGAATCGCTGGTGTGGGTGCGCGGTCAGGAGGTCGAACTGGCTCAGGAACCGGCGGATCAACCCATCCCGCTGGCGCTCTTCCCGCACGGCTGCGTCTACCGGCAACGGGCCATCCGCAGCCTGGACAAGGCGCAGCGGCGCTGGCGCATCGCGTTCGGTAGCCACAGTCTCACCGGCATCCAGGCGGCGGTGTCGTCAGGGCTGGGAATCTCCGTCCTGCCCACGACGGCCGTGGTTCCCGAGCACCGCGTATGCACGGGATTGCCGGACTTGCCGCCTACCGAACTGGCGCTCGTCAGCGCCGGCGGCGTACTCAATGCACTTCAGCAGGCCCTGGTGGATTTTCTGCGTGCGGAAGTCACGGCGTAGGCACTGCCGGATGCGCACCGTTGAACGGACTTCGCAACCCGCCGCCGCACGGGCGTCCGCGGGCCGCCGCAGCGGACCGAAACAGGCGCCGTTTCGACTGCAAAGTCCGGTTTGTGCGATCATTGCACTATTTTGAGAATTCGGGCCCCACAAACCCGTCCAGTGCCAGATTGATTTTCGCCCGATCGGGCGGACGTGATCGGCCCTGTTGAGCACACGATCGCGTCCATTTGGCGCGCGAAACGATCTAATGAACACAGTCGCGGGCTCCGTCCGCGGCGCATTACAGTTATTAAGGAGCATTGCCAGTATGGGAGTGCCAATTTCGCAGGCCTGGACGGTCGCCACTTATGTCCTGAAACAGAAGCTGATGCGGCGCAGCCGCTATCCGCTCGTCCTCATGCTCGAGCCGCTCATGCGCTGCAATCTGGCGTGCGCGGGCTGCGGCAAGATCCAGTACCCGGCGCACGTCCTGAAGTCGCAACTCACCCCCGAGCAATGCTTCAAGGCAGTCGAGGAATGCGGCACGCCGATGGTCGCCATTCCGGGCGGCGAACCGCTGCTGCATCCGCAGATGCCCGAGATCGTCGCCGGTCTGGTGGCGCGCAAGAAGTACGTGTACATGTGCACGAACGCCTTGCTGCTCGCCAAGAATCTGCACCTCTTCAAGCCGAGCAAGTATCTGTCGTTTTCGGTTCACGTCGACGGCCAGCGCGAGCATCACGATTTCGCCGTGTGCCGTGAAGGCGGCTACGACATCGCCATGGAAGGCGTGCGCGCGGCAGTCGCGGCAGGTTTCCGCGTCACCACCAACACCACCCTGTTCGACGGCGCCGATCCGAACAGCGTGCGCCTGCACTTCGACGAAATGATGGAAGTGGGTGTCGAAAGCATGATGGTCTCGCCGGGCTACACGTACGACAAGGCGCCGGACCAGAAGCACTTTCTCGGCCGTGCGCGTTCGAAGAAGCTGTTCCGCGCGATCCTGTCGAACCGGAAGAAAAGCTGGCGCTTCAACGCCTCGCCGATCTTCATGGAATTCCTGATGGGCAAGAAGCAGCTCACCTGCACGCCGTGGGGCATGCCCACGTACAGCATCTTCGGTTGGCAAAAGCCGTGCTATCTGCTGCAGGACGGTTATGCGGACAGCTTCGATGAGCTGATGGAAAGCGTGAAGTGGTCCGAATACGGTACGGAAAGCGGCAATCCGAAGTGCGCTAACTGCATGGTGCACTCGGGCTACGAAGCGAGCGGCGTGAACTACACGTTTGGCTCGTTCAAGGGCATGTTCCAGACCGTCAAGGCCATGCTGTTCGACAGCTACAAGGATCCGGGCGCAAACGAGATTCTCGCCGACTGGAAGAAGACGACGCATGAAGTGCCGATGGTCTTCGTCCCGACGAAGCCGCGTTCGGACGCAGCCAAGGCTGAACAGGCGACTTCCGCCGCCATCGCGCAGAGCGCCGCTCCGATCAACCCGGATCAGCAGGAAACCGCGGCTGGCACGGTACACGAGCAGCTCGAAGGCTGGACTCCGGAGCTGACGACCGAAGCCGAAGTTCGCGAAGCCATGGAAAAGGCTTTCGACTATCGCGGCGACGTCACGCTCACGCGCAAGGATGGCTCGAGCATCGCAGGCTATCTGTATGACCGCCAATACGGCGCGGCCTTCAAGGACTGCTTCGTACGGATCATTCCGACCGGCAAACAGACGAAGGAAGTGGTTCCGTACGCGGACATCGGCGCCATTGCCTTCACCGGCAAGGATACGGCGGCCGGCAAGACCTTCGAAAACTGGGTCAAACGCTACTGGGAAAAGAAGGCTGCTGGCGAAACCAACATCCAGATCGAACCGGAATATCTGGGCGACTGAACGTCACCCAGTGTACAAAAATGCCGGCCGGGCTCGCGCAGCCCTGGCCGGCATTTTTTTATCCACGCCACCTCGCTTTCATTCGCTCACCGCGAGGCATGCGCGCAGGCTCGTCGTGCAAATACGTGCATGCGTGAATCCGTTTAACCTCGCGGACTGGATCGCACAGACCCCAGCGAATACTGGCGAACGCCTATGCCGTCAAACCGGCACATCGCCTTCGATAGTTGTGCGATACATCTTGCGGCGCAGATGATCGGGCGTGCCCGCCGCGAGATGCATCAGTGAACGGTTGTCCCAGAACACCATGTCGTGCTCGGCCCATACGTGCCGGTATAGGTGCTCAGGGTGCACGCTGTGGGCGAAGATTGCCTCGAGCAATGCGTTGCTTTCGTTTTCAGGCAGCCCGATCACGCGGGTCGTGAAATGCTCGTTGACGAACAGCGCCTTGCGGCCGGTTTCCGGATGCGTGCGGACCATCGGCTGCAGCACCGGCTTCACCTCGGCAATCTGCTCGGCGGACAAATTGGGACGCCACGGGCTGCGCTTTTGCAATTCCGCGTACTTCGCCAGATACGTATGCTCCGCGAAGCGCCCTTCTACCGCGTCACGCAAATGCGACGGCAGCGTGTCCCACGCGAGATGCATGTTGGCAAACAGCGTATCGCCGCCTTCGGCGGGCAACTCTTGCGCGTGCAGCAGCGAGCCGAGGCTCGGTTTCTCCTTGTACGACAGATCCGAATGCCAGAAATGGCCGGCGTCGCCCAGACCGATCGGTTTGCCGTTTTCGACGATATTCGATACCACCAGCACTTCCGGATAGTCCGCCAGCTGGAACTGACGCAGCACGTGGATCTGCAGCGGCCCGAAGCGGCGGCTAAAAGCGATCTGCTGGTCGGGTGTGATGCGTTGATCGCGGAACACCAGTACGTGGTGATCGAGGTGCGCGCGATGAATGCGCGCAAAATCCTCGTCGCCGAGCGGTTGATTCAGATCGAGGCCCAGCACTTCGGCACCCACCGGGCCGTCGAAGGTGCGAATTTCGATGCGTTGCGGGGCGGCTGGCTGGGAATGCACGGCCTGGGGCGCTTGGGCGGCTTGAGCGGCTTCGGCGGAAACAACGGGGTGGGAAGCAATCGTCACGCGAAACTCTTCGTTCAGTCAGAGCGGAAGCGCCGGACGCGGCGCGATCAGGCCAATCTACCGGCCCACTCGCGCGAGGGCAACGAAGCAAATTCCATACGCTTATCTGCTGGAATGATAAACCCGACGCTCGATAGGACGCGGGACGGTGCCGCCGCTCAGGCTCGCCAAAAACTTTCATGTATATTACGAAACCTGCCCAAAATGCCCGGCATTACCCCGTTTCAGGCCCCATCCGGCCCGCGATACTGCCCAACCCGCGCACCAGACTTGCCTTGTGAGCAGGCACAGTCGATACTTGTCAGTTGCGCGAAATCCCTTCACCCCTCGATTTAACGGCTTTTCTCATGAGCACAATCCTTGAAAGTCTCCCGTCCGGCCAGAAAGTCGGTATCGCCTTCTCCGGTGGACTCGACACGAGTGCCGCTCTGCACTGGATGCGGATCAAAGGCGCCGTCCCCTTCGCCTACACGGCCAACCTCGGCCAGCCCGACGAAGACGACTACGATTCGATTCCCCGTCGTGCCATCCAGTACGGCGCGGAAGGCGCGCGACTCATAGACTGCCGGGCTCAACTGGTCGCCGAGGGTATCGCCGCCCTGCAAGCAGGCGCATTCCACATTTCGACCGCCGGCGTGACCTACTTCAATACGACGCCGATCGGCCGCGCCGTGACCGGCACCATGCTGGTGGCTGCGATGAAGGAAGACGGCGTCAACATCTGGGGCGACGGCAGCACGTACAAGGGCAATGACATCGAGCGTTTCTACCGCTACGGTCTGCTCGTCAATCCGGATCTGAAGATCTACAAGCCGTGGCTCGATCAGGCCTTCATCGACGAACTGGGCGGCCGCGCGGAAATGTCCGAGTTCATGCGGCAAGCGGGCTTCGAATACAAGATGTCTGCGGAAAAAGCCTATTCGACCGACTCGAACCTGCTCGGCGCGACCCACGAAGCGAAGGATCTCGAGAGCCTCGAAAGCGGCATCAAGATCGTCAATCCGATCATGGGCGTGGCATTCTGGCGCGACGACGTGCAGATCGCGAAGGAAGAAGTCACGATCCGTTTCGAAGAAGGTCAGCCGGTCGCGCTTAATGGTGTCCAGTTCAAGGATGCCGTCGAGCTGCTGCTGGAGGCGAATCGCATTGGTGGCCGCCACGGTCTCGGCATGAGCGACCAGATCGAAAACCGCATCATCGAGGCGAAGAGCCGTGGCATCTATGAAGCGCCAGGGCTCGCGCTGCTGTATATCGCGTACGAGCGTCTCGTCACGGGTATTCACAACGAAGACACCATCGAGCAGTACCGCGAAAACGGCAAGCGCCTGGGGCGCCTGCTGTATCAGGGCCGCTGGTTCGACCCGCAGGCCATCATGCTGCGCGAAACGGCACAGCGCTGGGTGGCACGCGCGATCACGGGCGAAGTCACGATCGAACTGCGCCGTGGCAACGACTACTCGATTCTGAGCACGAAGTCGCCGAACCTGACCTACCAGCCGGAACGCCTTTCGATGGAAAAGGTCGAGTCGACCTTCTCGCCGCGTGACCGGATCGGTCAGTTGACGATGCGTAATCTGGACATCACGGATACGCGCGCCAAGCTGCTGATCTATTCGGATGTTGGCCTGCTCGCACCGGGCGAAGCGCTGGCGCTGCCGGAGTTGAAGGACGATAGCAAGTAAAGACGCCGGCCATCAGCCGCTGTCCCTCACGGCCGGACGGAAGCGTTGCTTCCTCCGGCCGGTTCCCCGCCACACGCCCCCTCGCTTCACGCCCAACGTCGAACCGTCTTAACGCCTCGCGCGTCTATTCCGTCACGCATTGCCCCACTTCGAGCCGGCTCAAAAACGTTTCGAAATCCTCAATAGGAAGCGGGCGGCAGAAATAGTAACCCTGATACGCGTGGCACCCTGCCGCAGCGAGAAAGTCCCGCTGGGCTTCGGTCTCCACGCCTTCGGCAATCACCCCGAGGCCCAGACTCTGTGCGAGCGCGACGATGGCTCGGGCAATCACCGCGTCGTTGGGATCGACCAGCACGTCACGCACGAAGGACCGGTCGATTTTCAGCTGATCCAATGGCAGACGCTTCAGGTACGACAGCGATGAATAGCCGATACCGAAGTCGTCCAGCGAGAACACCACGCCTCTCGCCTTGAGCGCGCCCATCTTCTGGATGATGTCCTGGGCATTGTCCACTAGCACGCTCTCCGTCAACTCCAGCTTCAGGCGATCCGGACGCGCGCCGGTTCGACCGAGGATGGTCAGCACTTTCTGCACGAAGTCCGCTTCGCGGAACTGCTGGACGCTGACATTGACGGCAATCGTGAGATCCGCCGTTTCCGGCCGTTGGGCCCAGCGCGCCAACTGGGCGCAGGCGGCCTCCATGACCCAGCTTCCTAGCGCGAGGATCAAGCCGGTTTCTTCAGCCAGCGGAATGAAATCGGCCGGCGGCACGATGCCGCGCGTGGGATGCTGCCAGCGCACGAGGGCTTCAGCGCCCGTGATGCCGGTGCCGTCGACCTGTGCCTGGTAGTGCAACAGGAACTGGCTGTCCTCGATGGCATTGCGCAGTCCCGCTTCCAGCGCGGCCCGCTCCACCACCACCGTCTGCATGTCCGGATCGAAAAAGCACACCGCATTGCGGCCCTTTTCCTTGGACTTGTACATCGCAAGGTCGGCCTGCTTCAGCAGTTCGTCGATCGATGCCTGATGTCCCCTGAACACGGTCGCACCCACGCTCGCCGTGCTGCGGTATTCAATCTCGCCGAGTTGATACGGACTCCCGAGGACGGCGAGGATCCGCTCGCCGAGGACTTCGGTCTGACTGGCCGCCTCTTCCCAGTTTTCGTGCAGGCTTCCCAGCACCACCACGAATTCGTCGCCCCCAACCCGGGCCACCGTGTCGCTTTCGAGCACGCTCGACGCCAGGCGTTGCGCCACTTGCTGCAACAGCAGGTCGCCTTTGTCGTGGCCCAATGTATCGTTCAACGTCTTGAAGTGGTCCAGATCGATGAACAGCAACGCGCCGCACGCTTCGCTGCGGGCGCTGGCCGTGATCGCCTGCTTCAGCCGGTCCAGCAGCAAGGTGCGGTTCGGCAGGTGCGTGAGCGCGTCGAAGAAAGCCAGTTCCTTGATGCGCTCTTCCGCGATCTTGCGCTCGGTGATGTCATGGTGCGTGCCGACGTAGTGACTAACGACCCCATCCTCGCCCAGCACCGCGGAAATCGCGAGCCACTTGGGATACACGTCGCCATTCTTGCGGCGGTCCCAGATTTCCCCTTGCCATCCGCCGTCGCGGTGGATCGCTTCCCACATCTCGCGAAAGAAAGCAGCGTCGTGACGACCCGACTGCAGGACGCGCGGCGTTAAGCCCACGATTTCCTCCGGTGCGTAACCGGTGCACTCGGTGAATGCCGAGTTCACGCGCAGGATTTGCGCGCCGGCGTCGGTAATCATCATCGGTTCCTGCGAGTCGAAGGCGACCGCGGCAATCCGCAGTTCGGACTCGACCTGCTTGCGCTCGGTAATGTCGCGCCCGCTCGTGCGAAAGCCGATGAAATCGCCCTTGGCGTCGCTGATCGGCACCCACGAGACGGAAAGCCAGATCAGCGATCCATCCTTACGAATGCAGCGAAACTCCAGGTCCTCGCCGCGAAGTCCCTGCTGCCCCTTCAGAAGCTCAGCCGTGACGCGCGGCAGATCTTCCGGATAGATCAAGGTGCCCGCGAAGTCGGACATGGCCATGCATTCGTCCACCGTATAGCCGATGTACTCCTCCACGGACGGGTTGATCCAGCGCGGCTTGCCGTCGCGTCCCCACCAGACTTCCCAGTTGACCGTGCAATCGGCGATCGCACGGAATTTCTCCTCGTTCTCGCGCAATTCTCTGGTCATGGCCGAGGCGAGCCGCATCGCGCGGCCCCGGCCGGTCATCATGAGCCACGTGAGGAAGGCGAGCAACAGACTCAGGCCCGTGCCGATGCTGGCGATCAGCCACGCGGCGTTACGGCCGAAGCGGTCCTTGAAGTCGTCCTGGGCGCTCATTGCCAACGTCCAGTCATGACCGCCGACCACCAGATATTCGTTGGCCGAAATATCGGTGGGCAAATGCCGGCCCGCCGCTTCCGGGGTCCGGTGCAGCAGTGCCGTCGCCGTCG
The DNA here is from genome assembly GCF_050436545.1 of Paraburkholderia sp. GAS41. Lineage (NCBI taxonomy): Bacteria > Pseudomonadati > Pseudomonadota > Betaproteobacteria > Burkholderiales > Burkholderiaceae > Paraburkholderia > Paraburkholderia sp. GAS41. The sequence continues at coordinate 58,405 of NZ_JBNDMK010000003.1, forward strand.
GCTCGACGCCGTCGTAGATCGCGATATTGAGGCCGGGCGGCTGTGAGCCATACAGACTGGCGATCACGTCGTGCATGCGGAACGAGGCGAAAACCCAGCCGACCAGATGGGCCCGCCGCTGGGCAACCGTGTCCTGCGGCTGGCCACGCGCGTAGATGGGCAGGTACATGACGAAACCCGGGCGCGCGTTGGCTTCGGTATCCACCGACAGCCGGACCTTGCCGGAAATGGTCGCCATGCCGGAATCGCGCGCCTGCTGCATGGCGCGGCGCCGGACCGGTTCGGTCCAGGCATCGAAGCCGGCGGCGGCTCGATTCAGGCCGATATAGGGCTCGCGCTGGATGATGGGCGCATAGTCGTCGCGCGGACCGGCGGGCTGGATCGCATAGTCGGGCAGCCCCTGGCGCCGCATGGCGGCGACATGGTCGTCCTTGTGTGCCGCCGGCACCCACGCGACGATACCGATCGCCTGGATACCCGAAAAATTGGCGTCGAGATCGAGCGTGCCGACGTAATCGCGGAAGCGCTCGCGGTCCATCGCGTCGGTGGCGGCGAACAGGCTCTGCACGCCGCGCAGCAGCAGTTCGTACGTGCCCATGCGCTGTTCGATCCGGCTGACGGCGTCGTCCAGCGAATAGTCGAACTGCGTGAGCAGCTCGTGATGGGCTGCCTGCCGCTCATGGTCCCAAAGCGCCCACGTGACGCTCAGTGACGCGGAAAAGACCAGCAGCGGAAGGAGAACGAGGCGCGCCCAGCTCACGGCGGCGTCTGGAAATTGACCATCGAATCGGCAAGGTCGTGTTTGAAATACTTCTCGAAGATACGCCGTATGGTGCCGTCGGCACGCATGTCGTTGACGAGAGTGCGCCACTTTTCCCGCTCTGCCGGCGACAGCGCTCGCTTCGACATGATGAGGCCATGTGGGACGGCTGGGTCGTTGAACTCCACGATGGACGTCACGTCGCGGATTTTCTTGTCGTCGATGGCGGGGTAATCGAAGGGCTCGATAATCATCCCCTGGATGCGCCGCAGGATCAGCGCCTGATACAGCGGATCCAGACCGCCGGCCTGACTGACGCGGTTTTCGGCCGTCAGCGTATCGACCAGCCGGTTGGCCGACTCGCTATAGCGGAAGCTGCGGATCACACCGAGCTGGAACTGTTCGTTGTGCTCGAAATCGGCGAGCTGGTGAATGCCGGCGTCATTGCGCACCAGCAGATAGTATTTGTTGCTGAAATACCAGGCGAAATCCGCGTACTGATTGCGCTCGTCATCGGCAATGCCGGACAGGCTGAAATCGAGTGCGCCGGATTCGATCACCTTCCAGATGCGCGCCCGCGACATCAGGCTAACCCTGATCTGGCAACCGCTGCGGCGGATCAGCTCGTCGGCGAAATCCTTGTCGATGCCCGTATCCGTGTCGACCGAATAGAGCAGACCGTGATCGTGCAACGCCAGCGTAAATGAACGCGAACAGGTCGGACCGGCCGCCATGGCGCTGCTGAGGCAGCCCAACATGAGTAGCAGACCGGCAAGGCTACGTCGAATCACAGCGTCTCCATCGTTTGAAGGTGACCAGGACACTGCCTTCATTTTTTGTCAAAAATGAGGCGCACCAAGGATGTCCGCGTCCCCGCGGCTTCGTGGTAGCGCCGACAGCATACGTATTTTCCTGCAACTTTCCGGCGATTTTTTCCGGTCGTCAGCTTACACCGGCCTATTGGCGCCGTGGGAGCACTCAATCGAGACTAGTCCTTACGCCATATCGGCAGCGCCGGACATTTCTGAAGGGTGTATTTGAATTATTTTTTGCGAGCAGGCCAAGCCGGGTCGAGATGCTGTGGTCGTCACAACAGGCGCGGGCGGATAGCGCGTCGCGCCCGCCCCGCTCCGTACATGACGGACTACTGACTCACTGACTCGCCCCTTGACCGATGCCCGCCTTCTTCTCGGCGTCCTGAAGATCCTGCGGATAGTTCGGATCGTTTTGCGACGGGTGATAACCCGCGTCTTCGAGTTTCTTCAGTTCGGCGTCCTTCTTCGCCCGGGCCTGCTTGCGTGCCTCCTTGCGTTGCGCCTTGGTCGTCTTGGCCGTCGACGAGGCGGCCATAGCGGCAGTCGCCGTGTCGCCGGTCGCAGAACTGCTGCTGCTTTGAGCGAACGCCGGTGCAGCGACTCCAGTCATGAGCGCCGCCGATGCCAGCCAAACCGCCATTTTCTTGGAAGATGAAAAGGACATTTTTTTCTCCAGACTAATGCGAGGATTGAAGAGCATCACCGTCAGTGCGGTGCCAGCAGCACTGGCCGCCGCACTAGCCGCCGCACCGTTTTACAGATCGATGCTTCGTTTGATTCCCCAGGACGACATGGCATGGGAACCCTCAATGTACCCGAATAGGTGACCTTACCAAATAGGCCGCGACGATTTCTAAGGCGGCATGAGGCGACTGCGGCCCGTATGAAACGCATCGGGCTGCCACGCATCGCATGCAACGGCGCGGCGACGAAGCATCAAGACCCGCCCTGACCTGTCAACGCGTCGATCAAAGCACGAACTCGCGAAGGCATCATGCGCGAAGCCGGTATCAGGACGTTCACGGGCAGTGGCGCGGGGCGGCACGCAGGCAGCAATTCGATGAGCCGTCCGTCGCGCAAATGATGCTCCACCATGTGCTCGAGCACCTGCGCGATGCCTGCGCCATCGGATGCCGCTTCGACCATCGCATCGCCGTGACTGCTCGAAAAGCGCGCTCGCGGACGTATCTGGACGGCCTCACCATTTTCCAGAAACTCCAGCGGACGTTCCCGGCCCGATGTCGGCATCCGGAACGCGATGATGGAATGCGCCTCGATGTCCGCGACGGAACGCAGCGCACCGTGACGTTGCACGTATTGCGGGGCCGCGCACAGCAACAGATGCTGCTCGCTGAACTCGCGCGCCACGAGGCTCGAATCTTCATTGGCGCCGATACGTATCGCCGCATCCAGACCCTCCTCTACGAGATTCACTCGCTCGTCGCTCAGGCGCATCTCGATGTTGAGCGCGCGATGCGAGGCCAACAGACGGCTCAGTACGGGCACGATCTTGCGAGTCCCATAGCCGATCGGCGCGCCGACCCGCAGCGTGCCCGCCGGTCCATCGGTCGTATCGGTGACGAGTGATTCGAGCAGCGTGATTTCGTCGAGGATACGGCCGCACTGGGCGAACAGCGTGGTGCCTTCCTCGGTCAGACGCAGCGAGCGAGTCGTTCGATGAAACAGCCTGAGTCCCAGTTCGCCTTCGAGGCGCGCGACGCTCTTGGCCACCGACGACGGCGCGAGACCCAGCTCGCGCGCGGCCGCGGCGAAGCTGCCGTTTCTCGCCACCGAAGCAAAGCTCAAAAACTGGTTGAGGTTTTTCATGATCGATTCACGGTATTTTGTCGTCACTCAAACGGCCTGAGCATCGTTTTTCTGCTTCGACAGGCGGGCTATAGTGGTTTGCCAATAGCCACCATTCATCGAGGAAAACCATGTTCGTACTGAACACGAATGCACCTGAATACAATTTCGCGGGCACCCGGGTGCGCATGCTGATGTCCGGCAAAGAGACCCGCGACGCGTTTTGCATGATGGAGATGTTTAGCCCGCCTGGCAAGGGGACGCCATTGCATGCTCACGCCCGCGAGGAAGAAACCATCACCGTGCTCGAGGGTGTGCTCGATGTGATGATCGACGGTAAGACCGTGAGATTGCACGCCGGCGAGACGCTCCTCGTGCCGCGCAATGTCCCGCATAAGCTGGCGAACACCGGCGATGTGCTGTCACGCTATCTGGTTGTGTGCACACCGGGCGGCTTCGACGACTTTGTCGACAACTGCGCCGATGTGCAGGCCGGCCCGGTTACGCCTACCCCGCCGGGCCCTGCCGATATCGCGCGTATGCGTGAAGCCGCACCACGGTTCGGAATCTCGTTGATGCCGGGGTGATCGACCCGAGCCTGCCGTCCATAGAATGAGATCGACGACAGGCTCACGTGCCTGGCACTACGAACCTCAGTACAGCCCCAAGGTTCGCGCGTGCAGGCGGCTCAGACCGAGCAACGCGTCGATGAATGGCGTGGGAACCTCGGTGATCTGGCCCAGCTCGCGCACCGCGCCCACCAAGGCGTCGATCTCTACCGCCTTGCGCGCCAGAACGTCCTGCAGCATGGAGGTTTTCATCGCGCCCAGTTTCAGCGTCACGGCATGCCGGTCGCCAGGGGCCTGGTCGATGGGAATCCCAAAACGCGCGCCAATTTCCTTTGCCTCCAGCATCGCGCTCGTCACGAAGCCACGCACGAGGTCGTCGCCGAGGATCTTGTCGGTGGTGGCGCCCGTGATCGCACTGATTGGGTTCATCGTCATGTTGCCCCACAGTTTGAACCAGACGTCCCGCTGGATCTGGTCCGAAGCGGAAGCGTTGAAGCCGGCGGCAGCGAACGTCTCCACCAGACTCCTGACGCGCTCGCTCGGCACGCCGCATGCCTCGCCCATTATCAGTCCGTTGCCGAGATGATGGCGGATCACACCTGGAGCGTCCTGCAGGCAACTCGCGTGCACCACGCAGCCGACCGTTTGCGCGCTTGGAATCGCCGCTGCGATGGAACCGTCCGGGTCCACCGACGTCAGCCGCTTGCCTGCAAAGCCGGCACCCAGACCATCGCAGAACCACCACGGAACGCCATTCATTGCCGTGACGACGGTGGTGTGGTTCGTCAGCAATGGCGCGATGCCGGCCGCGACCGCGCTCATTGCCGGCGCTTTCACGGCGACGATCACGATATCCTGCGGACCCAGTTCGACGGCGTTCGCGACGGCCTTGACCGTTGCCGTTGTCGTCTTGCCTTCTTCTATCAGCTGCAGGCCGTGTTCGTTGAGCGCGGCGAGCGTCGCACCGCGAGCCATCACGCTGACCTCGTGGCCGGCCTGTGCAAGTCGCACACCCATCCAGCCGCCAATGGCGCCGACGCCATAAATACAGATTTTCATGCCTTATTCCTTATAGCCTGTGTCAACGCGATCGAGTTGCCGTACCAGCGCATCGAAGACGTCCTGGCCCGCGCCGTGACGCGCGTCGAACTGAAGTGAATCGCGCGAGCAGCCCTGTGCGATCGCTTCCGGAATACGCAACGCCGGCCCCATGGAGAACGTCGCCACCTGGATTTCGCAGGCGCGGTTCAGCGTCCATAGCACAGCGAAGGTTTGTGCCAGCGTGGAGCCCCATGCCAGCAGACCGTGGTTGCGCAAAATGACCGCCTGTCGGTTGCGGATATTCGCTACCAGACGCGGTCCCTCGTCGGCGTGAATCGTAATGCCTTCGAAGTCGTGATACGCGATCCGTTCGTACAACTGCGCGCTGTAGAAGTTGGTCTGCTGCAAGCCGCCTTCCAGACAGGCGACCGCCACACCCGCCGTGGTGTGGGTGTGCATGACGCAGTGCGCGTCCGGAATACCTTCATGAATTGCGGCATGAACGGTGAAACCGGCCGGGTTGACGGGATACTTCGAGCCGTCGAGGATACGGCCCTGCGCATCGATCTTCACCAGATTGCTGGCCGTGACTTCACTGTAATGCAGTCCGAAAGGATTGATCAGGAACTGCCGTTCGCCGCCTGTCACGCTTTCCGGCAACCGCAACGTGATGTGGTTATAGATCATCTCGGTCCAGCCGAGCTTGTCGAAGATGCGATAACAGGCGGCGAGTTGGACCCGTGCGTGCCACTCGTCGGGGTGGATTCCCGTTCGAGTGGACGCACCCGCTGGCTCAATGGCGGTACTCATGCAACTCTCCTATGTTTCCCTTGTTCGGCAACCCGAGGTTAGGCAACCTAAGCACCGACGACCTCAGCGATCGAAGACGCCACGTACGCGACATTTCGCTCATTCAATCCGGCGACGCACATGCGCCCTGAGCGCAGCAGATAGACGCCATGGTCGGCACGCAACCGTTCCACCTGGTGTTCCGCGAGTCCCGTGTACGTGAACATGCCGTGCTGCGCCAGGTAGCGCGCCCGCATGACCTCGTCGACCCGGCCAGCGAGTCCTTCATGAATCGCATGACGCATCGCGAGAATGCGTTCGCGCATCCCGCCCAGTTCGGTTTGCCATTGCTGCTGCAACGCCGGGTCGCGCAGCACGCCGGCTACCAGTTTTGCGCCGTGCGTCGGCGGATTGCTGTAGTTGGCGCGAATGGCCGACATCAGTTGGCCGAGCACGCGTACGGCTTCATCGGCAGAGGCACACACGACGTTCAGCGTGCCGCAACGCTCGCCATAGAGCGAGAAATTCTTCGAGAAGGAGCTCGCAACGATAAGCGGAACGCCAGCCTGCGCCAGCAAGCCGATACAGGCTGCGTCCTCGGTGAGCCCTGCGCCAAAACCCTGATACGCCATATCGACGAACGCGATCAGGTCCCGGCGCTGCAATACCGGGACCAACTCGGCCCATTGGGCGGCGCTCAGATCGACGCCGGTCGGATTGTGACAGCAGGCATGCAGCAACACGACGCTTTTTGCCGGAAGACGGTCGATCGCCGCCAGCATATCTTCGAAGCGCAAACCGCCGGAGCTTTCGTCATAGTACGGATAGGTGTTGACGACGAGACCCGCACCCTCGAAAACCACCCGGTGGTTCTCCCAGCTGGGATCGCTGATCCACACTTGCGACGCGGGAAAATAGCGCTTCAGGAAATCCGCGCCCACCTTCAGGGCGCCCGACCCCCCGACCGTCTGCACCGTCGCCACGCGGTTAGCCTTGCGCACTTCGGAGTCCGCACCGAATACCAGCGCCTGGGCGGCCTCGCGATAGTCGGCGAGCCCCGCCATCGGCAGGTAAGGACGGGACGCCTGGGTCGCCAGCAAAGCGACCTCGGCTTTGCGCACCGAATCCAGCATCGGCAGCTTGCCGTCTGCGTCGAAATAAATGCCAATGCTCAGATTGACCTTGTCCGTGCGGGGGTCTAGCTGGAAATCCTCGTTCAGACTCAGAATGGGATCGCCCGGATAGCTGGGAACATGTTCGAACATCAGAAGCTCCTGTGTGTTTTCGGTGCAACGGTTGCCGCCGCCCGGGCGGCGCTATCGTCTCCGGCATTCGTGACGGCCCGTTTGACGACTGAGGTAATGCTGACGAAGTACCCCAGTGTCCGATACCGCCGGCTTGCTGACAATCAATCGATTCTTTATCACTTTTCAGTTTTTCTTTAGAATCGGCCCATGCCACTGACCCGCGTCACGATTCGGCAATACGAGACGTTCCTTGCTATCGCCGATTTGCACAGTATCAGCGCGGCTGCGGACCGGCTCGGTCTGACTTCCTCGGCGATCAGCCAGTTGCTCGCCGAACTGGAAACCGAACTCGGCTTTCGCCTGTTCGATCGCACCACGCGGCGCGTCAATCTGTCGAGCGCGGGCCGCGACTTCCTCCCTGCGGCAGAAACGATACTGCGCCATGTGCGGGCCGCCGAGCAATCCGCAGACGATATCCGCAACCACGCGGCCGGCACCGTGCGCGTCGGCGCACCGCTGGTACTCGCGAGCACGGCGTTGCCCGCTGCCATCGCACAGTACGCTTCGCATAAGCCGAAGGTGGTGATTCGAATCTTCGACACCGTGGTCGAACAACTGGTGGAGCGCGTGGCCAATGGCGACATCGACCTCGCGATCGGCCCGGACCGGCCTGCCGGCAGCCGCGTCAGTTGCGAACCCTCGTTCGATAGCGCGTGGGTCCTGTGGTGCGCGCCCGGTCATCCGCTGGCTTCGCACCGCCAGGTGCGCTGGCAGGATCTGCGCGGCGTGCCGATCGTCGCCACCGGGCGCGACCACGAGCGAGGCGTGGCGCAAATGCTGGCGGACGTTCCCGTTGCGAGCCGCATCATGCCGGTGGAAGTCGTCGACAACGTCACGACGGCGTTTGGACTCGCATCCCAAGGGGTCGCCGTCACGCTCGCGCCGGCTTACGTCGCGCAACTGGCACGCACGTTCGGACTGGTCATGCGGCGCATCACCGACCCGGAGACGATCCGCCAGGTTTGTGTCTACCGTCCGCTGGAGCGGTCCCTCTCTCCATCCGCGGAGGGCTTCGCGGCGTTTATCGGCGCGTGGCTCAAGCGCTGGGACCGCGACACGCAACGCCATCGCGAACGTGCGCGGTCCGCTCGCAGCGTCGATTGATGAACGTTGGTATTCAATCCTCGCCACTTTCGCCAGGCGCTCGTCGCCCACCCCATCGGATCGCATCGAAAAATTGACTTTGCCCACCCCGCTTCCATAATGATCGCCGAAGTGGCTGCATCGGCAAGACGTTGCACATGGCGCCCATCGTCTATGGAATGGGGCGTGGCGGACCGGCATACACGCTCTGGAATCCCTCGAACGACTTCACCGCAGGAGAGACAGCATGGTCGACGTAGCGAAAAGCGGTTTCAAGCGTGTCTGGTTCATCACCGGCGCGTCGCGCGGTCTGGGCGCGTTGATGGCCAAGGCAGCACTTGCCGACGGCAATGCGGTGGTGGCGGCCGGCCGCAATGCCGCGTCGATCACCGACCGCCTCGGCGAATTGCCCGCGCTGTTGGCCGTGGCATTGGACGTGACGGACGAAGCGCAAGCCCATGCCGCGGTGAAAGCCGCGGTAGAGAAATTCGGCCGGATCGACGTTCTGATCAACAACGCGGGCTTCGGTTTGCTCGGCGCCGTCGAAGAGTCCACCGACGCCGATGTGCGCCGCATGTACGACACCAATGTCTTCGGTCTGCTGAATGTCACGCGCGCCGTTCTACCCGTGATGCGCGCCCAGCGGGCCGGCCACATCATCAACATGTCGTCGATCGGCGGCTATCGCGCAGGCGCTGGATTCGGTCCCTACAGCTCCACCAAGTTTGCAGTCGAAGGTCTGACCGAGTCGCTACACGCGGAATTGAAGCCGCTCGGCATTCACGCGACGGTCGTGGAACCCGGCTACTTCCGTACCGACTTCCTCGATGCCTCGTCATTGCTGGTCGCCAAAGAAGTGATCGCGGATTATGACGAGACATCGGGCAATGTGCGCCGCCGCGCCGCCAGCATGAATCACAGCCAGCCGGGCGACCCCGAAAAACTGGCGCGAGCCATGGTGAAACTGGTCGACGCAGAAGCGCCTCCGCTGCGCTTGCCGCTGGGAACAGATACGCTAAAGGCTATCGCCGAGAAAAACACCTACGTCACGCAGGAAACTGAAACCTGGAAGACGTTGTCCGCATCCACTGACTTTTCCGTTTGAGAGGGGTATCGATTATGACGACTGAATCGCTGACGCGCGGCATTGACCACGTCGGACTGACCGTGCGGGATCTCGCAGCCACGCGCGATTTCTTTACCCAATGTCTGGGATGGAAGGAAGTGGGAGGCAAACCGGAGTATCCGGCTGTGTTCGTCTCCGATGGGCAACTTCTCCTGACGCTCTGGCAACTCAAAGATGAAGCCAATCGGGTCGAATTCGACCGCAAGAAAAATGTCGGACTTCATCATCTGGCGCTTCGGGCTGCCAACGAACAGGCCTTCACGACAATTTTCGAGCGCGTCTCCAGCTGGCCCGGCGTCAAGGTCGAATTCGCGCCGGAAGCATTGGGCACTGGTCCGAAACGCCACACCATGGTGTACGAACCCGGCGGCATCCGGCTCGAGTTCGATTTCGATCCGCGTACCTGATCGTTGCCGGAGACCTCGCGTATGCCCGCCGTCGCGGGCATACGCGCGCGGGCTATCGACCCAATAGCGGATCGAGACCACCTGCCGCATCGAGTGCCCGCACGTCGTCGTAACCACCCAGGTGGGACGCGCCGATAAACACCTGCGGCACCGTGCGGCGCCCGGTTCGTCCCGCTAGCGCGGCCGCTGCAGGGCCGTCGCCTTCAATATTGATTTCGCTGTACGTCACACCTTTGCCTCTCAGCAGCGCTTTGACAGCGATGCAATAAGGACACGTTGGCTTGGTGTAGATCGTTACGTGGGGCGTGCCAGCCCCATTCGTCTGCGATGCAATGAGCTGGGCCGGGTCGTCGCGTTTCATGATGATGCTCCTTGAAGAGGGTACCGCCGTGACGGTATGGCTGAACTATAAGATTCAGCGTTTGCCCGGTTAATACCGGGACGGCTCATCAAGATGCTTGATCGGCTCAATCCGCATAGCCCGATCTGCAGACGAATAGACTCATGGACTAACGGCCGGTAAGCCGCCGCCCTTTTACACCGCTTCGACTTTGCCGCCCAAGGTTCGATAGCGCGACGGCGTCACGCCGATCAAACGCTTGAAAATACGCTGGAATGCGGCGTTCGACTGGTAACCCACCATTTCGCCAATTTCGGCCACCCCAAGGTTCGACTCGACCAGTTTGTGACCGGCGAGTGTCATGCGGATATCGGTCAGCATGTCGGTTGCGGAGCGTCCGATCACGTCCTGGAACTGTCGCACGAAGGTGGCTCGCGACATATTGCACAGGGCCGCGAGCTGATCGAGCGTCCACGGTTTATCGGGGGCTTCGAACATCGCGGAGATCGCCGGTTGCAGGCGCGGCCGCGCAGCGAGCGCCAGCAGACCATGCGGCGGCTGCGCGCTGCCGCTCGCGAAGCGCAACGTCAAGGCAAACAGCGCGGCGGATAAATGATTGACGAGGGCTTCGCTGCCCGGCCCTTCATCGACCGATTCCTCCCGCATCAAACCGATCAATCGCGTGAGGCGCGTGTTACATACCGACGCCCCGGCTTCACCCGCGCCGTTCGAGGTGACCCCGCCGTTCTCGGCGCTGCGCACCACGAGACGGTCGGGCAGATGCTCGCGCAGCAGCCGGTCGGGCACCGCGCCAATCAGGAACCGGCCACACAGGATGTCGGCACTCGCGCCCGCGCCTTCGTTCTCCATGACCACCAGCGAGACGTCGCGCCGCTCGGCCAGCGCTGCCGGCTGCCGGCCGCTGCCGTCGTGAAGCCGATGCGCGTCGCCGGTGGGAAACAGTACGATATCGCCCGCGATCAGTGGCTCGGATGGGCCCTCGCCATGCTCCAGCACGGCTTGCCCCGAAAGCAGCACATGGTAGGGAATTTCGCGCACCGCAGCGCTGGCCTGTTCGATTGCCCACGGCGCACCGAAATGGCAGCGCACCTCCAGACGGCCGCTGACGGGAATGAGAGAAAGGACTCGACTGAGCAGATCCATATGAGTCGCTTGAGCAGATTTTTGCGTCGTTTGAGGATTAGCGCCGGGAGGGTATCCGCCTAAAGTGTGTGTCACGCACTTGAGCAGTCAGATTCTACCCGAGCAACCGCACCACCAAGTTAGCGCTGCGGTTGCCCCTTCGCATCAGGATTTCGAGGAAATCATGAACACAGTCAACATTGATGTAGCCATTATTGGCGCTGGTAGCGCCGGTTTGCCAGCCTATCGCGCCGCGAAAGCCGCGGGGGCCTCCGCTATCCTGATCGAAGGCGGACCGCACGGCACGACTTGTGCGCGGGTTGGATGTATGCCGTCGAAGCTGCTGATCGCCGCCGGCGAGGCCGCCCATGCGGCGCGCCACACGGCACCGTTCGGTGTGCACATCGACGGCGCGATTCGTATCGACGGCCGCGAGGTCATGCAGCGCGTAAAAAGCGAACGCGACCGTCTGGTGGGCTTCGTGCTGGATAGCGTCGAGGCCATCCCGGCCAGCGACAAGCTGACCGGCTACGCCCACTTCATCGACGACGGCTTGCTGCAGGTGGGCGACCACACGCGCGTGCGGGCACGCAGCGTGGTGATCGCAACCGGTTCTTCGCCAGTGGTGCCGCCGCTGTACCAGGCCCTCGGCGATCGTGTGATCATCAATGACGACGTATTCGAGTGGTCGGACCTGCCGCGCAAGATTGCGGTCGTCGGCGCAGGGGTGATTGGACTCGAACTGGGCCAGGCGCTTGCCCACCTCGGCGTAGAAGTGACCGTGCTGGGCGCGCGCGGCCGCGTCGGCCCGCTCACGGACCCGGCCATCAAGGCGTATGCGGAGCGGACCTTTCAGGACTCGTTCCGTTTCGAAGCACAGGCCGAGGTCGAAGCGGTGGCGCGCGTGGGCAACGAAGTGCAGATCCGCTTTCGCACCGGCAGCGGGGAACAGGTCGAAGACAGCTTCGACTATGTTCTCGTCACGGCTGGCCGCAAGCCGAATTTCGACCGGCTCGCGCTGCAGAACACGTCCCTGACGCTCAACAGCCAGGGCGTGCCTCTGTATGATCCACGTACGCTGCAGGCGGGGACGCATCCGGTGTTCATTGCCGGTGACGCCAATGGCGTATTGCCGCTCCTGCACGAAGCCGCGGACGAAGGCCGGACCGCAGGAACGAATGCCGCCCGCTTCCCGGATATCACGCCTTTGACTCGGCGCGCGCCCATCTCCGTGCTGTTTTCGCATCCGGGCATCGCGATGGTTGGCGCCCGGCACGTCGATCTGCAGCCGGACACCTTCGTGACCGGCGAAGTCAGCTTCGAAGACCAGGGCCGTAGCCGCGTGATGCTGAAGAATCGCGGACTGATGCACGTGTATGTCGACAAGGCTAGCCGGCAGTTTCTGGGTGCGGAATGGATGGGTCCGGACGCCGAACATATCGCCCACCTGCTTGCCTGGGCGCTTCAAATGAAGCTCACGGTGGATGCCATGCTGGAGATGCCCTTCTATCATCCGGTGGTTGAAGAAGGCTTGCGCACGGCGCTGCGCAATGCGGCGGCCCTGCTGCGGACTGACGCCTAAAGCGGATCACAGGCAGAATGGCTTTGAGCCACGAAATAGAGGGGTAGATATGCAACCGGATCTGATTGAAACCGCAACGTTCGATATCAGCGAAAGCCTGACGGCGATCACGAGCGTGCTGCCCCTCTCGGCTGCCGACGACCCGCGCTGGACAGGCGTCGTAACACTCGCGCCGTCAAATGAGTACGTTTTACCGCCGCTCGCGAGACACGATATCTACGTGCTGCGCGGCAGCGTCGACGCAGGCAGCGGCATGCTCGGCGAAGGCGGATTTGCGAGCCTCTACGAAGCCGGCGTGCTGCGAGCCGGCAGCGAAGGCGCGAGGTTGTTCATCTATCGCGAGCGTGCCGCCAGTCATGGCGAAACCATTACGCAGCACGCGCAGCAACGCGAATGGCGCGCAGGCCAGAACCCCGGCATGCGCATCGCGTCCCTGTCGTCCAGCGACTACCCATTGACGTTAGTCGCGTGGGAACCAGGCACGCGCACACGCGATCACGGTCACCGCAACGGCGAAGAGATCCTGGTTCTGAGCGGCGAACTTCGCAGCCACGACCAGCGCTATCCCGCCGGTACCTGGATACGCCTGCATCGCGGCGCACGGCATGAGCCGTTCACGGATATCCCCACGGTCATCATGTTGCGCAATGGCCATCTGGATGCGGCGCCGCAGCGTTAAGCGAGCGCAGCGAGCGAGCCGGCGTGGTATCGCACACGACGGCTCATTTCCACGCTAGCGCGCCGCGCTGACGGACGCCGGATACAGCGTCTCAAGCGCGTTTTGAAACGTGGCTTGCGAGAACGGCCCCAGATGGACGGCCAGCAATTTTCCCGTGCCGTCATAGAACAGCGTGGTTGGAAACGCCCGCGCGCCGACCGCGCGAGCAACCGCGAGAGAAGGATCGAGCGCGAGATTGCGTAACGACAGTCCTTGCGTCGTCACGAAATCGCTGACCGTCACGCGGGATTCGCCTTGATTGACGAATGCCAGGTCTACGCCGGTGAACTCACGTTGGGCCTCTGCGAGAACCGGCATTTCACCGCGACAGGGTCCGCACCAGCTTGCCCACAGATTGACGACCAGCGGTTTGCCGTCGTTGCGTGCGAGCGTTTGCATAGTGCCGTTCATATCGACCAGTTGCACGGCGGGCAGAAATTCAGACTCTCGGCCCGTGCCGGCAAAAGCGCTCGCGGCACTCCACGTGAATACGCCAGCAAGCGCCGCGATAACAGCCGCGCCGCGTAAATGACGGCGACGCAACACAACCCATAACAACATCAGGGCACCGGCCACTACACCCGGCAGCCGGTCAAAACCCTGGTCACGAAAGTCCAGCATCTTCAGCACATCTCCCTGATACGCAGGCAGATAGTGCGCGACAAACGACAGTCGCGACACCACCAGCCCCACGATCACGCTATTGACAATGGCACCTTCAGCATCGCGAGCGCCTCGTCCGGCGAGGCGTGCGGCTACCACGGCGATTGCGACGCTCACCAGCAAGATGAGCGGCGCAACCGGAAAAGACAGGGGTCCGAGATTCATTGACCGTTCGCGCGTGGCGGAACTTTGGAGAACAGAATATTCAGTCCTTCCGACATCAACGGATGCCCAATGATCGCGTCGCGCACCGCCGTGTACGGCAGTTTGCCGAGCATGGCCATCTGCACGGCAGTCACCACATCGCCCGCATTGGTCCCGAGCATGGCGAAGCCGAGGATCTGGTCAGAATGCGCGTCGACCAGCACCTTCATAAAGCCTTTCGTCGCACCATTGGTGCGGGCGCGCGGAACCACCGCCAGCGGAATCTTCGCAACCCGAACCTCGATGCCACGCGCTTTGGCATCCGCTTCGTTGAGGCCGATACGGCCGAGTTCCGGCTCGATAAACAGCGCGTAAGGAATGATCCGGTCGTTGGTGGTGAGGTTGCCGCCAGCCAGTTGCGACTTCAGCACGCGATAGTCGTCAAAGGATGCATGCGTGAACATCGGGGTTCCCGCCACTTCGCCGATCGCCCAGGTGTTCGCGGCGCTTGTCGCGAGCCGCTCGTCGACCTTGATGAAACCGCGCGCATCTACGTCCACGCCAGCGGCTTCCAGCCCTAAGCCTTTGGTAACGGGCGTGCGTCCCGCTGCAACCAGAACGTGACTGCCCGTCACACGCTCGCCATTGGCCAGCTCCAGCGTGACGCCCTGACCTGAGAGACCGGACACGCTCACCGGCGCGACGCCAACCCGCAGGTCGATGCCTTCTTCTGTCAACGCGGCCTGAATTTCAGCGGCCACGTCTTCGTCTTCACGCATCGCCACGCGCGGCGCTTCCTGAATCAGCGTCACCTTGCTGCCAAGACGCCAGAACGCCTGGGCCATTTCGAGGCCGATATAGCCGCCGCCAATGACGATCAGATGCTCAGGCAGCGACTCCAGTTGCAGCGCTTCCACGTGAGTGAGCGGCTGGGCATCCCGCAGACCGGGAACATCCGGAATCGCAGCCGTCGTGCCCGTATTGATGAACACGCGCTCGCCTTCGATCACCCGCTCCGGCCCTTCGTTCATCCGCACCTGGATCTTGCGCGGCGCGATGAAGTGCCCGGTGCCGAGCACGAGTTCCATCCCCGAGGCGATAAACGCCTTATGGTTGACTTCGACCAGGCCGGCGACGACGCTACGCACGTTCCGCGTGACTTCCGCCATATTGGTTGCGTGACGAGGCGAGCCGTCGTCATTGGCCGGCGCATGCCTGCGCACGTGAGCGACCCGCGCGTTCTGGATCAAGGCCTTGGTGGGAATACATGCCACGTTGATACATGAACCGCCAATCATGCCGCGTTCGATCACCGCAACCCGCTTGCCGGCCTGAGCCAACTCCATGGCAAGGGTCTTGCCACCTTTTCCTCCGCCGAGGAAAACGTATTCAAAGTGTTCAACATGCGGTTCGATGTTCGACATGATGCGATCCTCTTTGGAGTTTGATATGAGTTCGGTGGCCGGTTTGATCGTGCCAGGCAGGCAGCCAGGCAACCCGGATGACGCTCATCAAATTCTAGGAGGATGTTCGGCTTATACCGATGCCCGCGACACTCACAAAGATGCTTGATCGTCTCAACGTCGTGACTGGACAGCGCGGCGCAAGCAGTTTGTGCCCCTACTGAAAGCTGGCGATGAGGATTCCTTGCATGTCGCTGTGCGTGCGCCTGAATGTTTTGCAACCTGGCGTCCTCGCAACTCCACTTGCCTCGAAATGGCTCGGGGATCCATAAATGATTTGTCAGACGGGACGGCTGCCCTCAATATCTGCAGGCAGACGCCAGAGGCATGCTTCGCGCGTCCTTCGGACCTGGCATTTTCAACCTTGCTTCGCGACTCATGGATCTTCTCGTTTTCAAACTCGTGGTCACGCCGCTGTTGCTGGTAGCCGCAAGTATCGCCGTGCGCCGCTGGGGCGAAGCGATCGGCGGGTTCCTCGTGGGACTGCCGCTCACCTCAGGGCCGATTTCGGTGTTCCTCACCCTGGAGCATGGACCCGCGTTTGCGGCGCAGGCGACGGCGGGCTCGCTGGTCGCGACGGCAGCGCAAGCGGCCTTTTGCGTGATCTATTGCAGACTGGTGCGCCTCGGATGGGTCGCTGCCCTCGCGGCTGGTTGCGCCACGTTTGCGATCGTGGCCGCGCTGCTGCAATGGAGCCCATTGCCGGAAAACGCCCTGTTTCTGATCGCCATTCTGGCCGTCACGCTTGCGCTCAATCTCATCCCCAATCGTGCAGCCAGGACCGGCAAGCTCGATCCGCCGTGGTGGGATCTGCCCTTGCGCATGGCGCTCATCGCCGGACTCGTGGTGGGTGTGACGCTGATCGCGTCGTATGTCGGGCCCAAGGTCAGCGGCGTGCTCGCGTCGTTCCCGTTCATGGTGATCATTCTCACGGTTTTCGCGCACCGCATGATCGGCCAGGCGGCGGCACAGCAACTGCTGCGCGGTGTGGTCGCAGGACTTCTGGGGTTCGCGGCGTTTTTCTATGTGCTCAGCCTGACGCTGACACGCCTGAACCTGGTTGCTGCTTACAGTGTCGCGATTCTGCTTACGCTCGCGATACAGGCGGTCTCCCTGTATCGCATGCGCCTGCCTGTCGCGTTGCCCACGGAGTGAGGCGCTCGCCACCGTTGCCGCTGCTAGAGCACATTGAGCATCGCCAGCGCGGTTTCCTGCAGAGGCTGCAATACGCGGCCCAGCGCGCCTTCGGTCTTTTCCTTGCCCATCGGCATGTTGGTGCTGAGCGCCGCGACCACTTCGCCGTGGCGGTTTTTCAGCGGCACGGCGATACCTCGCACGCCAATCTGAAGTTGCTGCTCGATGACAGCAAAGCCATCCGCGCGCGCCTGGCGGATCGTCTCCATTAGACGTGTCTTGTTGGTCAAGGTATGGGGCGTAAAAGGCAGCAACTCGGTACCGTCGAGCCATTCGCGCACGGAATCCATGTCGGGTCGATGCGCCAGCAGGACGACACCGGGCGAGGCCAGTGCAGCGGGCACGCGTGCACCGAGGACGAAGCCCGTCGTCATCACCCGCGAGGTGCCGTTGCGGGCGATGAAAACCAGTTCCCATTCATCCAGCACGCTGACATACACCGACTCGTTGATTGCCGCGCTCAATTGCTGCAGGTACGGCTGAACCCGCTTGGGCAAGCGCGCTGAGTCGAAGTACGACCACCCGACCCGCAACACCCGCGGCGTCAGGCCGAACTGCTTGCCGTCGCCTTGCACGTAGCCGAGGTGTTCGAGCGTCAGCAGATAGCGGCGCGCCGCCGTGCGTGTCATGCCGGTGCGCGCTGCCGCCTCGCTGGGCGTCATGCGCGCGTGCTCGCTGTCGAACGACTCGAGAATCGCCAGCCCTTTCTCCAGACCGGCAATCCAGTCACGCTTATCCAATGGCGGTCTGGTCATAGAGAAAACCCTTATTTTGCGCGTTCAACGTACCGTGATGCGCGATTATCGCGCGAACCCTGTGCGTTGTGCTTGGGACTTCGCGTGCTGCACTCGTAAGCTTCATGTATCGGAAACGCCCAACCTCTGGAGTGGCGATGAAAATTACCGGACGTACCCGGGTCTTCTACTGTATGGCAGACCCCATCGATCAGGTGCGCGCACCTGAGGTCTTCAACGAAGTCTTCGAGAGGCACGACGTCGACGCGGTGATGATCCCGATGCGCGTGCATCCTCTGCAACTCGAAGCCACGTTGCGGACGCTGTTCGAATCGCCCACGGTTGGCGGCGTTTCCCTGTCGATCCCGCACAAGGCGGCGGCCGCGGCGATCGTCGACCATTGCTCACCGGGTGCGAGCGTGGCCAATGCCGTCAATGCGGTCCGCAGGAGTGCGGCGGGTGGACTGGAAGGTGAGCTGTTCGATGGCGAAGGCTTCCGGCGCTCGCTCGATTGCGCCGGGATTGCCTATGTAAACCAGCGCGTGCTGCTGATCGGCGCTGGCGGCGCGGCATCGGCGCTCGCCACTGCGCTGGCCGCGGCAGGTGTCGCGGAAATCGCAGTCTACGACCCCAACCGTGCGAGAGCCGAACAACTCGTCAAGGTGCTGGGCGGCTCATTCGGAATTCGGGCGACGAGTGCCGCCGACAACGATCCGCGCGGCTTCGACCTGATCGTCAACGCGTCGCCTCTTGGTCTGGAACAGTCCGACCCGCTCCCCGTCGACGTCAACGCGATCGCGCGGCACGCGGCGGTGTGCGACATCCTGATGAAAAACCAGCCTACGCCGCTGCTGCGCGCGGCACTGGCGCGCGGCCTCGTGGCCGAGCCCGGCTTCGACATGCTGATCCAGCAGACGCCGCTCTACCTCGATTTTTTTGGCTACCCAGAACTGGCCGCATCAGTCCGCCTGGACGACACCTATCTGCGGGAAATGCTGGTCCCTGCCCACATGCGGTTGCCGCGCGATCTTATGACGTACCACTGAAACGGGTTGGCGCCGACGCCTGGTGCAATCCCTGAAAATGAGCGTTAATCGCGCACTTCCGTTCGATTAACGATCTGCTACCCCGCAGAAAGCATTGCCCGTTCTACCGCACGCCTCTATTCTGGAATCACCAGTCGCGCAGCGAGCGCCTCTGCCGGCCAGCCGCAAGTCGAACCGGTAAAACGAAACACATTCGAGACACGCCATGACATTCGCAATCCGATCTCCCGAAGTCCCGACCTTCGTCAGCACCGAAAAGAGCCGCGCGCGTAAGGCCGCGCTGGGCAGCTTTGTCGGCGCGGTCGTCGACTGGTACGACTTCCTGCTCTACGGCATCGTCGCCGCCATCATCTTCAATCGCGAGTTCTTTCCGCAGATCAGCCCGGCGATGGGCACGCTCGCCGCGTTCGGAACCTTTGGGGTGGGTTTTCTGTTTCGCCCCCTCGGCGGCTTCGTATTCGGGCATTACGGCGACAAGCTCGGCCGCAAGCGCATGCTGGTGCTGACCGTCATGATGATGGGTCTGTCCACGGCGCTGATCGGCTTTTTGCCGACCTTCGCGACGATCGGCTGGTGGGCGCCGGCCTTGCTGGTGTTGCTGCGTGCAATTCAGGGCTTCGCGGTCGGCGGCGAATGGGGCGGTGCGGCGTTGATGGCCGTCGAAAGCGCGCCGGAGAAAAAGAAGGCGTTTTATAGCAGCGGCGTGCAGGTGGGTTATGGCGTCGGGCTGATACTCGCCACCGGCATCGTGTCGATCCTCAGCCAGACCATGGACAACGAAACCTTCAGGACATGGGGCTGGCGCATTCCCTTCGTATTCAGCGTGGTGCTCGTGCTGATTGGTCTGTGGGTGCGTTCGAGCATGGAAGAATCGAAGGAGTTCGTCGAGAAGGTCGAAAAGCCCCATCATCAAGCTCGCCTGCCGATCGTCGAGGCACTGCTGCAAAACCCGAAAGCCTTTTTGCTGATCATCGCGCTGCGCCTCGCCGAACTCTTCACGATGTATATCGTCACGGCCTTCGCCCTCAGCTATTCAACCAGCAACCTCGGCATGCCGCGCCAGTTCTTTCTCAACGTCGGCCTGCTGGTCGGCGTGGTGAGCGTCGTGACCATTCCCTGCTTCGCGATGCTCGCTGACCGTTTCGGACGGCGCCGTATCTACATCATCGGCGCGCTGGTCGGCATGCTGAGCGCGGTGCCGTTCTTCCTCGCCCTCGACGCGCGGTCGACACTCTGGATCGTCGTCTTCGCCGTGATGCTGGCCAATGTTGCGCACGACATGGTGGTGAGCGTCCAGCAACCGATGTTCACCGAACTGTTCGGCACCGAGTTTCGCTATAGCGGCGCAGGCGTGGGCTATCAGGTCGCGAGCGTCGTGGGCGGTGGCTTCACGCCGTTCATCGCCGTCGGACTGGTCAGCCTTGCCGGTGGCTCGTGGCATCCGGTGGCGGGGTATCTGTTTGTCGGCTGCCTGCTGTCGCTGCTCGTCGCCGCCCGTATGAAAAAGCGCTAACACGCCGCCTGATCCCGCATATCCACAACCGATCCACTCGTCCGTCGACGGAGACTCAACATGACTTCACCCTGCATCATCACCGTTGCCATCACCGGCTCTGTCCCGCGCAAGAAGGACAATCCCGCGGTCCCTATTTCGATCTCCGAACAGATCGAGAGCACGCACCAGGCTTTCGAAGCTGGCGCCACGCTCGTTCATCTGCACGTACGCGACGAGCAGGAGAATTCGAGTTCCGATCGCGCGCGCTTTGCCAAACTCCAGGACGGGATTCGTCAGCATTGCCCAGGAATCATCGTGCAGTTTTCGACGGGTGGCCGCGGGCGTTCATTCGAACAGCGCGGCGCGATGCTCGATCTGCGCCCGGACATGGCGTCGCTCGCGACGGGGTCGGTGAATTTCCCCACTACGGTGTATGAGAACCCGCCTGATTTCGTGCGCTCGCTCGCCGCATCCATGCTCGAACATGACGTCAAGCCGGAAATCGAAATCTTCGATCTGGCCATGCTCTACAGCACCGTCGACCTCGTCGAGCAAGGTCTGCTCAAGGGCGCCGTGCATGTTCAGTTCGTGATGGGCGTCAAGAATGCACTGCCCGCACGCCGCGAGATTCTCGAATTCGAAGTGAAGCAACTCCGCGCCCTGTTGCCCGACGCGACCTGGACCGCCGCCGGAATCGGCCGGCACCAGCTCGAAGTGAACCACTGGACGCTGGAAATGGGTGGCCATTGCCGCACCGGTCTTGAAGACAACGTGCGCTGGGACAAGGACACGCTCGCCACCAGCAACGCGCAACTGGTTGCACGCGTTGCCGCGCTTTGCGCCGAGTACGAGCGCCCCGTGGCGAGCGCCGCACAGGCGCGTGAGTTGTTGGGCTTGAGTCCAGTCTGAATGCGCTAATGCGCGGCGCGAACATCCCTCGCAGCGGCAGCACCGTAGAGGCCGATACTAGAAAAATAGGCTAAGGTTCCGGATATAGCGGACACTGATGACCTTAATCGACCTCTCGGGATGCGGCAATGGATAGCCTCAATGGCATTGCAATGTTCGTCCAGGTAGCGGAAACCCGCAGCTTTACGGAGGCGGGACGCTTGCTCGGGGTGTCGTCTTCGGCTGTCGGCAAGAGCATTGCGCGCACGGAGGAGCGGCTCGGCGTGCGGCTGTTTCATCGCAGCACGCGAAGTATCACGCTAACGGCCGAAGGCGCCCTGTTCCTCGATCGGTGCCGGCGCATTCTCGGCGAAATCGAAGCGGCCGAAGCCGAACTGTCCGATGCCGCCGGCAGTCCGCGTGGCAGGCTGCGCATCAGCACGCCGCAGTTGTCCTGCCTCATCATGCCGGCGCTGGACGGCTTCATGGGGCAATACCCGCAAATCGAACTCGACATCGATCTCTCGGACCGGATGGTGGACATCATCGAAGAAGGCTTCGATGCCGTCATTCGCACGGGTGAACAGCACGATTCGCGGCTGGTGTCGCGCCGGCTCGGTTCCTGCGGTCAGGTGCTGGTCGCCTCGACCGTCTATCTCCAGCAGCACGGCGTCCCCACCCATCCGTCCGACCTCCTCCGCCATGCCTGCCTGCTGCATAAGTTTCCTGCCAGCGGCAAGCTCGAGCGCTGGCCATTTCAGCTTGGCGCAGGCGAAGCGGAACCGGAGTTACCGCAGACTTTCGTTAGCAATACGATCGAAGTGCTGGGTTTCCTCGCACTGCAGAATAAGGGCCTCGCCTTCCTGCCGACCTTCCTCGTACGCGACGAGCTGGCAAGCGGCCAGTTGCAGGTGGTGCTGGATGACTTTATCGACCAGACCGTCACCTTCTGGATCTTGTGGCCGGCAAGCCGTTACGCTTCGCCCAAGTTGCGCGTGTTCATCGACTACGTCAGTGAAAATCTGCAGATCTGATCAACGCAGCTCCTTCAATTCAAAATCCCCAGCCCGCACCGTCTTGTCTAAAAGCGCGCGGCAGCCCCTCTGACTTCGACGCCATCCCTCTCTGACTGTTTCGCCACGAGACGGGCGTCATCGCGCGTATTCGCCTGCAATACATCGTAGACAGTCTTCCAATCCATCATGCCGGCGATATCCAACACGTTGGCACCGCACAGTGGGCACTTCCCGCTGCGGTGCCGCGTGCTTGTCGTAACGTTGATATTCAGGAGGCACTTATGTTGGCAACAAAAATTGGACTCGTCGATACGACGGGCGAGGTGGATTCCCAGACCATGGCGGCGGTCGCCGCGGCCATCAATGTTCAGGTGACGCGCGACTTGCCACAATACTGGACGGTGAACGCGACGGTCTCATATCTCACCGATCCGAAAAAAATCCCGCAGGGCGTATGGCCGGTTCAGCTCGTCAAGTCGCTGCCGCCAGGCGAAGGCGGCTTCCATATGACACGGCATAACCAGCCCTATGCGAAGGTGATCGTCACCCCGCACAGTGAAGAATGGGCCGTCGACGCGAGCCATGAAATCATGGAAATGCTGATCGACCCCAACGGCAATCGCCTGCAAACCTCGACCTCCATCGAGATCGTGGGCGGCCATATCCAGGACGGCACTGGCCGCTTCGAATATCTGGTCGAGGCCTGTGATCCGTGTGAAGCCGATCCTTATACCTATACGATCGACGGGATTTCGGTGTCCGACTTCATCACCCCGCACTTCTACGACCCACAGGTCACCGCCGACGCGCGCTATAGCTTCACGGGCGCGGTCAAAAAACCTCGCGAGATCTTGCCTGGCGGCTATATCAGCTGGATTGACCCGAGCACCGACCTGATGCAGCAGATCCTCTGGATCGACCCGAGCAAACCACCGGTTCAGCGCGATCTCGGACCTGCATCCAGCGGCAGTCTGCGTCTTTTTGTCGAATCGAAGACGTACCACGACTCACGTCAAGCCCGCAAGCCACCCACGGCAGAGGCCAAGGCGAAGAGGCAGGCGTATCGCGAAGCGTTGGCAGCCGCCGCCGCGACACGGGCTCGATACTATGAATAGCCCAGCATACCTGCCAACCCGGCTACACTCCTCGCCTACACCAGCAGATCGAGCCCGCTCACCAGCCGTTTAGCCAGACGCGGCTGGCGTAACTGCTCCAGCCACCATTGAAGCGCGCGCCCTTCGTGGTCGCCACGCCAGGCAACGTAGAGTACGTTGGGCTCGCGCGGATCAGCGGTGTCTTTCTCAACGAGTTCGCCTCGCTTGAGCAGCGACGCAATCCTGCGTCTCGGCAGCCAGCCGACCCCGAGGCCGTCGCGCTGGGCGAGAATTTTCGCCCGCATGCTGGGCACGGCAAGCGACGCCTGGCCGCCAACCACGCCGTAGGCGCGTCCAGGCGTCATTTTTGACGAATCGGCCACGACGACACCGCGGTGGGCTGAAATCGCCTCACGCCCGAGCGGACGTTTGGCCGCCGCCAGGGGATGATGCGGCGCCACCGCGAACACCCATTCCATGACACCCAGTTCGAACCACCGCAGACCCGGAATGGCCGGCGGTTCGTTAGTTGCCCCAATCACCAGGTCGCCACGGCCATCGCGCAACGCCTCCCACGTGCCGCTCAGCACTTCGTTCGTGAGCCGCAGCGTGACCCCGGACTGCAACGCGTCGAAGGTACGAATGACCGGCATGACCAGTTCGAACTCGATGATTTCGTCGGTCACGATCCATAAGCGATCCTCCCAGCCGCTGGCGATCTGCCGAACCCGCTGGGTCATGCGCGCCATGTCCAGCATGAGCCGGCCCGCCTCTTCGGCCAGCACATGCCCGGCCGGGGTGAGCTGCAAGCGGTAGCGCCGGCGATCGAACAACAACGCGTCGAAACGGCTCTCGAGTTGGCGCGCGGCGTGCGAAACAGTAGACGGCGCCTTGCCCAATTGCGCAGCCGCGCGCGACAGGCTCCCGGTTTCCCGAATCGCTTCCAGCAATGCCAGTTCTTCCGCCGACAACATGTTCCACTCCGTCGAACGTGTCCAATGGGCAAAATCGTACGGCAAAACCCTGTTGCCAGTCCATCGTGCGGTAACGACGCTGCGTGGCCGTTTCGTGCTGGGATTCGAACCCCATGTCATGCGCAACCGTACCGGCATCCTCGTTCACGAAAGGCACCGGTACGGTATCTGGGTTGCGGGTTGCGGTGTAATTCCACCGCGTCGTTCAGAGCTGGCTCATACCGCCGTCAGCGATGATCGCCGTGCCGACGATGAACGCCGATTCGCGTGCCGACAGATGCAAAACAGTGGCGGCGATTTCCTCCGGCGTACCAAAACGTCCCAACGGAACCTGAGTGAGGATCTGAGCCGCCGTCGCCTCCAGGGTCGCGGCATCCAGGCCGAGTTTCCCGTACAGCGGCGTTTGCACGGGCCCGGGGCTGACGACGTTCACGCGCACGCCGCGCGGCAAGAGTTCCGAGGACAACGTCTTGGCGAGCGAGATCACGGCAGCCTTGCTGGCGGCATACACGGATGAGCCCGGCATGCCGATATGCGCGTTGATCGAGCCGTTGATCACCACCGAAGCGCCGCGATTCAAATGCGGCAAGAGCGATTGGATCTGAAAATAGGCGCCCTTGACGTTGGTATTGAAGGTCGCGTCCCAGAGCGCCTCGTCCACGTCCGTGAAAGGCGCGAACTTTGCCGCGCCCGCGTTGATGAAAACGGCGTCGAGCTTGATGCCGGCGTTGCCGATTGCCGTGGCGAGTTCGCGCGCCGCCGCCACCGAGCCGGCGTCGTTACGAATGGCCACCGCATCCGCGCCAAGCACGCGTTTTGCCTCTTCGAGCGCCGCGATGTCACGGCCCGTGATCACCACCCGGGCGCCTTCCGCTGCGAACGCCTGTGCCGTGGCCAGACCAATGCCGCTGCTGCCACCCGTGACCAATACAGCCTTACCTTGAAAGCGAGTCATATTCTTCTCCGTTGAGTTCAGTGAGTTACCGTGATTGAATGGTGCGCGGTATCACTTGAAATGCCGTACCACCTCATCGATGCAATCGTTCGAAATTATCGAACGTCTTTTGGCTCGAATGTGCGGGTAATCAATCCAGACATAAAGCCAAGGTCGCAAGCCGAACGTCCTCAGGATGCGTGTTGGCGCATGATAGCCATCAGTGTCAAAATAGCGATTCGTGGATGACACTATGAGGGATCGTATGGCTGGCGTGCGTCAGTTCGATGAAGAACAGGCCTTTACCGAGGCACTGGCTGTATTCTGGCGTAAGGGTTACCGCGCTACGTCCATGCTGGATCTCGCGGAAGCGACGGGCGTCCAGCGCGGGTCGCTTTACAACGCCTATGGAGACAAGGAAGAGATCTTCATTCGCGTATTCGAACGTTACACGTCCGCGTTCATCGCCAACGCGCGCACGGCGCTGGACAAGCCCGATGTTCGCGAAGCGCTGACTGCATTTTTTAATTTCGCCATTCGCTCGATCCGCCAGGGCACGCCGGCACGCGGCTGTCTGTCCACCAAGACGGCGCTGGACCTCGACGCGGAATCGCCCCGCGTGCGCGCCGCGCTGCAAACGATGCTCGACCAGCTCGAGGCTGTCGTGCTCGACGCGTTGAGCAGGCCCGCAGCGGACCAGCAACTCGCCATCCCCGCGCGTCACGCTGCCACGCTCATCGTCACCGTCACGCGGGGTATTGCGGTCATGGAACGCGTGTATGCGGACCCCAAGAGTCTCAAGCAGACCGCCGCCGCGCTCATTGACGCAGTGGCGCCGCCGCACTCGTGAACGGCGCGTAGTTGCGCTTCGCTCTGGAACGGCGCGAGCGACCGCAACATGACGCCGCCCGTTGGCGGGCAGGATATGTTCTGTTTCAGCAACAGTCTTTCGACAGAAGTCATCCTTATCACTGTTGTCAAGTTTCCATACGATCCAACATTGACAATTGTGTCAATAATCCTGCATCGAATGGAGTACACCGTGACGAAACGCACATTTCTTATAACGGGCGCAAGCAAAGGTATCGGCCGCGCGCTTTCGGAAAGGCTCGCCCGCGATGGCCACGAGGTGATCGGTCTGGCCAGACGGGCCGATGACGCCCACTTTCCAGGCAAGCTGCGCTCGGTCGACCTCACCGATCCGGTCGCCACCGACGCTATCCTGCGCGAACTGGTCAGCGAGTATTCGTTCGACGGGGTGGTCAATAACGTCGGCTTTGTCCGCCTGGCCCCGCTTGGCGAAATCACGCTCGATCAACTCGCTACCTCGTTCAGTTCCAATCTGAATCCAGCGGTCCAGGCCGTCCAGGCGTTGCTGCCGCAGATGCGCGAGAAGGGCTGGGGACGTGTAGTGAACGTTTCCAGTCTGGTCGCGCTGGGTGTCGCCCAGCGCTCCGCCTATGCGGCCGCCAAGGGCGCGATGAACAGCCTGACTCGCACGTGGGGACTGGAACTCGCCGCGACCGGCATTACCGTCAATTCGGTTGCGCCCGGACCGGTTGAGACTGAACTGTTCCGCGAGAACACGCCAGCCGGTAGTGACGCGGAACAACGCTTCCTTTCCCTGGTTCCAATGCGTCGCCTTGGCAAGCCCGCCGAACTGGCGGCAAGCATTGCGTTCCTGATGTCGGAGGAAGCCGGGTACATCACCGGACAAACGCTGTATGTCGACGGCGGCGCGTCAATCGGCCGTTCTTCTGTGTAGTACCGCAGCTTACCCACGCGCAACGGGTTATATTCTCGCTACGGTCTGTTACGTTCCGGGAATATCCCACGCGCCGCCTGAAGCACTCGACGCCGGCCCTCATTGTCTGGAGAAGCAATGAACATTAGCGCACCTAAGCCTGACACCTCCACCTGCCAACTGGTCCAAGCCAGACCTCAGTTCGAGGGAAAACAGGGGCTGACCTACGCTGTAGGTATCTCCGCTGAAAGTGTGGGATCGAAGTTTGTGCATCTTCAGCTTGCAACCATTCCGCCGGGTGCCCGTGCCAAAGCGCATCTCCACGCGGAACATGAGACGGCCATCTATCAGTTGAGCGGCGTTTCGGGCTGCTGGTACGGCGAAAGAATGGAGAATCATGTGGTGGTTCGGGCTGGAGATTTCTTCTACATCCCCGCGGGAGTGCCACATATTCCCTATAACGTGAGCGCGGATGAACCATGCGTTGCGGTCATCGCCCGAACCGATCCCAACGAACAGGAAAGCGTCACGATGCGGCCGGATCTCGACGCCCTCCCCGACTGGTCGAGCGTTACGCCCGCGCCGCTCTGATCCGGCCACACAAAGCCTCGCAACGTACTCAAGTGGGACGAGGCGGGCTGCCCTCCCACGCGCGCTGGAGCAACGCCCTGAGTGGCCTTTCTTCCACGGGACGCGGATTCCAGTAAGGATTGGACAGGGCGACTTCGCAAGCACGATCGAGGTCGCTCTCGAGCAATCCGATATCACGCAGACCACGCGGCACACCGAGTTCCTGGCCCAGTTCGTACAAGCCATCTGCGGCGAATTCCGCGTCGACAGCCCGCGCAATGCGTGACATGGCATCAGCCGCGGCGTTGCTGTTGTAGGCGAGCGCGTGCGGAAGAACAATCGCATGGGTCTCCGCATGCGGCAGGTTGAATGTGCCGCCCAGTGTGTGGCAGAGCTTATGATGAAGCGCCATACCCACACTGCCGAGCACCATTCCGCAAAGCCATGCACCATAGAGGCACTCACTGCGCGCATTCGGGTCCCTGCTGCTCTTTTTCACGCCCCGCAGACCACGGGAGAGCGCACGGATGCCCTCTTCGGCCATCAGCGACATCACCGGGTTTCCATCTTTTGCGTACAAGCCCTCTGCGGCGTGCGCAATGGCATTCAGACCGCTCACGACCGAAAAAGGAACCGGCAAATCCACCGACAATTCCGGGTCATAGAGAACCGTTTTCGGCAACACCCTGGAATCCCGTCCCGTCTGCTTGAGGCCACTTTCGGTAATGCCGTAGATCGGGGTCATTTCCGAACCCGCATAAGTGGTCGGAATGGCGATGATCGGCAGGGACGATTCAAGCGCAATCGCTTTTCCGAGGCCAATCGTCGAGCCCCCGCCAACCGCCACCGCACAATCCGCGTCGACCGACTTCGCGTACTCACGGGCCCGGCGGGCGTTTTCAATGGGAACGTGCATCTGTGCCCCGTCGAAGACGCCAGCGCTCGACGGACCCAGCAGGGACGAAACCACCTCCGCCTGCGCCCGCTGTTCCGGAGTACACAGCACTAACGCTCTGCGAGCGCCCAGAACTTCGACTTCCTGCTGGATGAGCTTCATGCTGCCGGCGCCGAACACCACCCGGGAGGCCGGTGTCGTATAGGTAAAGTGGTACATACGGGCTCCTTATGGTTACTCGGCTCAAACGTAATCGACCTGGTGCCGGGCAATACGGCTGTCTCCAATGACCTGCTTGACGCGCAGATGCTCAGGATGCGATGCGTACGCGTCCAACGATTCCGAGTCTTCGAACTCGGTGTAGAGCACGACATCGCAGGCGTAATCGACCCCGCTCACATCCATGCCGACCTCGAGCTTCGTCAGTCCCGGGATTTTCCCGATCAGACTTTCGAAGGCGCTTTTCACCCGTTGCGCCGCGTCCTTCTTCTGCTCGGGCGTTTCACCGCGAACATCCCACATAACGATGTGCTTAATCATGTCGATTCCGTGTCTTCCACTGATGCCTGCCCGATCCAGCCGTTCAGGAAGCCTTATTGATCGCTGCTTTACCTGACCCGGCCGGGCACACCAACGCTAAAAAATCGGCTTCTCGTCCGCACGATCCAGCAGCGCGTCCGGAATCCGGAACTCAGGCTTTGTTCTTGTTGTACACATCGACAAAAACGGCCGCGAGCAATACGACGCCCTTGATCACCTGCTGGTAGTCGACGCCGATGCCCATAATGGACATCCCGTTGTTCATGACGCCCATGATGAACGCGCCCACCACCGCGCCTACCACCTTCCCGACACCGCCAGAAGCCGACGCGCCGCCGATAAAGCATGCCGCGATGACATCGAGTTCAAAACCTGTGCCTGCTTTGGGCGTGCCGCTGTTCAAGCGGGCGGCGAAGATGAGGCCGGCCAGGGCAGCCAGCACACCCATATTCACGAACGTCATGAAACTGACCGCCGGAACGCTGACCCCGGACAACCTGGCGGCTTTCGCGTTGCCACCGACTGCGTAAACGCGGCGACCCATCGTGGTGCGATTCATGATGAACGCGTAGACACCAATCAGCACGACCATGATGACGAGCACCGTCGGCAGGCCGCGATACGACGCAAGGATGGAGCAGAGAAACACGATCAGACCGGTCAGGATGATGTTCTTTGCGACGAACATCGAGAACGAGCCGCTACCCATACCGTATCGGGTCGCGCTTGCCCGGTGCCGCAGTTCAATCACGAAGAACATCACACCCACCATGATCCCCAGCAGGATCGACGTGATGTGCAGACTTTGCCCATGAAACACATCCGGAATAAAGCCGGAACTGACAGCAGCGAAAGCGTCCGGGAACGGTCCGATGGACTGCCCTTGCAAGATCAGGTTTGTCAGTCCACGAAATACCAGCATGCCGGCCAGCGTGACGATGAACGATGGCATCCGCCAGAACGCAATCCAGTAACCCTGAATGGCACCAATCAGCGCACCGGTGACGATACAGATGACCGTGGCCAGCACGTAGTTGACGTTGAACTGCACCATCAGTACCGCTGCGAGTGCACCCACGAGCCCTGCGGTCGATCCAACCGAGAGATCGATATGACCCGCGACGATCACCATCAGCATGCCGAGCGCCATAATGACGATGTAACTGTTCTGCAGAACCAGGTTCGTCAGATTGAGCGGCTGCATCAAGACACCGCTCGTCGACACCTGAAAGAATGCCATGATGACGATGAGCGAAATCAGCAGTCCGTATTCGCTCGCACCGCGCTTGAATGCCCGAACGATTTCGCTTTTTTCCATTCCGGCGTCCTGCGGCGCCGCCGGCGAGAGTACCTTACGCATTTTAGATGCCTCCATTTCGCATGATTGCCCGCATGATCTTTTCCTGCGAGACCTCTTCCGCGGTGAACTCGCCGACAAAGCGGCCTTCGTTCATCACATAAACGCGGTCGCACATGCCAAGAAGCTCCGGCATTTCCGAAGAAATCATGACCACGCACTTACCCGCTTCAACTGCCTGATTGATGATGCTGTAGATCTCGTATTTGGCTCCCACATCGATGCCTCGCGTGGGCTCATCCAGCATCAGTACTTCGGGTTCCGAAAAAAGCCACTTGCTCAGTACGACTTTCTGTTGATTGCCACCGGACAGATTGGCGACGACGTGGGTTACGCCCTGGGCACGGATGCGCAGCTTCTTGAGAAAATCTGCCGCGACCGTGGTTTCCTCATGTTCGTTGACCACGCCGAACCTCGACACGCCGGGCAGATTCGCCAACGAGATGTTCCGCTGGATGTTGTCGTCGAGCAGCAGACCATTGCCTTTACGGTCTTCGGTGACGTACGCAAGTCCCGCTTTGATGGCCTTTTTCACCGACGACACGTCAACCGGCTTCCCATGCATCAGCACCGTGCCGGAAATGTCTTGCCCGTACGTTTGTCCAAAGACGCTCATGGCGAGCTCGGTGCGACCCGATCCCATCAACCCGGCAATCCCCACGATTTCGCCCTTTCGCGCCTTCAGGTTGACGCCCTTGATGACCTCGCGCTCGCGTTGGGTGGGATGCTGTGCGCGCCAGTCCCTGATTTCGAAGATCACCTCGCCGATGTTCGGTACACGCCTGGGATAACGATCGGACATCTCCCGGCCGACCATCGCCTTGATGATGCGGTCTTCACTCACGGTCTCGGCCCGACAGTCCAGCGCATCGACGGTCGACCCATCGCGGACAATCGTAATGCCGTCGGCAACGCGTGAAATCTCGTTGAGCTTGTGCGAAATGATGATGGACGTCACGCCACGCGCCTTCAATTCCAGCAGGAGATTGAGCAGCGTGTCGCTGTCCTTTTCGTTGAGACTTGCGGTGGGCTCGTCCAGGATCAACAGACGGACCTCTTTCGACAGCGCCTTGGCGATCTCGACAAGCTGTTGCTTGCCGATACCGAGCGTGCCGACAAGCGTATCGGGGGAGTCGGTCAGACCGACCTTCGCCAACAGTTCCTTTGCCTTGGACCGGGAACCCTGCCGGTCGATCACGCCGCGTTTCGACTGTTCGTTGCCGAGAAAGATGTTCTCCGTAATCGAAAGCATGGGCACGAGCGCGAGTTCCTGGTGGATGATGATGATTCCCACCTCCTCGCTATCGGAGATATCGGCGAACGCGCGCCCTTCGCCGTCGTAGACCACGTTGCCCGCGTAAGAGCCGTGCGGGTAGACGCCGCTCAGAATCTTCATCAGCGTCGACTTGCCTGCGCCGTTCTCGCCGCATATGGCGTGGATCTCGCCCTTTTGGACTTTCAGATTGACGTTATTCAGGGCTTTGATCGCGCCAAAGCTCTTCTGAATCTCGCTCATCTCCAGAATGGTTTCCATTTCCGTATTCCCTGGATCGGTCACGTAGACGAACTGTCTGCGAAGCGCCGGCTGCCACTGGACATCCAGCCCCCACTACGAACAGAACCGGACTACTTCAACTGCGCCTGCGTGTAATACCCGCTCGTGACGAGCTCCGTCTGGAAGTTGTCCTTGTCGACGAGCACGGGCTTCACCAGGTAGGTCGGAACGATCTTGGCGCCATTGTTGTAGCTCTTCGTATCGTTCACCGGCACAGCCTTGCCCGTCAACGCGTCGTCCACGATATCGGCGGTGATAGTCGCCAGCTTGCGCGTATCCTTGAACACCGTTGTCGTCTGATCTCCGCGAATGATTCCCTTGACGTTCTGCAGGTCCGCATCCTGTCCCGTGACGACCGGCATGACCTGTTGAGCCGAGCCGTAGCCCACACCCTTGAGCGATGAAATCACCCCAATGGCAATCGCATCATTCGGTGTCCATACTGCATCGAGTCGATTGTTGCCATAGAAGGCGCTCAGCAGATTGTCCATGCGGGACTGGGCCGTTGCGCCATCCCAGTTGCGGGTCGCAACCTTATCGAAGGTCACCTGCTTGCTGCGGATCACAAACTTTCCGCTATCGATATACGGCTTGAGCACCGACATCCCGCCGGCGTAGACCATATGCGCATTGTTATCGTCCGAAGAGCCGCCGAATACTTCGATATTGAATGGGGTTTTGCTGCCTTTCTTCTGCCACACAGCCACGATGCTCTGACCTTGCAGCACGCCCACCCCGTAGTTGTCGAACGTGGCGTAGTAGTCGACATTTTTAGTCTGGCTGATCAAGCGGTCGTACGAGATAACCTTGATGCCCTTCTGTTGAGCGAGTGCCAATGCATCCGAAAACGTCTTGCCATCGATCGGTGCAATCACGAGCGCCTTGACGCCCTTGGCCAGCATGTTCTCGACCTGGTTGACCTGGGTCGGTACGTCGTAATTCGCGTACTGAAGATCCGCGGCGTAGCCTTTCGCCTTCAGGGCGTCCACGATGCTCTTGCCGTCGGTGATCCAGCGTGACTCTGTCTTGTCAGGCAGAGAAATCCCTACGACGCCCTTGTCCTGCGCAAAGGCGGACACCGACACCGCGGACAGTGTGATCGAAGCGGCCAATGCCACCACAACGCTCTTGATGATATTCATAATGTGTCTCCTGATAAGGATTCCGAATTGATCGATCGACTATCGTCAACCTGTTTCGCCGGCTGACCCCGAAGGGAGGCCAGCCTTTCATGTTGTTGCTATTCGATAAAAATCTCTGCGCCCGCCTGCTTCGACGACGCGAACATCGCCTCGATGACGCGACTGATGTTGTACGCCTGGCTAGCGGGCACTACCGACGGCGTACCGTTGCAAAGCGCATCGAAAAAGGCGTGCGATTCGCGATCGAAGTAAACCGGGTTACCGATTTCCGCAATATCAGGCGAGTATTCGGTCTTCTTCGTGGCCCAGATTTCGGGGAAGCTCGTTTCCTGCCATTCGGTCCATCCCTCGGGGTGGTTTCCTTTGCCCGCGTCGTAGATCTTGTAGCTCGACGGCAGCGAACGGGACGACATGATGCCTTCGGTCCCGTAAGCCGTGATGTCCCAACTTTCCGTCCACGGCAACACGTCCCACGACATGAAATCGATAACGACAATCTTGTCTTCGTAGTTCAGGACCGCGCCCGCCGCATCTTCACGCGACTCGTCGCCGTGGAAATTCGCAAACTTCGTAATGCGGGCGTTGACCGATCGCGGCATGCCGAAATGCAACAGGATGCGATCCACGAGATGGCAGCCAATGACAAACACGGCGCCGCCAATGTCACCCGGCTGCGTCATATGAGCCGTGCCTGCTTCGTCATGCGAGCAGCCGCCGTGCGCCCTTACCTGAACCACCTTGCCGAGACGGCCACTTTTCAGCGCAGCCTGCATGGCATCCACGGACGGAGCAAAGCGCCAGCAGTAACCCACTTGCACGAGACCGCCCGTGCGTTCGACTGCGGCGACGATACGTTTCGCATCTGCTGAACTACGCCCCGCGGGCTTTTCGCACAGCACCGACTTGCCTGCCTCGAGCGCTTCGATGGTCAGATCGGCCATCTTTTCGCTCTTCGAATGCACGAGCACGACGTGCACGTTTTCGTCGGCGAGAATGTCCTCTTTCGTACGCACTTCGAGGCCGAGCGCATCCACGAAGGGCTCAAGCAGTGGACTCGTGTCCCACGCGCCAAGCATCCTGGCGTCGGTACGACGCTGGATTGCCTTGACCCGGCCGGACGTGTGCGGATGCGTGATGCCCAGGCACGCCACACCCAACGTCTGGTTCGCATCCATCTTTGGCGTCATGATTTATCTCCTCCAGATGAACTGTTAGACCTTGACCGATTTTCCCGACACCGCGGACTCGTACGCACACTCCGCCAGACGCAACGCCTTGAGCCCGTCCTGCACCGAAGTCGGCAGCGGCGCATTCGTATTGAGCGCTTCCACGAAGGCTTCGAGTTCAGCCTTGTAGGCAGCCTCATAGCGCTCAAGGAAGAAGTTCAGCAGCGGTTCGCGGACATCGGTCGCCTCCTTGGTCCAGCGACGGATCGTAGAAGGCCGAAGATTCTCCTGCAGAAGCATGCCTTTGGAGCCAGACACCTCCATGCGCTGGTCATAGCCGTAGACCGCTTCGCGACAGCAGTTGATATGGCATTGCTTGCCGGAAGCAGTGCGAAGTTGCACCATCACGGTGTCGAAATCCGAGAGCTCTGCCAGTGACGAATCGACCAGCCGGCTTGCCAGCGCCATGACTTCCACCGGCTCCTCGCCCAGTAGCCAGCGTGCCATGTCGAGGTCATGGATCACCATGTCGCGAAAGATCCCACCGGAGTGCTCAACGTAGTCACGCGGCGGCATACCCGGATCGCGGCTGGAGATCACGACCTGGCGAACTTCGCCAACGTCGCCCGCATCGATCGCCTTGCGAAATGCCTGGGACGTCGGATCGAAACGGCGATTGAACGCCAGCATCACGCGGCCGCCGAGGCGCTCCACCTCGTTGGCTGCGGCGAGCGATTTTTCCATATCGAGGTCGATAGGCTTTTCGCACAGGACTGCCTTGCCGCTTGCGACCGCTTGCAACATGAACGTGATGTGGGTATCCGTAGGTGTACCGATCACCACTGCGTCGATGTCGCCGCGTTCGAGCACTGCCGCGCAATTCGTCGACGCTTCGCAGCCGAGCCGTTCCGCAAGCGCGGTTGCCGCCTCTTCAAAAGGGTCCGCGACCACCACCAGTTTGGCGTTGGGGCTAGCAGCAACGTTAGCGGCGTGAATACGACCAATGCGGCCTGCGCCGAGTACAGCGATTCGAATCATGGGAGTCTCCAGAAGGACGGTGTGTTCCAGGATCAACGGCTTCAGGCGGAAATCGCGCTTTTTGCCGGGAACTGTGCGACGGTGGTCTCATAGGCGCGCTTGGCCATCTCGTCGAGTGGCAACTTCCGGTGCGTCTCGGAGATGAGTTCCACGCCGTAGTAAGGAAGCGTGCAGCCCGCTTTTTGCAGGGCATCGATAAAGGCCGGACAGTCGCCTGCACCTTCGCCGCACAGCTGACGGTTAAAGCTCGAGTCGTCGAACAGCGAGCCCTTGACCTGCGCGCCCACGTCATCCAGTTCGACTCCCGTGATAAAGCGCGCGGGGATGCGGGCGACCTCGCTATAGGGGCTGCCGCCGCGTGCTACATGCCAGTGGTCAACCATCAACCCGCCGTTGGGTTGGTCGGCGCCTTCAGCAATCCTCAGCGCCTCGGCGATGTTTCGAATGGGCGAGAACGGCATGAATTCGATTGCGACCGTCGCGCCGACCGTTGCCACGTCTTCGCAGAGTGTTGCGAATTCGCTGGTCATACGGGCAAAGTCGGGCACGCTCTCATCGAAGGGGTTCGCGCCGATTTTCAGGTTGCGCATGCCAAGCTCGCCGCCGAGTTCAATAACACGACGCCGGAAACTGTCGGATTTGGCACGTGCTTCGCCATCGAGGTACCAGTCCATCAGAATTTCCAGCTCGAAGTACTTCATACCCGTGTCGTCCAGAATATTCTTGACGCCAGACAGTCCGTATTTTCCGATGCTGTGCTCGAGGTCATCGAGGATCAGCCCGATGCCACTCCAACCCGCACGCGATGCCGCTTCGCAACGGTCTCGCAGCGGAAATGGACTGATTTCGACGGGTCCGCACGGGTAGACGTCGCCGGCGATAGTCCAGTACGCCGCTACCAGTTCAATGTTTGTCGTGCTCATGTGTAGTAGTCCTGTTACTCGGTTTCATCAGTGGGTCGCGACAGCACACGTTCCGCGTGCCAAAAAACAACTATGGGATTGCCCGCCTGGGTTGGGTCGACGCCGCAAGCGTGAAGTCCCACGACACAGACCAGAACGGTGCTGAGAACCCGACGCGCTCAGCAGCATCCGGATCGTCAATCTTGTTGAACTCGGCAATGAGCTCACGCTTGACGCCGAACACCGCGTCTGCGTCGCGATACGGGCAGTCGGGCGTGAAGATGTGCGTAATGACAGAGTCATAGCCCGGTGCGGTAACGATGAAATGAAGGTGTGCCGCACGGTTCGGGTGGCGCCCGATCGCACCCAGGAGTCTGCCAACCGGACCATCTGACGGAATCGGATAGTGACGCGGCTTGACGGACCTGAACCAGTACCGTCCCTCTGCATCCGAGGTCAACACGCCACGCAGATTCGAGTCCGGCTGAATGCCTTTTTGCTGGACGTCGTAGAAGCCGTCGTCATTGGTCTGCCAGACTTCGAGCTTCGCGTTCGCGATGGGTCTGCCTTCGATATCCCTCACACACCCCGCCACGCGCAACGGTTCACCTTTTCCGTCCAGGCAGATATTGGCGCCGTTCTCGTACTCTGGCGAATTCGCCACGTAGAACGGCCCGAGAATCGTATTGGGCGTGGCCCCGCTTGGCCGGCGATGATTGATCGCATCGACGAGCATCGACACGCCGAGGATGTCCGAGAGCAGGATGTACTCTTGCCGCCAGTCGGTGCACATCTGGCCTGTTTCAGTCAGAAAGCGAATCGCAGCAAGCCATTCCTCGTGCGACGGTTCGATTTCCTTCACCGCTGCATGGAGATGCTCGACAAGGATCGTCATGACCTGGCGCAGTCGCGCGTCGGCATTCGGAGCCATCCGGGCGTTGACGACATCGGCCGAATGAGCTTCTTCGAAATACAGTGATGAGGATGCCGAATCAAAAGGTGTTACAGGTTTCATGAAACGTCTCCGTCAATATTCTCGTTCAGCTTTGAGACCAGTCTATATTCCCCGAAGCCGACAAAACAGAGCTGAAAAGGGAATCTCTTTCGCAAAGGTTGGGAAAGTCGAGACCGGCAGGCGGGACTACCCTGGGCGTGCAACGCTCACGCGGTCCAGTGCCGCTCGTACTCGTTTTGCTGAAACCGCTCGACCAGCGCATCGATAAACAGGCGAACCTTGACCGGCATATGCGCCCGCGTCTGGAAGGCGATGTTGATCGTGAGTCGTGGCAGGTCCCAATCGTCCAATACCGGCACGAGACGGCCAGCCACGAGGTCGTCATGGACGATGTACTTTGGCTGCACGAGGATGCCCATGCCGTCGAGCGCGGCAATCCGGAGTATCTGTCCGTCATTGGATTCAAGAAGCGGCTTTATCTTCACGAGAACCGATTCGCCTGTGCGGCAAAATGCAAGCTCACGTGGATTGTCGGCAAGTCCGTAATTCAATACCTTGTGCTTGGCCAGTTCCGCCGGAAAGCGCGGCGACCCATTTGCTTCGAGGTACGAAGGAGCAGCGGCCAGCACCCGCCGCGTCGCGGCAAGCCGTCTTACCGTTATGTTGCTGTCTGCCTCCAGAACCTTGGTGCGGATTGCGACGTCGATGCCATTTTCGATGATGTCGTGGTAGCGATTGGCGGCTACCACCTCCACCGTGATGTCCGGGAAGCGAGCCGTAAACTCGGGAAGCATCGGGGCAATATGTAGCATGCAGAACGAAAGCGACGCAGTCACGCGAAGTACACCGCTGGGTCGCACCGTCGCGTCCTTGATCATCGACTCCGCTTCAGTGAGGTCGGCCAGGATAGATTTACAGCGTCGATGGAATTCCGCCCCCGCCTGAGTGAGATACAGATTGCGTGTTGTTCTGCGCACGAGCTGGACGGCAAGCCGGCTCTCCAAAGCGATCAGATAACGGCTCGCGGCGGAAATGGAGAGGTCCACCACCTCGGCCGCCCGACTGATACTGCCGGTCTCGGCAACTTCGACGAAAAGCTGCAATTCCTTAAACTGATCCATCTCGTGTACCTGCTTTTCCCGATGCGCCACCGCGAGTAAAAATGCGGACGCGATAGTTTCGGAAGAATCCCTCGCCTACATCCGTGCGACGCATCGGCAACGCCCCGGCATCGCTTTGATCGAGGGAGATCTGAAAGACATCAAAAAAACATCAATTTCGGGGTTTACCCAAATCTGACTGTATTTCTATCGAACGCTGTCATGCAGCGTGACCGTTTGAGGCGAAGGGGCGCCGTGGCATCTCCGAATATGGATTGGGTATACCGTCAATATTTGGCACAGCGTGGCACCTGCGGCGCTGGATAAACTCACTAGACCACCACCTGTCTTCCTGTATGCGTCATAGGATAGTCCCGCAAATCGCGAATCGGATATCATAAATACATCAAAAAGACATCAAAACTGGGAATATGCGAGATGGCGCACCGCTTTCTTATCAAAGAGATTGCTTTACAGGCGGGACTTGGAGCGGCCACCGTCGACCGTGCGCTGAATGGACGGGCGCACGTTCGCGAACACACGCGTAAGCGCGTCGAGCAAGCCATCAAGGAGCTTGAGAAGCAGGAAATGCAGTTGGCAACCACCGGGCGAAAGCTCATGGTGGACGTGGTCGTAGAAGCACCCGCGCGCTTTACTGACGAAATCAGGGACGCACTTGAAGCTGAATTGCCAGGCATGCATCCGGTGGTCTTTCGTCCGCGTTTTCTGCTGCAGGAAACCATGGCAACGACTGAAGTCGTCGATGTGCTTCGCTCGATTGGACGTCGGGGAAGTCACGGCGTGTTCCTCAAGGCTCGCGATGTCCCCGAGATCGCCGAGGCAATTGGCGAACTGCAACAGCGTGGAATCCCGGTCATCACCATGTTCACCGACATCCCCTTGTCCGGACGCATTGCATACGCAGGGTTAGATAATCGGGTTGCCGGCGCCACGGCGGCGTATCTCGTTGCGCAGTGGCTAAGCCCACAGCCCGACAACATCCTGATCACCATGAGCGATGAACGGTTCCGAGGTGAAGAGGAGCGCGAAATAAGCTTTCGGCGTGCATTGAGACTCCGATATCCGCAACTCACATTAGTTGACGCCAGTGGCGGCCACGGTTTGGACACGCAAACCGAAGCTCGCGTCCACAAGCTTCTCTCGACAGGCATCAGGATCTCCGCGGTCTACTCCATGGGAGGCGGCAATGTCGCCATTCTTCGGGCGCTGGAAGCGCAACAGCAGTCGCCCGTGTGCTTCATCGGACACGACCTGGATCGCGACAACGTACGGCTACTGCGCGAAGGCAAGGTACAGGCCATTCTTCATCACGATTTGCGTCAGGACATGCGCTCTGCTTGCCAGCACATCATGCTGTTCCACAAACTTCTACCGGCGGCCGCCGTCTCGCCCTCTTCATCGGTCGTGGTCGTCACACCGGAGAATATTCCCCAGCATATTGCGAGCCGGTTTCGTTGAAAACGGCGAGAGCGTCTGTGCGCATGCGTAAGTTCAGGTAGCACGATATTTCCCAATACGCACTACCGCGTCCTGCCTGTCAGAACTGGTGCGCGACGCCTGCAATGACACCGAATTGGCTCTTGCCGTAATTCGGGTTGCTGTTCGATGCCCCACTGTTCGTCGGATCGTCGTTGGTGTTGGCGCCATACAGGCCACTGTCCAGCCCAAGATTCGACGTCGCACTGTTTCGAACGTAACCGAGTTCGGTATAGAGGAGCGTGCGCTTTGACAGGAAATAGTTCGTGCCCAGTGTATAGAGCGTCGCGTTGCCATTTCCCCGATTCGCGTTGGCGTGATATACCGCCCCCGAAACAGCAAGTGTCCCTGTCACGTTCCAGATTGCACCGACCCATTCGTGATCGACCGCCGTCGGCAACGACGTGCCTGTCGGCAGAGTCGTTGGAATGGCGGTGCCAAAGTATCCCCCGCTGGACGCGTTGGGCGCGCTGAGATGCTGATAGCCGAGGTACGCTACGACTGGACCCAGCGCGTAAGTCGCGCCCGTGAGAATGGAACGCGAGGCCAGATATACATTGCTGAACTGACCGTTCGGATCACGTACTTCGTCATAAGTCGCCTGCCAGTAAAGGCTGCCCACTTGGTATGAGAGCTTGATGCCGTCCGATCGCCCCTGGGCGCTGCCCAAACCACTTGATGAACCCAACTGGCCGGGCGCACTTCCCGGATTACCTGAGTTCCATTTCGTCGAATTGGTCAGATCGTACTGCCCCTGCAAGATAAATCCGCCAACCAACGGTGACAGATACTCCACACCGTTACCCGCCTGCGAAAAGATCCGGCCGCGCACCAGCGTACCGATTGCATATTTCTTTGTCTGCTGGGGATCGACATCGCCCGAATACTGACTAATTTCAGCCGAACCCATGTTGCCGAGCTTCACCTGTCCCCACGTGTCATTATGCAAACCGACGGTCGCCTGTCCCTCGAAGAAGCTGCCGTTGGCAAAGCTGCCGTTCTGCGTGTCGAGGCGAGACTCAAGATGGAAAATCGCCTGAGTGCCGCCGCCGAGATCTTCGGTACCTTTAAAGCCAAATCGTGATTGAGCCCATCCTCCGCTTTGTGCACCGAACACGTGCCCCTTCGGCATTCCAGTCTCGTATTCGAGCCCATTGTCTACGATGCCATACAACGTGATGCTGCTCTGCGCGCTGGCCGCCGCAGACGCCGTCATTGCGATCAGACCAATCAGAACCTTCTTCATCGCATCTCCTATTGAACACAGAACATCAGGTATGCTGATCATTCTTGTGTGTCCTGTTGTATTGAGTTGAATTCGCCTGATGGCGCACAGCATGACTCACACGGACGCCTCAGGCGACCGTGGAGTGCGTTTCATCGAGGCACGGGAGGTTGCGAAGCAGAGAACTGCTTGCGTCAGGACGTGTCTTCATCGTTGTTCTCGATTGATTCGAGGCCAAGTTTATATTCGTCAACGATGGAGACACAGAGCCGAAAGGGGAATCTCTTTCGCGCAAATCGGGAAAGTAGCCTCTTGTAAAGAAGAGGACTGGAGACGCAACCAGCGCATGGCGTCCCGTTCCCGTTGCTCACCACGACCGCGAGGAATCCACCTATACATCCGTATGCCACGTCGACACGAACGTATGTTGCGGCTACAGCGTTGCGCCCTCTATGCTCGCTACCGCTCGGTTGAGTCGACGCTAACCCTCGTCTCGCCGATGCTCAAACACAGGTGTGGTTCCTGAATATCAACCTTCCGGGTGCGGCTTGCGAGAAATCAATCAGCAACGTCTGCGGTATTTTTACGCGGTCCTGAGTCACGGCACGATCCGCGGTGCGGCGGAGAGTCTCAATACGTCGCCATCCGTCATCACGCGGCAGATCAAGTTGCTGGAAGACGAACTCGGCTCGACACTGTTCGTACGCGAAGCGCGCGGCGTCAAACCCACCGAGGCG
Source organism: Paraburkholderia sp. GAS41 (assembly GCF_050436545.1). Classification (NCBI taxonomy): domain Bacteria; kingdom Pseudomonadati; phylum Pseudomonadota; class Betaproteobacteria; order Burkholderiales; family Burkholderiaceae; genus Paraburkholderia; species Paraburkholderia sp. GAS41. Next base: position 99,959 of record NZ_JBNDMK010000003.1, read on the forward strand.
GCCGGCCACCTGCTGGAGTTCTGGCGAGGCTATTGCGGATATCAGGAACAACTCGAAGACCGGCTTCAGGCGCTTAAAGGCTTGCAGGAAGGTCACATCAAACTGGTCCTGAGCGAGGGCTATGTCGACGGATTGATCGACGAAGTACTCGCTGATTTCTGCATGCAGTACCCAAAGCTACATGTCACGATCGGCATGCTGCCGGTCAACGACGTGGTCAAGGAAGTGGCCGAAGGTCGCGCGCATATTGGACTTGCGTATAACCCGCAGTCGCATCCGCGCGTCGAGTGTGTTGCGAGTTCCTCTCAACCGGTCGTGCTGCTGGTCCGAAAAGACCATCCGTTGGCGTTGCGGGACGGTCCTGTTTGCTTCGAGGACGTACTCGCCTATCCGCTCGCCTTGATGCCAGAGACGTACGGGATCGGACAGTTCATTGCGATGCTGTCGTTCGCCGAAAATGTCGAAATCCGCCCGACCCTGACCACGAACTCCCTGACGGGACTGAAGCGCATGGCGGCATCGGGCGATTTCGTGGCATTGGTTGGTAAATTCGCGGCGTATCGGGAGATACTATCCGGATATCTAACTGTCGTGCCGATCGATCATCCGCTATTTCGTGGCATCAAAGCCAAGGTGCTAGTGAAATCCGGGCGACCTCTGGTCGCCGCCGCTCAGGAATTGCTCGACTGGATCTTGCGTCGAATGGAGATGTTCGGCGAGCAAGCGGATCTCCCCTAGCCCGTAGCCCTTATCGCTTAGCCTGACGCAGACCGGGTCAAAACGATGCTCGCTCAATATCAGATCACTCTGTTCCGCAAGTCAGCGCGAATCATCACGGCGTGTCAGATCACGTTCCCGGCCGCGTCGCGACAGATCTCCGCCGACGAGCCCCCTACGGGTAGTCGGACCTTGAAGGTGGCGCCCTGTCCTTGCGTCGAGGTCACCGTAAGGTCGCCTCCGTGCGATTCCACGATGGTCCTGCAGATCGACAGACCCATGCCCATGCCACTTGTCTTCGTCGTGACGAACGGATCGAAAATCCGCGTGATCGCTTCAGGACTCAGTCCTTCGCCGTTGTCCTGAACAGTGACGACGGCGTCCTGTGCCTCGGTCAATTCCGACCAGACGACAATCTTGCGGACCTCCCGATCGACCGGCGACATGGCCTCGATTGCGTTCATCAACAGGTTGAGCATGACCTGCTGGAGTTGAACCCGATCGCCATTGACGAGCAGTGTTCCCTGCACTGACGTCCTGTCCAGCTGGATCGAGGCCCGATGAAGTTCGGTTCTTGCCAACGCCAGCACTTCGCCAATCGCCTGGTTGAGGTCGAATACCACGCGCTCCGGCGCGGCTTTCTTCGCAAGCGCGCGCAAACCACGGATCACGTCCGCCGCCCGGGTGCAATCCGTGATGATTTTCTGGAAGATCGTCCTGGCTTCAACGACGTCAGGCTTATCGCGGTTCAACCAACGCACCCCTGCATTGGCCCATGTATTCACCGCGGTGATGGGCTGGCTGACTTCGTGAACAATTGAGGCAACCAGTTGACCCATCGTCGTCAGGCGCGTCACTCGCGCCAACTCCAGCCGCGACACCTTCAGCGCACTCTCGACCTCGGTACGCTGCCGGTTTTCTTCCACAAGCTCGGCATAAAGACGCGCGTTCTCCAACGAAATCGCAGCCTGAGAAGACAGGACGTCGAGGACTGCAGATCGTTCGGGCGTGAAAACACCAGGCGCGAGATTGTTCTCCATATACAGCAAGCCCACCAGTTGGCCTTGTTTGAGCAAGGGCAGGCACAGGACCGAACGGGGCGCATGCGAGAGCACATATTCGTCTTGCAGAAATGAACCGACCGAACGCGCATCATCGAGAACAATGCTCGTCTGCGTACGCATCACAGTGAATATCAAGGATTTCGGTAAGGTCGTCGAATCAACCACGGCGGGCTGCAGATCGAACGCGATGGCCGATGGACCTGAACTCGCACGCGCCGCAATCTGAAGTTGACCGGCGCGCAAAAGCGCCAGCACACCATACCGGGCGCCCGCGTGTTCGATCGCGATGCCAAGCAGGGTCTTTAGCAGGCTTTCGAACACGATTTCGCTGGACAGCGCATGCGACGCCTTGACGACCGCTACGACGTCGAAGTTGGCCCCACCCGACAGTTGCTTGCTCTCCAGCGCGAGGGGCGACAACGGCCCCATAATCCCCGGATAGCGCCGGTCGATATCCATGATTTTCGCGTCGGCGCCCCAACACAGGTAGGCGTATCGCGCATTGCGTGCGTACATATGCGCAATGGTGTGCAGTGTGCGTTCGGAATAAAAATCGGCCGCAAGTTCGGTTGCTAGCGCTTCAACGTGCAAGAATTGCTGCGCTTTTGCGGTCTGCATCGCCCGTTCGTACAGGTGTTCCGCATCCAGAAAGCGCGACTCGGCACGAGCGATTTCAGCGTCGACGAGGTATACCCGACAGGCGAAATTGGCCTCGCAGTTCTCCTTCCATATAGAGAGCAGTTCTAGATGACCGTCAAGTGCCTTGCGATGCACGTCCGCAAGCCAGCCGTTTTCCGACGGACGCAACGCAGCCGCGCGTGCCAGCGCACCATAGAAATGATACTCGGCCGTTTCCAGAAAGCCGCGCGACGACGCGTAGAACTTGAGCGCCTCGCCTTCGGCCGCAATGGCGCCTTGCACATCGCCAAACAACAGGCTGGTCGTGAGCGAATGTGTCCAGTACGAGAACGCTGCAATTGCGCGGTGCGAACTTTCACCTCGCGCGAACCGCTCGATCCATTCTCGGTCGTAACCCGCCGCCAGTAGCGACGCCACATCGACAGGCATTCCGCGAAGCCGACGAAACATCACAATCTGCGCGAGGTGCGCATCAACGACAAGGCCGAAATGCTTTTCCCGCGCAAACGCCATGCCAAGTTCGGCTTCGCGCTGCATTTCCTCGATTGAGGTTCCCGCGAAAATCAGGTTACTCAGAAGATTGCGCTTACAGTAAACCTCGAACGTCACATCGCCGCTCTCGGCCGCGACCGACAGGGCCTGGCGCATGAAAATCTGCCCTTCCCCCACGGGCTTTTTCCACGGCAACACCAACGCACCGTACGACATCTCGGCGCGAGCCCGGAAGCGTGCGAGCCCCTTCTCGGTAATGAGGAAGCGCGCGAGCTCGCCGAACTTGAACGCGGAGTCGTAGTCCCCAAATCTGAAGCCGAAGATTGGCGATGCATATCCGTAACACGAAGCATCGCAATGACCGTGTTCGAGGCTCAAGCTCGTCATGCGCAGCCGCATGAGGTCGTGGAGATTCGCGTCGGTGAACAAGGCGGCAGGGACGAGATCCGCAAGAACATCCATCGTGCCGCGCCAGCGCAGCTCACGCATCAGCGGCAATTCGCGCAGTTCGTTGATGTCCCGCCCGTTCAAAAGCCCCAGTATCCTTGCATGCTCGCGCTCGACCTCTGCATCAGCGGGATGCAATGGCATCTCCAGGCCGACCATTCTCAAGTAGTCAAGTCCGACTTCGAGCGCCACGTCGGGACGGTCGAGTGTCGTGTACAGGGCTGCTCGCAAACGGGTCAGTTCGGCGCGAAGCGACAGGTCGAGATTGCATTTCGATAGCTCTGCAAATCGCTTCTCGGCCACATCGAGGGCGCCCGTCAGATACTCGCACTCGGCCCGATGCAGCGCAATCGCATGGACTGTTCCGCAGTCGCCAACCGTTCCCTCCATGAGTCGCGCGGCCACGCTGAGATACTCCAGAGCGGACGCGTATGCAGTTGCAGCCTTTGCACGCTGTCCCGCCAGCAGGTTTAGCCTGCCAAAGCGCTCGCGCTCTGCCAACGAGGTCACTAATGCCGATCCCCGGTTGATCTGGTTCGCGGTTTCGAACAGACTTTCTGCTTCCTCTTCCAAGCACACGTTGCTCAATAGCCGCCTGCCAATTTCGAGGTGCAGGCCCTCGCGCGCTTCGATAGGCACGATGGCGTACGCGGCTTCCTGAATTCGGTCGTGCCAGAAGGCATACCCGTCATCGCGCTCGTAGACGAGATTAGCGGTACACGCCTCGGCCAGCGTCGTGTGCACCACCTCTGGCGACACTGCCGCCGCAACACTAAGGGTTCGTGTAGCCGCTCCGCTGCCAAGGCAGGTCAAGAACTGCAGCAGCACTTTCGCGCTCGCCGACAGCAGATCGAATTTCTGCAGGACGAGGTCGACGACATTGTCTGAATAGCCCTTGGCGGTGATACGCGGAATATCCCATTCCCAAGTGAACGCCTCGTCGTCGAAGTAAATCAGATCTTCGTCATGCAGCGCGGTAATGAACTGGATCGCAAAGAAAGGATCGCCCCGGGTCTTTTCGTGGATGAGCGCGGCGAGTGGCATGGCAACGTCCCTCGCACAACCGAGCACGTCAGAAACGAGATGTCCGATATCCGCTTCGCGTAGCGGCCGTAGAGCCAAGGTCCGTTCGACGGCGCGGGCTTCAGCAAAACCCTTACGTAGCGGATGCTTGTCATCCACTTCGCCGGTTCGATACGCACCGATCAAAAGAATATTCCGCACGGTCTGATCAGTGACGAGATATTCAACGACCGCAAGTGTGCCCGCATCGATCCATTGGAGATCATCCAGGAACAGGACCAGCGGTCGCCCCTCGGCGCCGAACGCCCCGATAAGCCGCGTTGCGAGCCGCAGAAAGCGCTCCTTCTCCGCCGGAGGAGGCAGATGCGAAATCGGCGGTTGCTCCCCCATGATCAGCGCGAGTTCGGGAACCAGTCCGGACATCAGCCGCACGTGCGTGCCAAGCGCGGCCTGCAGAATCGTGCGCCAGCGTGCGTATTCAGCATCTTCGTAGCCAAGAATCGGATGCACCAGAGCCTGCAGAGCTTGCGCCAGGCCCGCGTACGGGGTCGCACGCTTCACCTCATCGAACTTTCCTGAGGCAGAAAAGTGTGGACAGCAACGCAACTGGTTGAATACTTCGCGCACCAGCGAGGACTTTCCCGAACCCGATTCGCCACTGATCAACAACAGTTCTGGGGTACCGGTCTCCGCGACCCGATCGAAAGCCGCTACCACTGCCGCAACTTCCAGTTCGCGGCCGTAAAGACGGTTCGACAACTTGAGACTGTAGGAAACGTGTCTGCTATCTAGTGGAAACGCGTCAATTGCGCCTTCCGTTTCTAAAGCGGCAAGACATCGCGAAAGGTCCATCACCAATCCCGCGGCGCTCTGATATCGCTCATCTGGCGCCTTTGAGAGCAACTTCATCACGATCGCGGTGAGTTGCGGCGGCACACCTGCCACGCGTTCGGCAGGTGAAGGCGGCTCTTTCGCAACGTGGGAGCGGAGCAACGCCTCGGCGTCTCGAGTGTCGAACAGCGTGCTGGCGGTCAGCAACTCGTAAAATATGCACCCTATTGCATAGAGGTCCGAACGCACATCGACAGGGCGATTCATACGCCCACTTTGCTCGGGCGCCATGTAATTCAATGAGGTCAGGCAGAGATCGGACGGCACGCCCTCGGCAGCTTGCCCATCCGCGATTCGATGTGCCCTGCCGAAGCCAGTCAGCCACGCTCGCCCATGCGGCACGCGGACCAGCACGTTGTCCGGATTCATTCGCGTGTGAATCAGCCCCTTGGCATGCACGCGGCTTAGAGTCGAGGCGATCGATATGGCGATCGGCAGGAAATCATGTAATGCCTGCGGTGCGCCGCAAAATGCGCGTAACAGCACGCCGCTTGGATCGCGTAGCACGAGCGCGGCACTGTCATTGAAATGAGTAAACTCGACAGGTACGCAAGCCCAATCGGGGTGAAGGTCGGAACGAAGCGCGTATTCGTGGCGCAACGTCTCCAGCTGGGCCTCCAGAGCGGTCGACCCCGCCGGAATAGCGATAAGCACCGAGCCGTCTGCGCCCCTGCGTCTATACAAGGCAAACTCACCCGTGCCCAGCAGTGTGAATCTATAGTCCGATGACGTCATGGATCAACAAGTAATGTCTGCGGTCAATCTAACAAATTGACCGTGCTCGAATGAATGGCACGCGCAAAGCGTAATGAGTGACACACACCGGCGCTCAGGTTACTGACCAAATAGCAGGATCCGGATCACGAGCCGATCACAGTGGAGGGGTTGTACCCGGCGTGCAGCGGAAGGAAGATATTCGCAATTGTCTGGCAGCGCAATCGGCCTTATGTCTGCTGGCACACAGCCGATGTATGGGCTGTTCTATACGAAGGTGTTAGTACCCATGTGAAGATGCTTTCCCACGGCTCGAAAAGTGCGTCAGCTTTGAGTCGCTGTTGAGACGAAGGCACGCTATCCCCGGCTCGTTGCGCTTGCTACCCATGTCCCGGGTCCAGATAAGAACCGGGGAACCAGGAAGCTGCATGCTGCAGCTAGGCTACGGCGCGCAGTGTGACCGGAGAATCATGAATCGCCGTCTGCTGGAACCGGTCCAGCACGAAATCGATGAATCCACGCACCTTCGCTGTCAAGCTTCTGCGTTCGTGGTACACGAGCGCAATGTGTCGCGGACCGCCGTTGATCTGATAACCCTCGAGCAGGGAAACCAGCCTTCCCTTTGCGATATCGTCTGCAACAAGCGGCATGGGCAGCAATGCAATGCCCATATTGACCAGCGCGACGGATCGCACAGCATCACAACTGGTTGCACTCAGTATGCTATTGACGATGACTTGCTGCACCCCCTCATTCGCGCCGGTGAATTCCCATGAACGCGCTCCGTCGCGCTCCATGAGCAGATCATGCTGCTGAAGATCAGCGGGCGCCTGCGGCTTGCCTCGAGACTCCAGATAGGCGGGAGAAGCAACCAGTATCTCCCTGATGAACATCAGAGGCCGACGCACAAGCGAGTTGCTGACAGGGTAACGGTCCGTAGAAAAGCACACGTCGAACCCGCCGTCGATTACGTCGATCGGTGTGTCGTACGTGGTCACGTCGAAGTCGACGCGTGGCGCCACGGCGCGATACGCCGCAAGCAGCGAAGCCAGACCGGTTGTGGCAAACACCGCCGGTGACGCAATCCGCAGCACTCCGTAGTGATCGTGCGCCGAGCGGACCAGACCCGATTCGATTTCATCGAGCGCGTGGGTCACGGCGCGACAGCCGTCGAGATAAGCCTTGCCTGCCTCGGTCAGCGAAAGACTGCGCGTCGAGCGATTCATCAAACGCACGTTGAGTTGCGCCTCCAGCATCGCAACATTGCGCGTAATGGCAGCCGGCGACTTGTTCAATTGCTTGCCGGCAAGCGAAAAACTGTTCAGATCGGCAACACGCATGAAAACACGCATAGCTTCTAGCTTGTTCATGTTCGGGCTCGTCTATAGAAGGCGACCGGCTGAACATCAGCCAGGCGAGGCAAAGGAAGATCCTGACTCGAACGAGTCGATCTGGTCTGGATAGTGGGTCAGAACGATGCAGGCACCTGACACGACATCACGATACGGGTAGATCCATAAAAATCAAATAATACAAACTGGTACGGTCGCCCCTGCGCAAACGTCAGCGGGTCATACATACGTATGTTCCGTGGCAGGTTATGGGTTGAATAATGGCCTCCCCCGCGATTCTTCCTTGCAGCATTTTCCGTTTGCATCCGGTATCTGCTGATCCACGGCGAAGAATTGGGTCGTCTCAGCCCCATACCTAGGGATGGAGTGGCCTAGTCTCACGCGCTACATTTCTACACTTCATAGGTGTTGAGATAGGCGATGGCTCCAGATAACCTTTAGGGTAAGGTCCTGGCGGACAGAGTCCATCCACTGCCGACTCAATTCACTCTCTGCGACGCGATTGCATTATTGCCCCAGAAGCCAACCGGGAATACATTTTGGTTGCGACCAACGTAGTCGCCGATTCTTCTGTGTGGGGCTCCTACAAGATGAAACCACATTCGCTTCCCACTATTATCGCCGTCGTCGATGACGACGAGTCTGTCCGGTTCGCGACAGCAAGTTTGCTGAGATCATGCGGCTGGACCGTGCGATCCTATGCCTCCGGTAGCGCACTGCTGTCCGAGATCGGAGCCACTGATATCTGCCTCGTGGTTGCCGATGTTCAGATGCCCGAAATGGACGGCTTCGCGCTCACGCAGAAGCTCGCCGAGCGATCGGATGTCCCCGTCATTTTCGTGACCGCTTATGAGACTCGGGACATCGTCAAAAACGTATCCACAACCGGCGCGGCCGGGTTTTTCACCAAGCCTTTGGACGATGTTCTGTTCCTCGCCCGCGTTGCGGAGATTGTCGGCGCTACGCCGCGTGCGACCGGGCTAGCTTCACCTGTCAGATGACACATTGGGTGTCGAGTTGATCGTCACACCCCGAAGTATGACCTCGCAAAACAAAGATGGGGCTTAGGCATCCGCTCGTAGAATCGCTTATATCGGCATTCCGAAGTACCTTAAATGCAATGCGGCGCCGTCGATATTCGCTCTTCGAATCCATGGCGCGCTCCGTTGCGCCGTCATCACATTCGCCGGCGGCGTGACCCGGCGCAGTCCCATCATCCGCTTCATGCCGCAAGTCAACTGGCCGGCATTACTTCGACAGACCTTCAAACCTTGCCTCGTACTTCCAATCGATACCGGCTAGGACTCTGACCAAACATCTTTTTGAAAGTCGAACTAAACGTCGTTTCGGACGCATAGCCCACTGCGGCTGCGATGCTCGACAGGTTGTCGTTACCCGTCTTCAGGGCATCTCTTGCGATCGTCATGCGCCAGCGGATTAGATACTCCACCGGAGGCAAGCCCACAAGATCCTTGAAGCGCTCGATGAACGCCGTGCGTGACATGCCGACCTTCAACGCCAGTTCCTCCACTTTCCAGCGACGTGCGATTTCTTCATGCACCATCCTTAGTGCGGAGCCGATCCTCGGATCGGCCAACGCACCCAGCCAGCCCGCGGATCTCGGGCTGGCTGCAAGATGTGCACGCAGAATGTTCACCAGCACGATGTTCGCGACGCTGCCCGCCATCGCTGCCGCGCCTGGCCGCACTGATTCTGTCTCCGCTCTGATCAATTCGAGGGCCGCGCTCAACGATCTGGCATCCGGAGAATCCGCGGAAACGAGCACGAGCGGGGGCAGCAGATTGAGCAGCAGCCCGCTCATATCGCCATCGAACTCGAACAGTCCTCCCACGCTCATCGCGCACATTTCCCCCGTTCCATAGCGAACAATTCCGTCCGCGCCCAGCTTGTTGCCAAGCACCTTCTCGCCGTCGTGCAGTACCACGTCCGGATCGCTGGCGAAACAGTACGGTGATCCGTCCGTGAGAAGACAAAAGTCCCCTGCCTTCATTTTCGCGGGCGCGGTGACGCCTTCGATCCACACCCATCTGTCGCCCTTGATGACGCCGACGAACTTGACATGCCGATAGGCCGCAAACCGCAAAGCCCACGGTTCGGCAGCCTCAAAGCGCGCCGAAAGCACACTTTTGACCTTCAGCAGGGAGAACACGTCGGAAAGCGGATCCATAAGCGATTTGTACGATTCAATAGGAAATTTGGCCGATTGATTATGGATCGAACGGAGGCTTTGAGCAAGAATCGCTGTTCACAGTCTGATGGAAATTGCCGGGGCCATGACGTGACACCCGGTTTTCTGTCGCAGAAGCCCCTGAGCACGACGCTCGACCTTAGCCTCACAGAGGAGTTAGTTTGCAAATGCGCACAATTGAATTGCCCCATGTGGAACGTCGCATCCACGAAACGCTGATCGCGCATGCGGCCGGCCAAAACAGCCATTCCAGCCACGGAAAAGTGGAGGCGACCTCATGCCAGTCGCGCTAATCACGGGAGCCAGCCGCGGCATTGGCGCGGCGATTGCGATGAAGCTGGCCGGACAGGGGTACCGGGTAGTCGTCAATCATCGCGACAGCGCGCAGCAAGCCGACGAAGTGGTGGCAGCGATCGTCGCGGCCGGCGGGCAAGCCATCGCGACCCAGACCGACGTCACCCGCGCCGACGATGTCGCCAATATGGTCAATGAAGTCAATCAGCGCTGGGGCGGGATCGACGTTCTCATGCACACCGCGTTGACGCCGTATGTCATTACCTCGTTTGCCGAACTGACCTGGGAGCAACTCGGCGGCAAGCTCGACACCGAAATGCATGCCGCGTTCCTCGTCACGAAGGCTGTGGTGCCCGGCATGATCGCTCGTGGTTACGGGCGGCTGATCTACATGAGTGCCCTGCCGTCCCGTCGTGCGCGTGAAGGGATGATTACGCTAGGGACCTCCAAGGCGGCGTTGGACCAGTTTGTCAAGTATGTCGCGCTGGAGTTGGCGCCGCACGGCATTACCGCCAACCTCGTCGCGCCGACCACCGTGGAAGGCGGTACTGCGACCAGGCTGATCCCGCCTGAACGCCTGCAGGCGATCGCCGCGGGCATACCGATGAAACGGCTCGCCCGCTCCAGCGACGTGGCCGACACGGTGGCCTTTCTTGCCAGCGAAGGGTCGGGATTCACCTCCGGCCACTATATTCCGGTGAGCGGCGGCCTGGAGTAATTCAGCTCACCTATCCGGTTCCATCCGTCGGCGATCCAGAGCGGTGTCATACGTATAACGCCATCAAGTATCGCCGATGTTCAGAGGTGCTACATAAAATATGTCTCCGATCCAACCTATAGGTGGTAAAGACGACCTTGTCGCCCGTTTCATTCCCTTGCTGCAAGAGATCAAGGACATGACTACGAGCGCAGAATTCGAACAATGGCTGAATACGAAATATGGCGTGGATAGTGCCTTGTATCAGGACCTTTCGCGGCTCATTACCCTGGGTGTAAAGGCCGGCTGGGCGGCCGACAGCGAGGTCGCCGGCCCACGGTACCGTCGTTCGCAAGTCGTCACGCCTCGCGCTGAGACGTTCTTCTTCAGTGCGACGGCAGTATTGCTGGACAGCACGGATAACACCCAGAACAACCCGGAAGGCAGTTTCCGCGCCGGCTATCATTTACACCCCTATGGCGAGATCAACCTGGTGGTCCCGCTCAATGAAGGTGCCGCGCTCGCTGGCCCGAATGGCTGGTGTTATGGCGGCTGGACCGCACCCGCGCCAGGCAGCCACCACTTTCCGGAAGTCAAGGGCGGTGCCGTCATCTCGCTGACGTTTCTGCCCGCGGGACGAATTGCGTTCGACGTCAAACTACCGCAGCTTTGAAGCGATCGGGCGAGGCACGCATACCATTGGCCGGCGTGCCTTGACTTGGCCATTCCACGAAGAACCCAGAGTCGTTGTACCCTGAGTGGGTAGCGCAGAAAGCGGCGCGCACTGACGCATCATGTGAGTTCATTGTGGAGTGTTCGATGACAGCCCAACCCCTTCCGTTCTCGCTGAGTATCAACGACCAGGACATCGCCGAGCTTCGTTCCCGATTGGCACGTACCCGATTTCCCGATCAGGCGCCCGGAGACGCGTGGCGCTTCGGGACCGACGTCGACTATCTCCGCACGCTCATTGATTACTGGCAGTCTGCTTTCGACTGGCGTGCCGAGGCAGCGGCCCTCAATCGGTTTCCACAGTTCAAGATCGGATTGCATGATATCGATCTCCACTATCTTCATGTACCGGGCGTGGGCCCCGCTCCGACACCCCTGCTGCTACTGCACGGTTGGCCCGGGTCCGTCTTCGAATTTCTGGAGATCATTCCGCGCCTGACCGACCCGGCTCGTTTTGGCGGCGATGCGGCCGACGCCTTTACGGTTATCGTGCCATCGCTTCCTGGTTATGGACTTTCGTTCCGCCCAGGGCAAGCGCGTTTTGACGTTCCGCAGATGGCCGAGTGCCTATTCGACCTCATGCACGATGTGCTGGGTTATGAGCGCTTCGGCGCCCAGGGCGGCGATTGGGGTGCCGCTGTTGCCAGCCGGCTTGCCTACACGCATCCGGAGGCATTGATAGGAGTCCACCTCAACCTGATGTCGGCCGTCAGCCGCGAAGCCGCTTCATTTCCGAACCCGACCGAAGAAGAACGTCGGTACCTGGAAGACGTCGCGAAGTGGACGCAGGAAGAGGCCGGCTACGCAGCCATTCAAGGCACGCGTCCACAGTCGCTCGCCTTTGCCCTGACGGACTCGCCAGCAGGCCTCGCCGCTTGGATAGTGGAGAAATTCCGCGCATGGTCGGACTGTGGCGGCGATGTCGAACGCGCCATCAGCCGCGATCGCATGCTGGCCGACATCTCACTGTACTGGTTCACGGGTTCGATCAATGCGTCGTTCTGGCCGTATTACGGCCGACTCCATGGCGCAGCCATCCTCCCACCCGGTGCGACCATTTCAGTGCCGACAGGTTACGCTGAGTTCCCGCGAGAAATGATCAGGCCTCCGCGTGTTGCCGCAGAGCGCGTCTTTTCCGACATTCGCCAGTGGAACGTGATGCCGCGTGGCGGTCACTTCGCCGCACTCGAGCAACCGGATTTGCTTGCTCGGGAAATCCCGGCATTTTTTGGGTCGCTCTGAAAACGCCCGGCAATGCTCATTGCGAGCATGTATCCGTACGCTACGTTGGAGTGCCGCCACCAATAAACTGTAGCGTCGATCAGAATGACAACCACGGCTTACGTGATCAAATCGCCTAGTCGCTTTTAATGGGTCTACTCGTGGTTGTCGTGCTCAATTGCTGTTATTGGCCAGGCGACGACACGCTCGGAGTCGCCAGCGTGTTGTGACTTCCCGGCGCATTGGTGAGGGACGTCGCGCTATTGTTGGTGCCATTTGACACGTTCGAGTTCGCCGACCCAGCGCTCATGCCGCTATCCGAACCGGTGACGCCAGGCGTGCCGTAGCCGCTCGTTGCAGCGGCGGGTGACACCGTGCTGGGGGTCGCCAGCGTGTTGTTCTGTGCATAAGCGACGCCCGACAGCGTGAGTGCGGCGACGGCCGCAATTAGCGTGCTGATTGCCTTGTTCATGATCCGTTCCTCGTTGATTAGACTAGATTTTTGACGCAAACGATCCATCCGCGTGTCTCCATCGCAGTAGCCGTATACCTCGCTCGTGGCGCTAACAGTCACGCTATCGCCTCAAGCGGTGCACACGAAGCAAACTACAGATTGCCGCTGAGGGCGGGCACCAGGACATCTGTTTCATTCCCGGGCGGAATCTTCGGCCGCCTTAAAGAACGATCGCGCGCCGACAGCGCGCGATCGAACCTTTAGCTGGCGATACCAAGTTTAGGAAAATGGCCGCTAATAATTAAGCACCTTATCCGCAAAGATCAATTGCGATTTTCGAAATCCAGGTGGCGGCCGCTCAGGACACGCCAACCGAGATCTCACCTTGGCGTCTATCGATTAGAAAAGGTGTCTGAAAGAAACGAGAACCGCGGTCTGATTCATACTCGACGAGGGTGCATCGGCCCCCACCAGCACGGCCTGACCCAATGGAGCGGCAAAGCCGTCAGTGTGCGACTTACGCTGATAGGCAAGCTGCATGTAAACGTCAGTGCGTTTGGTCAAATTGTAGTCGACCATTCCACCCAGATTCCCCCAATGCGGGCGTGCCTGACCCGCTGCGCTGTCGTACTGTGCCACGGTGTAGGTGTACATCAAACCGGCATAAAAGGCCGGGGTAAACTGATACCTGGCGTTGATTTCGAAGTTATTGAACCTGAGCGAACTTGCCGGATTGGCGAGATTGCCAAAGTACTCGCTTCCGGTCACGTTTGTCAGGTTCGTATGGGTGTAGACAAAGCCCACAATGGCAGATGAGGTCAACGCGTAGTTGATGCCGCCACCAAAGATCTGGTTACGTTGCGCCGAGAAGTCGGTATCCGCGGAAGAAACCGCTCCGCCAGGATTCGAGGTGGCGTTGCCATTGACCTGCAGATACGCGGCCACTGCCGTAATCGGACCGTGTGATGCTGCTCTCGAGCGCGGTGCCTGCCGCGGTGGTGTTCCTGTTTCGCGTCCGCATTCCGGAATCGCCGTTGTGGCTGCAATGCGCAGGCCGCACCCGCGAAGCGCTGGCCATGATCCGCGACAACATTGGTCCGAACATCGTTCTGAATCGTCCTGTAGAAGCGGCGCGGAGTGCGAACGCGGCGTCACCCACCGGCTCGACCTTCGCCAACCTGTTCTCGCGCCAATGGCGCACGCGGCTTTTCATCGCCCGCTTTTTCTACATGTGTCTCGTGATTCCGTACTTTTCCCTCGGTACCTTTTCGCCGATGTTCGCCTCGCTGCACATTCAGAACAAGTTTCTCGCGGGTCTGATCTATAACGCCTTCCTGCTGGTCGGCACGGTTGCCGGCGCGCTCGTGGTGGACCGTATCAGCCGGTGCGCCTTCCTGCCAGGAGGCTTTTTCCTGTCCGCGATCGTGCTCGCGCTCCTGTCATTCGGCTCACATCTGCCAGGTACAGTCGTCGTGGCGTTGTTCGCCGTGTTCGCACTCGTGCTGAGCGGCACCCACAACCTGTGCTTTCTGTATCCGCAGGAGTTGTTCACCGCCGAGCTTCGCGCCACCGCGCTCGATTTTGCCGTCGCCGCAAGCCGGATTGGATCTGCCGTCACGACCTTTCTGTTTCCCAGCATCGTTGCGATCTACGGCGGTCAGGCCGCAGTCTATCTTTGCGTGGCCGTGCTGGTGATAGGGGGAGTGATTTGCGCGATCTGGGCGCCCGAGACGCGTCATGCCTCGCTCGAGAGCTGACACTGCAATTCAAGGAACAGTAAGACAATGGAACAACAACGCATCGAAGTCGACGCGTTAGGCGAACGCAGGCTTCCAGTGGACGCCCTCTACGGCATTCATTCTCTGCGGGGGCACGACAACTTCCCCTATAGCGGCGAAACGCTTGCCCAATACCCTGCATTCGTCAAATGGCTGGCCCAGACGAAAATGGTGATTGCGCAGGTCAACGCGCAGCATGGCAAATTGAATGCTGCGCAGTGCGAAGCGGTTGTCATGGCGTGCGTCGAACTCGCGGAAGGACATCATACTGCCGCGCTGATCGTCGATCCTCTCGAAGGATCGTGCGGTACGTCGATCAACATGAATATCAACGAAGTGTTGACCAATCGCGCGCTGCAACTGATGGGGCACCAGCCTGGGGAATACGCATTCCTGCATCCGCTCGATCACGTCAACTACGCGCAGTCCACCAGCGACGTGCTGCTGACCGCAGCCAAACTGGCGTTGCTCGAAGAACTCGACCTGCTCAGCGCCGCGGTCGGTCACCTCGCGGCATCGCTACGGGAAAAGGCGCGCGAATTCGAGGGCATCCTGCGAATCGGCCGGACCTGTCTACAGGATGCGCTGCCGATGCGGCTCAGCCAGGCGGTGAGCGGTTATGCCTCTCTCGCGCAACGGATGACTGCGGCGCTCGATGCGCACGTGCCCGCGTTAAGTACGACCGCGCTTGGCGCCACGGCCGTGGGCACCGGACTCGGCACCTACCGCGGCTACCGGCAGACCGTAACCAGCGCGCTAGCCGATCTGGTGGGACGGCCACTCACACCTGCCGAGGATCTCTTCGACTCGGCCCAGAACATGGACGAATTCGCCGCCCTGTCGTCCACCGTGAAAACGACCATGCTTGCGCTCGCCAAAGTGGCGAACGATCTGGTATTGCTCAGTTCGGGTCCGCAAGATGGTATCGGCGAAGTTCGGCTGGCAGCACGGCAGGCGGGTTCTTCCATGATGCCGGGTAAGGTCAATCCGGTGCACGCAATGGGCCTGACGCAGAGCGCGTACTTCGTGGCCGGCGCGGACCAGAGCGTCATGCTTGCCGCAGCCCATGGGCAACTGGAGACCAACAACTATATGCCGCTCATTGCGGTGTCCCTGTTCAAGGCGTTTGGCACGGCCCGACGAAGCATCGCGATGTTCGATGAGCATTGCGTGCGGCCGATGATTGCCGAGCGGGAAGTCAACGAGCGCAATCTGCTCACCTCCACTGCGATCGCGCCTGCGCTAAAGGAAGCACTCGGCTATGAACGGACTGCGGCGCTCGTGACGAAAGCGGTCGAATCCGGCGGGCCGCTGATCGAGATTGTCGAAACCGAAGGTGTGATGAGCCGGGAGCATCTCCTTGGATTGTTGCATCGGAGCAGCCAGCATCCTGATACGCTTCCCAGTTAGACAGACAGCCTGTGCGTGAGTGACAATCCATACGCATTGCTGACGCATAGTGCCAGTGTTTGACCCGCGCGTTAAATGGCACCATGCTACTCGGCGCACGCGCCACACATTTTCACGCAGCTTGCAGACAAGCGTTCATCGCCGGACGGCCAATCGCTGGCGGAAACACATTCCACGAACCGTCGTCGTGACGGAAGAAGACGATTGAGAGCACGCCTTCGGGACGCGACGTCTCGACGCACACTCCGCGCACACGACGCGAACCTGCCCGGCGCATGCGGGTGACACGGGCAGGCGTCGCCAGGCTGGGTGCAAGCCACTTGTCGACGATCCAGTGCAAAGACTTGTCCGCGGTATACATGTCACTCTCCTTCAACGCTTCAGACTTTCGGGCTCGATCGTTCGTAGCCCTACTTTCCACGACCGGCGCTCAGGCGTTGCGAACGCCCACATACGCGCCTTTCAGTTCCGCTGCCACAACAGCCATGAACAGACTCGCCAAGACATGCAGTGCTGCACGCGGATGCGCGAGGCAAGTCTCGACCTGCTGGCTGCGACTCTCGCCGGAGAGGCACCACGCGCAGAAATGCTCGCAATTGTTCGTCAACAGGCGATAGTGGTTTTCGCCGAGGCGTGAACGCGCGCGCCGTACGGCTTCAGCGCCGATGTACTGCGCGCAGGGATGAACGCGGATTGCCACTGCGTTTCCCGCCGCAAAGCAGTCCAGGCTAACTTCAACGACAGGACCGCGGCAGTGCCCTGCGGCGAATCCCGCGTAGTTCACGACCTTGCCTGCTCCGGCATAGATGCCGTGGTGTTCGTAGCCGCCGCGGCTCGTCACGAGATGCGCGCCGAGCGGTATGTCGTGTTCGCCCGTGACCGGAATATCGTGGCGGGCGCCAGCTGCATCACGCATTGCGCGTTGCCGTTCGCTACCGACTTCCTGTTGTTTGCTATTCATGGCTCGCCTCTGGATTCCCGATTCACGCAAGCACCGCTTGCACTCATATCCAACACTGTTGCGAGCTGTACTGCATCAACCGGACCAGCTTATTCAAGCCATTGATTTTCCTTAAGAATTGGCTAAGCATCGGGGATAGCAGGCACAGGTATGTCAGCGCCCGGCCAACACTTTCCGCGCCGGACTGTTCGAGATCGTCCGCCACATCAGAACTCCGAAGCGCGCCATCGCTTCCGCCCAATGTGTTGGACACCGAACACACGCACCGCCCGCGGTGTTGGCCGAGGTCCCACATTTCGTCTCGCCAGGTTGTCCGCCGCGACCGGAGATCAACCAATAATTTCCAAGCAATCAGAGGCTTATGGGCAAGCAGGCAAAGCGCCGAAAAGCTAGCACGTTACTTGCAAGGTATCGATCACCTACCCCGCGACCCGCGGTTGCGACTCAGCCCCCGCACCGGAGACTCGACATGGCTTCCATTACTTTTCACGACCTTCCACATAGCTGCGCGCTTGACCACCAGGCAATGGCACTGATCCGCGGCGGCGACGGCGCCCCATGGATATACGGCTGGATCCAGCCGTTTACGCCCAGCACGCCGAGCGTCGGTCCGGTAGTCGCCAACCTGTACCAGATCACCAACAACTTCTATGCTGGACAGATGATCAACCAGTTCCAGTCGATCAATGTCAACAACACCGGAACGAACGCGAACATCACCGCTTCTCCCGACGAACGCAGTACGAACCATGCGGCGTAAATACCGTGACCTGTTCCAGACAATTCAGTTGGGTATCGTCGGCCCGCTCGGATGCGGGCCGGGTGCGCGACCACAATGAAGACGCCTGCCTCCAGCAGCCCGAGCGGGGCTGCTGGGCCATCGCCGATGGCATGGGCGGCCATGCCGTCGGCGATCTTGCGAGCGGCCTGATTGTCGACGCGCTCAGCCGCCTCGCTGCGCCCGAGGACCTCGCCGGTCGCCTCGCGGATGCCAGCGAATGTCTGCTGGGTGTCAACCAGCAGCTAAGGGAAGAGGCGGCAAGGCGGCAGGTCACCGTCATCGGCAGCACGATCGTTGCATTATTCGCATGCGACGATCACTGCGGCTATCTCTGGGCGGGCGACAGCCGCCTGTATCTGTACCGCCAGGGCCGCCTGCAGCAACTGACCCGGGATCACAGCCAGTTGGAGGAACTCAAGGCGCTTGGCCATCTGACCGAGGAAGAAGCGCTCAACCACCCAGCCCAGCACCTGATTACGCGTGCGGTGGGCGCCACCAGTCAGCTCGAACTCGACAGCAATACCATAACGGTGGTCGACGGCGACATGTTCCTGTTATGCAGCGACGGTTTGAGCAATGAACTCGACGCACACGAGTTGCAGGCCGCGTTGACCGTGGCCGATTGCGACGCCGCGTGCGAAACATTGGTGGAGGCGGCCCTCGCGCGTGGCGGCCGCGACAATATCACCGCTGTCGTGGTACGCGCCGAAGACACTTATGCCTCAGACAAAACCCTTCTGAATCCATCACCTTAGTGCCGCGACTCCAGGTCAATTACTTCCGGATTCCTTATCGCCTTGCTGGGTGTTGCGATGGCGGAAGTCTTTCGAATGCAGTCCGTGTTTCTTGAGCAGCATTTGCAGGTGGGAACGGTTCATGTCGACGCGCCGCGCCAGTTCGGCCACGGTGCCGCCCACCTCCTGAAGACCGCGTTCGAGGAATACCTTTTCGGCCTCGTCGCTGGCCGCGCGCTTGGCGTCGCCGAGCGACATCAGATTCGACACCACGCTCAGCGCAGGCGCGGCTGCTGACGCCGAACTGGGCCGCACATCCACCGGCAGGTGTTCGATATCCGCGGTGTCACCCGCGAGGCACGAAATCCGGTACATGACGTTGCGCAGTTCGCGGATGTTGCCGGGATACGTGTAGCACAGCATGAAATCACGCAAGCGCGGCGTCAGTCTGACCGGACGGCGCTTTAGCATGCCCGCCGCCTCGTCACTGAAGTAAGCCAGCAGCAGCGGAATCTCGTCACGCCGTTCGCGCAGAGGTGGCAAGGTGATGTGTATCACGCTGAGCCGGTAAAACAGGTCCTCGCGAAACTTTCCCTCTTCGCTCAGCCGCCGCAGGTTACGGTTAGTCGCCGCGACGATTCGCGTGTCGACGGCGATCGTCTCGTCCGAACCCACGCGTTGAATCTCATGCGCTTCCAGCACACGCAGCAGCTTGACCTGGCCCGCCAGCGGCAACTCGCCGATTTCGTCGAGAAAAATCGTGCCCGTGTGGGCACTTTCGAACTTGCCCTTGCGGTCGTTCGAGGCGCCGGTAAACGCCCCCTTCCTGTGACCGAACAGCTCGGATTCCAGCAGGTTCTCGGGAATGGCGCCGCAATTGACCGAAATAAACGGCTTGTCGGCGCGGCTACCGTTGGCGTGGATCACCTTCGCCATCAGTTCCTTGCCGGTGCCGCTTTCACCGTCGATCAGCACGGGCAAGTCGGTGGGAGCCGCTTTCTCGGCGATTTCGAGCGACTCCAGCAGTTGTGGATTGTCACCGAAGGTGCCTTCGAAAACGAAGCTGCGCGCAAGCAGTGCCTCGCGCCTCGCGCCGCGCGATTGCTCGACCCTTGCGGGCTCCGCCACCGCCTGCACGAAGCGCTCCTTGTGCGATAGTTGCATCACCTCGTCACGCAGGACGCTCGCCTGCCTGAGCACTTTCTCGATGTCTGCACGCTCGAGTTTCGACGCCCAGCGCAACATGGTGCGCAGGATCTCAATCTTCTCAATCAATCCAGCGTAAGAGATCGCAGGACCCGGTTCCTCGGTCTGATCAAGTATCTTCATCCGGCACCCAACTGTTTCTGGACAAGCTGGTAGTACATCCCCTTGCGCTGAACCAGTTCCTCGTGACGCCCCTGTTCGACGATGGCGCCTTCGTACAGCACGAGAATCTTGTCGGCGCGCATGATCGTACTCAGGCGATGCGCGATGATCACCGCGGTACGCCCTTTCAGAATGTCGTGCATATTGCCGAGAATATTGCTTTCGGACTGCGTATCGAGCGCCGAAGTGGCTTCGTCGAACACCAGCAGTTTCGGGTCGTGGTAAAGCGCGCGCGCGATACACAGGCGCTGGATCTGCCCACCCGAGAGTCCGATTCCGCGCTCGCCCACGACCTGCTCGTAGCCGAGCGGCATCTTGCTGATGAACGCGTGCGCGTCCGCCATCTTTGCCACCTCCTCGATGCGGCGTCGGTCCGGCGCATCGTCGCCGCTCGCGATGTTGTCGGCGATGGTGCCGGAAAAGAGCAGATTGGTTTGCATCACATAGCCGATCTGCGTGCGATAACACGCCTTGTCGATCACGTTGAGGTCGTAGCCGTCGACCGTCATCTTGCCCTCGTTGGGGCCATAGAAACCGACCAGCAGCTTGGCGAGGGTCGTCTTGCCCGAGCCGCTGCGACCGACGATCGCCACCAGTTCACCGGGCTTGATATCGAAGCTGATGTTCTCGAGCACATATTCGTTTTCACTGCCGCCGTAGCGGAAATACACACCGCTCAAGCTGATCTCGCCCTGCAGATCCGGCAGGATCACGCGTGCCGGAAGATCTTCCGGCTTCTGTTCGGGCTCGATGTCGAGCACATCGCCTAACCGCTCCATGGCGACGCCGGCGTCGTTGAGCATGCTCCACAGACCGACCAGCCCCATCAGCGGACCCAGCACGCTGCCCATGAACGCATTGAAGGCGATCAACTGGCCGATGGTCAATTCACGCGCGAGCACGAGATTCGCGCCCACCCACAAGATCGCGATGGTGGTGGCCGCATTCAGCAACTGACTGCCAAGGCCGACCAGAATGTTGAACGCCTGCGCCCGGTACTGTACTTCGAGCGCTTTCGCGTATTTCTTTTCCCACCTGAGGCGTACCGGACGCTCCATCCCCATGCCCTTGATCGTCTCGACTCCGGCCAGCGCTTCCATCAGGAATGCTTTGGAGTCCGTCGATGCAGCGAACACCTCGCGCGCATAACGCTTGATTTTCGGCGTGGCGAACGCGGTAACGGCAATGATCGGAATCACGAAGCCAATCAGAACCAGCGTCATCTTCACGTTGTAGACAAACATGATCGTGAAATAGATGAACACCATCAACAGATTCAGCGCCGTCGTCACCGTGGATTCGGTCAGGAACGCGCGAATGGTCTGGTTCTCCTGAAAGCGCGCGAAGATGTCGCCGGTCTTGCGACTGGCGAAGAAGGAAAACGGCAACGACATCGTATGCCTGAAGAACTGCGACATCATCGCGAAGTCCATGTTGCGGACCATGAAATTCGCCAGATAGGCCCGCACTGTCGACATCAATTGCGAAAACACATTGGCGACGATCAGGCCGACAATCAGCAGTTCGAGCAGACTGACGTTCTGGTGCACGATGACACCGTCGAGAATGTTCTGGATGATGAGCGGCGGTATCACGCCCAGCACCTGGATCACGAAGGTCGCGAGGAACAGATGCGCCAGAATCTTGCGATACGGCGTCAAATATCCAACAAAGCGGATCCATGGCGAGCGGGACGCGGCCATCTGCACCAGGTTCGGCCCCGACGCAAACAGCAGGCACGTGCCGCTCCAGCCACGTTCGAAGTCTTCCACGCTGAGCTTCCTGAAGCCGAGCGCCGGGTCGGCGATCCATACCCATTCCTTCGAGGTCCCGTACACGATGATGTAGTGGTACCCCTCCCAATGCACGATAAAGGGCAACTCGAAGCCACGCAGCGACTCATAGACGCATTGCACCCCGCGCGTCGTGAAGCCGAGCGATTCACCGGCGCGAGCCAGGCTGTCCAGCGTCGCGCCCATGGTCGTCACGTTGCACAAATCGCGCAACTTGCCTAGCGTCATCGAAATGCCGTTGTGCCGGCAGATCATCGCGAGACAGGCTGCGCCGCAATCCATCTCCTCGGCCTGCTCGACGAGTGGAAAACGCCGGATCACCTTTTCGCCGGACTCGGGCTTCGTATGCAGGTCGAGCACCACCGGCCGCTTACGTCTTTGCTCGATGCGCTTTTGCCGCTCCAGTTCACGTTCGGCAAAGCGGATCCGTTCTTCGAGCGCCTCGCGCAGTTTCGGGTTGCGCTCGAGAATGAAGTGCACCGTCTTCTCGGGGATCACGAGAAGCCGCGTCTCGGTGTTTGTAATGACCGACACCATCTGTTCCTGTCGCAGCAAACAGGCCTTCTCGCCGAAGATTTCACCTTGCCGCAAGGTCGCCAGCACGTATTCGCTGCCCTCCTCCTGCCGCACGATGCGCACCTCACCCTGACGCACCACATAGAGCCGGCGGTCGTCACGCGCGCCTTGCTTGAGGATCTCCTTCTCCGCACTCATCCGTTTCGCGCCGACGCTGCGCACGCACTCTTCGAGTTCGGCCTTGTTCAGCTTGCTGCGCAAATCGAACAGTTGGGTGACAAATCCGCCTGCCGAGCTGATTGCGACATAACTCGTCACGAACGCCAGCGCATCAGGGTTGGCGCTTATCACGGGTTCGATGGCGGTGCGCGGAATAAACAGCAACTCAGTCTTCGCCGATGCGCGCACGGACGACTCGTGCAGATAGTTGCGCAGCATCGCAATGTCGGCAAAGATCTCGCCCGTCTTGCGCACCCCCATGCTGATCTCTTTACCGCGCTCTTCGGTGAAGATGCGCACCGACCCGGACTTGATCACAAAAAGTCCGTCCGCGGGCTCGCCTGCATTGCATACGGTTTCGCCGAAGGCGAAATGCCGGGACTCGGCGAACACGGCCAGCCGTTCGAGTTCGTCCCGCGAAAACGGCGACAAAATCTCGACCGTCGACAGGAAGTCGACTGCGGGCGAAGCTGTCTGTGGTGCATCCATATACCGGCGTTCCTCGACCTGGACGTTGACAGTTGCCTTTATCTTTGCGTTTGCGTATGTCTGGACCACGAAGGGTCTAACGCACTTCGATCACATGTTCCTGCGCACGTGCCATCAGCCACTCTTCGCGCAACAGACGCTGGATCTCAGCCTCGACTTCTTCGTCGAGCCTGGCCGGATACTTCGCTGTGACCGCGAAAATCTCATAGCAGGAGCCGTCAGGCGATGCGAACGGCCCCAGCAGATCGCCTGCTTCGGCATTGAAAATTTTCGCCTCGATGTCGGGTTTGAGCGAGCCACGCAGCACCTTGCCAATCACCCCGCCCCGCTCGCGGGTCTCTGCGATCGAATGTTCGCGCGCCATCTCCGCGAAGCTGTCGGGATCGTCGCGCAGCACCGAGATCATTTCGCGCGCTTTGCCCTCGCTGTCCAGCACGACATGGCTGACCTCGATCGCGTCGAAGCGCGGTGCATTCAACGAAAAGTACTCCTCCACAGCGGCTCGGTCGCCGATGGTGGCGAGCATCTTTTCCTGGTACAGACCATCGGTAATGAAGCGCTCAAACTCGTCGAGACTCACCCCGAGCGCGTCGAGATAGTGATTCATATCAGCCGCGCGATGCAGGCCGCGCACCCGGCGAAACTGGTCGGCGCGCGCCTGTATCTCGTCCTCGGACAGATGAACGCCGTGTTTCCTGGCCGCGTGAACCGTAAGTTTTTCCCGCACGACCCCCTCGATCAGGCTCTCGAACTGTCCCGTCAGTTTCAGTAGACGTATGAATTCTGCGACGTCTACGACTTCGTCATCGATTCGCACTATCGCGGTCATCTCTTCCGCTCCTTGAATAAAGGCCTGCATCCGGCGTGCCGCCAAACCCTCAGGGCTGGCTGTACTACACCGGACATGCTTCAACCGGCCAGTTGCCTGAACGGGTCGAGGCCGAGATCGATCAGGCGTCGCTCGCGCACGACGATTTCGGCGTTGGCGGTCATGCCATAACGCAACGCGTAGCGGCTGCCCGCTACCTGGTAGTAGTTTCGTTCGAGCGCAACCCGTCCTTCGTAGACGGGCTGCTTATCCTGTGCCGAAGGTTTCGTCGCCGGCGAGATATATTCCAGCGTGCCATTGATCAACCCATAGCGCTGATATGGAAACGCATTGAACTTCAGCTTGACTGCCTGCCCTTCATGCAGAAAAGCCCGATCGCGCTCGGCAATCTCGATCTTCAGCACCGGCCTTGCATCTTTCGGCGCGATGGCGCCCAGCGGCGTGTTGGCCTGAACCTTGTCGCCCGGTTGCGTGGAGGTCACATCCGTGACGACGCCCGACACCGGCGCCACGATCAGCAGAAAGTTGTCCTTATCGATATTCTCGAAGCGAATCCGCGCGGCGGCGTCCGCCACGAGGCGGGCACTTTCCAGCTCCAGCCGCACCTTATCTTCAGCGGTGGCGATATCGCGCACGGCGGAATCGTATTGAAGCTGCAGGTTGGTGGCTTGTTCACCGCTGGTCGCGAGTTGTGCGTTGGCCTGCGCATATTCGTGACTCAGTTCGAAATCCAGTTCGGAGAGTTTGGATTGGGCCACACGGTAGGCGTTTTCCGCCTCCTGGTAGGCGTTTTTCTTCGCTTCGACCTGCAACTCCGCCACGCCCCCGCCACCCGGCTGCGCAAACAGGCGCACATATTTATCCTGTTCGTCGCGTGCCGCATCGCGTGCATGCCGCGCGTTGTCGAGATTGCTGCGCGCCTCCTCGAGCTGCGCGCGCTGTCCTTCGGCGAGTTTGGTGGTCCCCTCCGACATGCGATTCTGGTGCAGGCTCGATTCCACTTCCATCTGTTCCTTCAACGCCGCAGCCTTGCGTTCCATCAGCGCCTTTCTCTCAGGAAACTCTCGCCACTCGCGCTCAGCCTGTTCGAGCTTGAGTTGCGCCTGCAAGGCGTTGCTCGCCGCCTCGATCGCGCCGCGAGCGTTCAGGCGCGCGAGTACGTCCCCCTTCGAAACCGGCTGTCCTTCAGCGACGTACAGATCCGCGAGTTCACCGTCGATGGGCGCGTAAAAGCGCCGCACCTCCGATTCGGGCGCAAGCGCGCCTTGTGCGCTCACGATCACGTCCGCGCGGCCGAAAAACGACCATAGCAGACCCGCGATCACGAGCGCAACCATGAGGAGCACTAGCGCGCGCGCAAGCCGCACCGGCTCGGCAGTCAGGATCGCGATACCTTCGGCGCTGTGATCTTCCAGCGCTTCGGAGAGCGGTTTAAGGTGAATTTCCCGCTTCACTGCCAGCGCCTCCAATCAGCGTGAGTTTTGCCCGCAGGAGTTCCGGGTCCAGTACCATGCGCAATTCCTGCAACGAACGGCGCTGCAATTCGACCTCTGCGTTGATCGCGCTCAGGAGGCTGTCCCAGTCGCCGGAATGGTCTGCGTGTAACTGGGTATAGATGCGCATGCCTTGTTGAGCACCCGACTGCGCATCCGACAGCAGTCGCGCCTGGTTGCGAAAGGTTGGGGAGATGCCGGATTCGAGCCGCTGCGTGCCGCCGATCGCGCCGTTCTCACGATATTGACGCCACATGGCCTGCGCGCGCGTGAGCAAGTCCTGCGCGCGCCCCAGCGCCTTCTCGCGGATCGAGGACACGTCGGTCCCGATGGCCTGTACGAACCAGGCGTCATCGACGGGATCCAGCGCACCGTAGAACGTCAGCAACTGCTCGTCGTAAGTCTTCGTGCCGCGCGCCTTTTGCAAGGCCGCGAATTGATCGAGCACGGCTTGCTTGTGGGCCTTTTCCTGCGCAATCACGTCGGACCAGGGCGAACCGGGTATCGACTGCAAACCGGCGAGCGCCTGCTGCCCGTCGCCGCGCTGCCACGCAGCGGCGGCGAGATCGTGCTGCCGTATCACCGCATCGGAAGGCAGTTGCCCCGCGGCGAGCAGGCGATACTGCTGCTGGAATTGCGGGGTCGCAAAGCGAGCGGATTTCATTTGCGCCAGCAGAGGTCCGAGCTTTCTCGCATGCGCTTCGTCCGCAAGCGCCGTGTACTCCTGAAGATCGGCTCGCAGGCTGTCCAGACCCGCAAGACGGGGATATTTGTCGGCGTAGTCGCTCAACATCGCCCGCAGCGCATCGAAGTTGCCCCGCGGCACGTCGGTGGCGATCGCCGCATTCAGGCGTGTGATCGCCGGCACGTAGACGGAATTGTCGCTTTGCAGCGCGCGCAAATGGCTCATCGCCTGCGCGTAGGGTTCGGCGAACTCGGGCACGTATGACGAAATCCGGTCCAGCGCGTGTTGATGTGCCTGCGGATCCGCGTTCCAGCGCGCGAGCAGGCTGGCGATGCGACTCTCGTCCACACCCATCCGGATTGGCGCCTGCGGGCCGCCTCTGCCTACGACGAAGCTTTCCAGATCACTCACCCATGCCAGTTCTTCGACGAGCGGTCTGGCATCGGCATTGGGCTCGGCCAACGTCTGGGCACCCGCCAACGACGCCGCTGCACGATCGAAATTTCCGCGCCGCAGTGCCGCCAGCCATTCGGGTACCGTACCCTTGATCAGCGCTTCGCTCGCCAACGCCTGCATCTGACTATCCGCGGGGTGACGTTCGAGGTCCC
Organism: Paraburkholderia sp. GAS41; assembly: GCF_050436545.1. NCBI lineage: Bacteria > Pseudomonadati > Pseudomonadota > Betaproteobacteria > Burkholderiales > Burkholderiaceae > Paraburkholderia > Paraburkholderia sp. GAS41. The sequence goes on from NZ_JBNDMK010000003.1 coordinate 126,569, forward strand.
GGTTCGCTACCGTCACTGCATTGGAATAGTTACCCTCCGCAAGCAACGCTTTGACCTCGCGTGGCGACGCGCCCTTCATATACAGCGTCACCGCGACCACCAGCACGAGCAGCACGCCTGCGATGCCCCACACTGCACCGCGCCGGATCGCCGCGCGGTCGCCGCCCGAAAACGTTCGCATCAACTCGCTAGCGAAGACGCGCCATTTCCGCTGGCCGTGCGTGGGCTGCGCGTCGCGCAGCGTCGAGTCCGCCGCGCGGGGGGAGACCGCCTCATTGACTTCGTCCTCGCGCTGCGTGACCTGATCGATGCAAAAGATCTCCAGAAAAGAATGTGCCGCGCCGACGAAGGTGGTTTTGTCGGTATCGAGCAGTTCGTATCGGGTAGGGTCGGAAACGGAAATCGCCGTCACGGTCGCCTCGAGGTCGGACGCATTGCGCAATTGCACCTTGTAGACGAAGTGGTCCCCGCCGAATGCAAGAACATCGCCTTCGTGCAGGGACACTGCCGATTCGTCGAGTCGCTTTCCAGAGACGAAAGTGCCATTCGTGCTGCCCAGATCCTCGATGCAGGGAACGCCCTCCTTCAGAAAGACGTGCGCGTGACGCCTGGAAATGTAGTTGACCTGATGCGGATAGCGCGTCTTGTAGCGCGCGAAGAGTTCGTCAGTCTTGCTGACCAGAAACGGAAAGCTGCGCACTTCGATGGGCTGAAGCTCAAGGTCGCCCCGCTCGGGGACGAGCGTCAGCGTCACAGGCTGCGAGGTACAGGCTTCGGCATGCGCACGCGGTTCAATGCCCACGCGATAGCATAAGGCGGCGCCGCCAAAACATAGTTCATCGCCGTCACGCAGGCGGTGCGCCGTTTGCCGCACGCTTGTGCCGTTGACCGAGGTGCCGTTCTTGCTGTCGAGATCGGCGATATAGGCCACCCCGTGCTCAATGAAGACTCTGGCATGCCTGCGCGACAACGCGGAGGTCAACTCGCCGGGATAGCCGGCAAAGGGAGACTCGCCGCGCCCCACGGCGAACAGGCTATCGCCGATACGGATCGCGCCCAGCTCCGGGTGTGAGACAGGCGAGAGCACCACATCGAACTGCCGTTCGTGGGTCACCCTCAACTCTGCAATTGGAGCCTCGCCGGGAGTCATTTGTCTTCTTCACGAAGCGTTGTTCCGCTGCCACGAATGGTTCAGCGAAGGGCCGGCGAAGCGCATGGCGCCGCTACTTTTGCGCGACGAACCGCCGGACGGGCGATGACACAGGAATTGTAAGACACGTATCGCGGGAGTCAATTAGCCGTTTACCTCTGTATTGCCGGTGCGTTAGCTGAGTTCTCCCTTAATTTTTCCTGAGTTTTCCTTTGGATTTCCTTTAGTTTTCCTTCACTTCGACCTGCACGTCGACCGGCGGCCAGCCGCCGCCCAACGCCTTATAGAGCAGAACGGTATCCGAGAGAATCTGCTGATGATTGGCCAGCAGCGCGAGTTGTGCTTCGAGCAGCGTGCGCTCGGTCTCGAACACCTCGAGTTGCGACACCACGCCTTCCTTCAACTGGGCTTCGATCTGATCGGCAACCAGCCGCAAGCGCGAGACTTCCTGCTGCAGTTCCACACGTTGCTTGCGATGCGAGTCGAGATTGACGAGCGCGTTCTCCACCTCTTCGAATGCGCCCATCACCGTGCGGCGATATTGCTGCTCGGCGACCTCGCCCTGTGCCTTGCTGGTCTTCACATGTGCACGCACGCTGGGATCGAAGATCGGAAAATCGATGCTGGGCATCAGGCCATACGTGAACGCTTTCAGCAGTGAGGACAACGCAAAGCTCGCGGTGCCGGCGTGTCCCGTCAGACTGATGGTGGGCAACTGGGCCAGCTTCGCCTGTCCGACCAGGTCATACGATTCGAGCACGCGGAATTCTGCCGCCACGACATCCGGCCGACGCGCCAGCAACTGCGCGGGCAGCCCCGCGGGGACCGGCGGCAACTGCACGCGTTGCTGCAAATGCCCGTCCGGCAGTTGAAATTCGCCGGCCGGCACGCCGACCAGCGTGGCAAGCGCATTGTTCGCGAGGTCGTGCGAGCGGTGCAACTCGAGCAACTCGTTCGTCAACCGGTTGATTTCCGCCTGCTGGCGGACAACCTGCGTTTGCGGGATCAGGCCATTGTGGCTTTGTCCTTCGTAGATCGCGAGAATCTGCCGGTTGGTAGCCAGCGTTTTCTCCTGCTGGGCGATCTGATCGTCGTACTGAAGAATCTGGAAATAGGTAATGGAGACGTTCGAAACAAGTTCCAGATACCCCGCCCGCCAATCCGCTTCCGTGGCGTGAAACTCGGCCTTCTGGGCCTGCACGCCCTTCTCGACCTTGCCCCAGATGTCGATGTCCCAGTTGACCTGAGTCCCCAACATGTATTGCTGCTGGAACGGCACGCCCGTGCTCTTCTGGAAGTTGCCGCCGGCGCCGGCATCCAGGGTGGGCAGCGCGCCCGCCTGCGCCTCGCCGATCTCGGCGCCCGCCACCTGAATGCGTGCAGCAAGGATCTTGATGTCGAAATTGCCTGCTGTCGCCTTCTCGATCAACGAGTTCAGGTACGGGTCCTGGAAGATTTTCCACCAGTCCGGTTCGATCGTATCGGCGGCCGATACGGTGACGTTCCCATTCGACCACGCATTCTTGGCCGGTGTGTCGGGACGCTGATAGGCGGGCATACTGACGTCGACACAACCGCATAGCGCGACTGAACACAGTGCCATGGCCCCCAGCACCCGCCGCGTGACGCTGCGCCGCCCGGCGCGCACATTGTTGGTCGCTATTTCTTTCTGCGTCGCTGCCGCAACCGGCGTGCGATGATCCCCTGCCATACAGAACAAGGCAGACACGATGTTCTCCAGTAAGCGCGAGCGTATGGACAGGACGATCAGTGCCAGACGCTTTTTGATTGCCCGAGCGGCCAGGAAGGGCCGGTCAGACGAACGTGATGCTGTTATTGGCGGACTGCTGCGGCGTGATGACCGACGCCACGCCCGTGTCGAAGGCGCTGTCCATGCCATTGAAATTTTCGATGCTCAGGCCTTGATGGATCACCTGCGAAGGGCTAATCGTTGCGCCATTGCCAAATTTGAACGGGCTTGACGAGATCAGAAGCGGCATCTCGGTAGCTGCACCTGGCGCTACGCCGCCGCGCACGGCGCGCATGGTGCTGCTGTCGAGTTCTGCGGTAATGGTGAGGTCTGAAATCTTGAGCGTGTTCATGGCGTTTCTCCTTGCTGTGCGGCGCCTGGCCGATGGTGCGAGCCTCTCGTGTCTGCTCGCACCCAGCTTATGCACAGGCCGTGCCAATCCCGTCCTCATGGGTTGAAAAAGCATCTGGACCCTTGAAATCAAGGGGTATTCAGGCATACATATCGTGCTGCAGGGAGCGTCACCGGGATACTAAAAGCAGGAGGTGATGGTCGCAATCCAACATCATGCGTTCGCAACGTTGGCATCGCGCCAACAGATCCCATTCTCGACCCTGAATGTCGTACCTACTTGACGTAGATCGTGATTTTCTTCGAGTAGACCGGCGGAACGTGCGGTACATGCATGTAGTCGCCCATCAATAACTGAAGCGTGTGCTTGCCGGGCGGTAAATCAAGCGTCGTTTCGGTTTCGCCCGCACCGAAATGCAGATGGTTACGATCGGAAGGAATCTCCTGATCGAGCGGCGGCAAAGCCGTATCGATCAGCAGGTGGTGGTGACCTGTGTTTGGGTAGTTAACGCCTTTGGGCGCCACACCCATGTTGCGCAAGCCGAACCAAACGCGAAACGGCTTGCCGGCCGGGAAGGTTTGCCCATCGTTCGGGTAACCGATATAGCAGAAGGCACTGGGCGGCGACGGCGTGCCCGCGGCAAAGGCTGGATTGATCAGCCAGACCATGGCGGCCAGTGCCGCGAGAGCCAATATCTTCTTCATGGTGGGTGCTCTCCGTCCTCGCAGACCGATACATACAAAGCGGTCCTAACGTACGTAAATGGTGATCTTCTTCGAATAGACCGGCGGAACCTGCGGCACGTGGTTCGCGTCCCCAAGCAGAAGCTGCAACGTATGGGTGCCGGGCGCAAGTTCGACGCGCGCGTCGGTTTCCCCAGCGCCGTAGTGCAGGTGGTTCCGGTCAGAAGGGATCTGCTGGTCGAGCGGCGGAAGATCGGTGTCGATCAATAGATGATGGTGTCCGGTGTTCGGCACGTTGACGCCCTTCGGGCAGATCCCCATGCCGCGCAAGCCCATCCGCACCCAGAGTTTGCCGCCGTGAATCACCGCGCCGTCGGGCGGCCAGATGATGTACTCCTCGGCGCCAGGCGCAGACGGCGACTGCTGCGTGGCAGGTGCTGCAGCAGTCAGCAATACCACGGCCAGAACACTGAGCGCTGTTCTTACTGGCATGTTGCGCCTCCTCAGGGAGAGTGGCTCTCTCGCCCCCTGCCGCCCCCACGGTCGACCACGCGGTCAACTGCAGGTTCGCCAGCGGCGTGCGCATCCGCGTACAGAGGCATCTGGCAACGCGCCCCGAACCGGACCTCGTATTTCGTCTTTTAGCTTAGGACGTAACTTCACAAAAAGATACGGACCATTCGTTAACCTTGTGACGTTGTTACTGCGTGCTATCGTTGTTTACGACTGTCGCGCTACTGCCAACACAATTCGCAAGTCAGCCGCTGTGCAGTGCGTGGTCGCGCCCGATGCCAGAGCGTTCGTCGTCGGATAGCGGATTCAGTACGGACAACCAGGATTTGAATATGTGGCGAAGATTCCTGCTCATGTGCATCGCCGGGGCCCTGCACGCATCGTGGACGGACGCCAACGCCGTCACGCAAGGTGGCCACAGCGCGATTCTTCACACGACTGCATCTCTCGACGTTGGCACAGGCGAACGGCGCATTGCGCTCGTAGTCGGCAACGGCGGCAACAATGGCAACAATGGCAACAACGGCAATCGCGGCAGTGACGCCATTCCGCCTGGCAATGCGACCAACGACGCCCGTAGCATGGGCGCGCTGCTGGCGTCGCTCGGCTTCGAAGTGAGCGTCCTGACGGATGGCACGCCCCAACAGATGCAGCGGGCGCTCGCCGCGTTTCATGCGCGTCTTGCGGGCGGCGGTGTCGGTCTCTTCTACTTTGCTGGACACGGCCTGCAGGTCGGCAACGAAACGATCCTGGTACCGGACGGCATCGACGGCCGCTCACCGGCGTCCCTCCTCGCCCATGGCATCGATCTGGATGCCGTACTCGCGGCGATGTCGGCCCCCCGTGCCGACAAGATCAATCTGGTCATACTCGACACCTGTCTGCAAAACCCATTCCGAGCCACCCGTACCGTGTTGCCCGGCGCGTCGTTGCCTGAGCAGACGTTGATTTCCTATGCCACGGCCCCTGGCGGATTTGCTGCGGACGGAAAGGATCACGGGGTTTACACGCGTGCGCTATTGCGGGCGCTCGCCGCTGCGCCGGAACGCGACATCGACGGGATCATGCGCGGTGTTGAACATACCGTACGCGCCGACACCGGCGATCAGCAGCGCCCCTGGACGGTGTCGTCACTGGCCGGCAGCTTTCGCTTCGCACGCTATCCGGGTACCCACGTGACAAGCCTTGCACTTGCCGACGCAACGGTCGTCTCCCTGCAGAGCCGCGGCATCATGCCTAAGGACAGCAGCGAACAATACGAACTGACCTTCTGGGATTCGATCAAGAACAGCAACTACGCGAGCGATTACGAGGCGTACCTGAAGGCATATCCTGACGGTCGTTTTGCGGGACTCGCGAAAGCACGGATCGCGCGCCTGCAGGCTGCCGCTTCCGCGCCGGCGCCAAGCGCCGCGCCCAATCCCGTCGCACCCGCGCCGCCCGCCGCATCCAAAGCGCAGGCGGGTGCGGTGCAACCCGCTCACCCGGTTGCTGCGAGTCCATCCGCGCCGGTCCCCACCGCTCCCAAGGCACCGGTCAAATCGGCCGCCAACGTTCCGGGCGCCGGCGAAAGCAAGGACTGCTCAGCGTGCCCAGTGATGGTTCCGTTGCCCCCCGGCTCGTTCACCATGGGCAGTAATTCGGGCGATATCTCGGAGCGGCCGCCGCATCATGTCACGATCGCCGCGCCGTTTGCGATCGGCAAGTACGACGTGACAGTCGAACAGTGGAACGCATGCGTGGCGGCCAACGCCTGCCCGAAGCTGTCGGGCGAAAACGGGGCCGCCGCGAATCTTCCCGCGCGCGATCTCAGTTGGGACGACGTTCAGCAGTACATCAAGTGGCTCGGCAAGGTGACCGGCAAACCCTACCGCCTGCCCACCGAAGCCGAATGGGAATACGCCGCACGCGGCGGCACGGCGACGCAATACTGGTGGGGCGAGCAGATGCGCAAAGGTAACGCGAACTGCAAGGGCTGCGGAGATCCCTGGCATGACGAAGGGCCCGAAAACGTGGGAACGTTCGCAGCGAACCCATATGGCCTCTACGACATGGGCGGCGGCGTCTGGCAATGGGTGAGCGACTGCTGGCACAGCACGTATAAGGACGCCCCGACGGACGGCCGTGCCTGGGACTCGTCAGGCTGTGATATGCGGGTCATTCGCGGCGGTTCGTGGCGCGAAGGCGCCGACTATATGCTCGCGTCGACGCGCTTCAAGTACAGCCAGAGTGTGCGCCAGTCGCAAAACGGCTTCCGGGTTGCCAAAGATCTGAAGTAACCGTCAGCACCGGCGACGAACGCGATACCGAAGTGAAGCGCGCAGCGCCGCCCTCAATGCTTGCGAGCCCGGCTGGTGATCTGGACCACATCCGCCAGGATGCGATCCGTCCCGTCCTTAGCCGCAATCTGTTGAAGACGTGCATCCAGCGCGCGCAGATAATCTGCGCGCGCTTCGCTAGCCGGCCGGAATGCATTGAACAGCGGGGCCGGCGTGATCAGCAGCACCACCAGTTCAGTCCCGAACGGCTTGGCAATTACCCAGTCCATCGCACTGCCAACGGTCGCCGAAAAATTCGGCGGCGCCTGGTTATCCGGTACCCGTGAACTGGGTACCATATGGACGACGCTGCCATCCAACTGATAGTAATCAATATTGACGTAGGCATCGTAGCCGGGCGTCTTCACGCCGACCACCAGCGGATCGTCCTCGACCAGTTGCGCGTCAGGTGCTTTTACCTGAAGCACGGCGGGGTGACCCGCCTGCCAGTTGCGAGTCCAGTATGGCGCGAAAAACTGGACGACATCGCATTTGTCCGCCGTAAGCGGGGTCACGTCGACGTTCATCGTGCTCACGCCTGGTAGCGTATTCAGGCGTTCCTTGAGCGTGGCGACACCATCGGGCTCGGGTACGAAGCCGTGCACCTTGACCGTGTGATCCAGCACTGAAGCAGCGAGCGCCGAACATGGCATCTGCGCAAGCAATGCATCGACCGATGCGAGCGTCAGCGCAGGAGGCGTCGCTATCGCATGCGGCGCGCTGCTGGGACTGCCCGGAGCGTGGAACCAGAGGAAGCCGAGACCGGCGACGGCTAGCCCCGCGAGCGCCGCCCCGCCGCCAATCAGCATGCGTTGCCTGGTGAAGCGCGGTTGCGCGGTGAATTCTTCGACGAACCGGGCCACCGCCGGCATACGCGTCTTGCGGTCGAAGGAAAGCGCCGCACGCAACGCGCGCCACTGACGGGTACCCAAGCCTTCGGGGCGCTGCGGCTTGAGATCGGCGCTGCGAGCCTGGGTGGCCGAGAGCCGGTTGAACGGGTGATGTCCCGTCAGCAATTCATAGACGATGCAGCCAAGCGCGTAAATGTCGTCGCGCGGATCGGGCTCGCGATGCTCGATCATTTCGGGGCTCGCGTAAGCGGGCGTCAACGCGCCGAGCGTTCCCGGATCGAACACGGTCGCATCGCTCTCTTCTTCGGGACGCTGAAAAACCCGGGCAATCCCGAAGTCGATCACCTTGACGTCGCCCTTGTCCGTCAGCAACACATTGCCCGGCTTGAAGTCGCAATGAACGAAGCCATGCTCGTGCGCATAGGCGAGCGCATTCGCCATGCCTTTGACGATCGGCAGCGCCTCGTCGTACGGCATGCCCTTGAAATTCTTGTTGCGTAACAGGTGGCTAAGCGGCTTGCCGGACAGATACTCCATCGTGAGATAAACGATGGCGCCGTCCCGGTCGAAGTCGTACACGGTGACGATATTCCGGTGCGCCAGCACCTGAGCTTTCCTGGCTTCGCGTTGCAGCGCGATCAGCGACTGCGGATTGCCGCGGAACTGCACGTTGAGGACCTTGATGGCGACGAAGGGCTTGCGGTCGGACGCCTCCATCTTGCGCAGATCGAGCGCCTTGTACACGGTGCCCATGCCGCCAATGCCGAGGCACTCCTCCAGCACGAAGCGGTTATTGAGCGTATCCCCAACGCCTTTGACCTGTTCGGCTCCAGCGAGGGACTGAGCGCCAGCAGGTGCTGCTGCGGGGAAGTCCGCAGAGGCATAGTGCGGCGTTGTCTGTACGCGGGTCTCGCCTCCGCTGGGAGTCAGGTTCGTACCACTCATCTGCTCGATCCGGCGCTGGACTTCCGCGTACACGTCCGGGGGCAGCGGCATGTGGGTGTGTGCCTCGCCCAATATCTCCAGCAGCCGCGCCGAACCAACACTGTCCTTCGTCAGCGTACTGTCGAGCTGTGCAATGAAATCATCTTGCGACAGCCCGCCACTCTGGAATTCGCTAATCGCGTGCGCAAGATTCGCCATGTGTATAAAGCCACGCAACTCCCGATTAACCGGGAAAAAACCTGTCATAAGAAGTTACATGCCCACGACCGATACTAGCCCGCACCCATGCCTTCCGCAATTCAGGATTGCCCAACAATGTGCGCGTCGTGCAACAGGTGTCGTGTCCCGCCTGACAGTGTCGCCCCATTGTGTTGGTTCCAACCCATCACCTTTCCAACCCCGCTCTGTGCGGATCCGCGCAGAACAAAACACCCGCGAACGATGCATTACCTATACTGCTTGCAAACAGTCCGTTATGGATTGCCTGGCAACCCGGCACGTGCGGGCGATCTCATCCGCTCATGCATCCCGCCATCGCGGTCACCCCTTAGGAGCTGTCATGCCCACCATCGCCATCAAGGATCTTCCGGACAGTGTCGAACTCGACAGGCAAGCCATGACCGCCATCGTAGGCGGCGCACGCAGCGGCGCACGTTACGGTTCGCTTCTGCAGCCTTCATCCGGCCCCACGCGTCTTGTCGAATATCCACAAGGTTTTCACTCCATGCCGCAACTGGCTTCCACCGCACCGGCACGGACCGGCACGCGTCGAAAATAAGCCTGGGCGCTTTAGCGGCTCTGCTTTTGGGCGGCCTCATGAATGGCCGCCCGGATGCGCGGATAAGTGCCGCAACGGCACACGACATTCGCCATCGCATCGTTGATATCCTGGTCGCTTGGCCTGGGCTTCTGCCTGAGCAGTGCATAGGCCGCCATGATCTGGGCGCTCTGGCAATAACCGCATTGCACCACGTCGATACTGCTCCAGGCTGCCTTGAGCGCGACGGCCTCGGCGCCTTCGAGCCCTTCGATGGTGGTGATCTCGTGGTTGCCAAGACTGGCGATCACCGCCTGACACGCCACCTGGGCTGCGCCATCTACATGCACCGTGCAGGCTCCGCATACGCCTATTCCGCAGCCAAACTTGGTTCCCGTCATACCCAGTTCGCAGCGCAACACCCAAAGCAGCGGCGTAGCCGGATCTGATTTCACGCGTACCTGTCTGCCGTTGATGTTCAGCGATAACATGTTTTCCCCCGCCGCTCACGCGAGTTTCAATGGCAGCGTACGCAAACGCTGGCCCGTCAGTGCAAAAACCGCATTGGCCACGGCCGCGGCAACCGGCGGCGTGGCAAGTTCTCCCACGCCTTGCGGCTCGGCCTCGCTCGGCATGATGTCGGTTTCGATGACCGGGCAGTCGTCCATGTGCACGACCGGGAAGTCGGGGTAGTACTGTTGCTGCACCTGACCGCGATCGATGTTGATCGCCTCGTACAATGCCGCCGACAAACCGAACACAATGCCGCCTTCCACCTGCTGGCGGATCAGATTCGGGTTCACCGGCGTACCGCAATCGACCACGCAGACCACCCGCTGCACGCGCACACTCTTGTCCGCACCCACCGAAACCTCCGCCACTTGCGCGACGATGCTGCCAAACGCCTCGTGAAGCGCCACGCCACGTGCGCGAGCCGCACCATCGGTGCCCCGCGCAAGCGGGCGTCCCCAGTCCGCAAGCGCCGCGACACGCCGCAATACCGCAAGATGCCGGGGATGATGCGCGAGCAGACTCGCACGGAAGGCCACGGGATCCTTATGCGCGGTCGCGGCCAGTTCATCCATGAAGCTCTCGACAAAGAACGCCTGATGCGAGTGCCCCACCGAACGCCAGAATCCGACCGGAACCGGTAGCTCGACCGTGGTCTGCGCGACCCGCAGGTTGGACCATTCGTAGGCCTGATCGAATGCGCCCTCCGCCGTGGTCTTGTCGACCAGCGGATCGGGAAAACCGTAGTTGCGCTTGAGGAAAGCGTCCACCACCGACTGGCTCGCCGAGGTATTGCGCCACGCCACCACCTCGCCTGCGCTATTCAATCCCGCCTTGAAACGCGACACACAGGCTGGCCTGTAGAAATCGTGCATCATGTCCTGCGGCCGGCTCCAGACCGTCTGTACCGGCCTGCCATCGGCTTCGAGTGCGATGACGGCAGCCTGCGCCACATAGTCCACTTCAAGGCGCCTGCCGAACGCGCCGCCAAGCAGTTGCGCCTGCACATCGACCTTGCCGGCGTCCATGCGCAACACCTTGGCCACATGATGCCGCGCGAGCGCCGGGACCTGGGTGGAGACCCAAACCGTGGCGCCGTCGTCATTGACCTGGACTGTGCAGTTGACCGGCTCGAGGGCCGCATGCGCGAGATACGGTGCGCGGTACTCCGCACTCACGACCTGTGCAGCGGTGTTCAGCGCACCATCGACATCACCGCAACTGTAGTACACATGACCTTCCGAATGGTCCAGCGCATTCGAGAGGCGACGCATCATGTCCGCATCCGAGACATCTGCCGCTGCCCCGTGATGCCAGTCAATCCCCAGGGCGGCTATCGCATCGAGCGCGTACATCGCAATGAAGACGTTCTCTGCAATCACGGCTATGCCGCCGGTGCCGCCGTTATAGGCGTCCACCTTGAACGTCTTCACCACGCCGGGTAAAGCGCGGGCCACCGAGTCGTCAAAATGACTGACGGTTCCGCCGAGCGTCGGACACATCAGCACGCTTGCGTACAACAGCTCCTCCGGCAACGCATCGATTCCGAAGCGCGCGCTCCCGTTGAGCTTCGCGGGCGCGTCGATACGCTTGAGCGGCTTGCCGATCATCCTGAACTCGGCCGGGCTCTTGAGCACGACCCGTGTACGCAGCGGTTGCTGGCCGGCGAGTTCGGCCAGTTCGCCGAAACTCGCCGAGCGTCCCGAAGGATGCAGTACGCGACCGCTTTCGGCGCGGCATTCGCTTACGGGCACGCGCCACTTATCCGCTGCCGCGCCGCACAACATGGCGCGTGCGCCTGCGCCGGCCTCGCGCATTGGCACCCACAGGTCGTTGATGCTGGTTGAACCGCCGGTGAGCATCGTGCCGAAATCGCGCGAGAACTTGCGTGTCAACCAGACCGCTAACTCTTCGAAGACGCCGTGTTCATCCGGACGAAACGGCAAATCGGCGGCGATGTTATCCAGATTGTTGTAGATGCCGTCGACGGGCGACTGCTCGACTTTCACCTGCGCCCAATCGGCATCCATCTCTTCCGCCAGCAACATGGCCGCCCCCGTATGGATGCCTTGGCCCATCTCCGCTTTGCTCATCATCACTGTCACGCTGTTGTCCGATGAAACCTTGACCCACCCGTTGAGCGGCACCTGGGTGCCGTGTACCGGCAATGGCGCGGCGCCCACCAGACGCTGACCCGGCGGCAGAACCGACCATCCGACGACCAGTGCGCCGGCAGCGCCGGCCACGCCAAGACCGCCGATCAGGAAGGTTCTGCGCGTTAGCATGAGAGATTTCAGAGCCGATAGGCCATCGTCGATCAGTCCTGTTGCGGCGTTAGCCCGTGTGTACCGGCCATCAATAGAAGAACGCACACACCTCTGTGCGATTGAAATACGGGAGTCCCAATCGTTTTTAAGGAACAACGCGCCCCGCGAATAGCGACGCCAACGGTACGACGAAGGCATCCGCCGGTACCGCGAGCGTCGGAATCCCTATATTAGTCTGGGCAATGGCACACCGAAACCGGCATTCTCACCAGGCATGACGGCTTCAACGTGCCGCATGCTCGCAGTGAAGTTTGCACGGCAATGCAGTGCAAAGGGGCCATGCCCGATCAGCTCGTAGGCGGTCTGTTCTATCGCGTCGCCCCGGCTCCCCGTATCGTGGCGACCCGGCAATGCCGAATATACCCAGATTCATCGTTCGGATTACGTGTCGAATCCGCTTGCAATACCCGTCAGAGCGGCGCTTGCAGAATACGACACGAGCGCCAATACTCTGAGCGGGATAAAGCACGTGTGGTCTCCACGCTTGCAGCTTGCGGTATCCCCCTCCCCGTAGGGCGACACCGCACGCCGTTACAGCGCGCCCAACTGATAGCCGCCGAAGTTCTGGATCGTCGGCACACTGACGTTCACGTGCTGACTGGCATCGGTGGTCGTCACGATCGGCCCGATCTGGATACCGATGGTGGGGCTGGCAAAACCGCCACCGCCGAATACGTTGCCGTAATTTCCGCCGACGCCGGCGAGTGCGCTGCCACCACGGATAGCGGACATGTCCTTGCGGTCGATGGGTGCGCTAATGGGCAGGTCTTTGATCATAAGGGTCGATTGCATGACTGGCTCCTGAAGATAAACGGGCAGTGCCCCCCGAAGAAGGGCGGCACGCGCATGAGTTACAGCAATACGCCTTGCATGCCGCCAAAGTTCTGGACCGTGGGGATGCTCAGGTTCAGATGCGAACTCGCGTCGGTCGTGTTGACGGCCGGCCCGACCTGCATGCCCATGGTCGGGCTGGCAAAGCCGCCGCCGCCCACGACATTCTGTGTATTGCCGCCCACTACAGCGATGGCGCTGCCGCCGCGCACAGCGGACATGGCTTTGCGGTCCAGTTCTTCGGTGATGGACAGATCCTTGATCATGAGATTCGAGTGCATGATTAACTCCTGAAAGAAAAGATTTGATGTGGCCACCGCGTCGTGAGGTGGCACGCACATTGTTTAGACGGCCAGTTGGGTGCCGCCGAAGTTCTGGAACGTGGGGATGCTCAGGTTCAGATGCGAGCTTGCGTCGGTCGTGTTGACGGCCGGTCCGACCTGCAGGCCGGTGGTCGGGCTGGCAAAGCCGCCGCCGCCCACTACGTTCTGTGAATTGCCGCCCACTACAGCGATGGCGCTGCCGCCGCGCACAGCGGACATGGCATTGCGGTCCAGTTCTTCGGTGATGGACAGATCCTTGATCATGAGGTTCGAGTGCATGATTGATTCCTTTGAGAGTAGTTTGATGTGGCCACCCGCCGTCGGGTGGCAGGCACATTGTTCAGATGGCGAGCTGGTTGCCGCCGAAGTTTTGGATCGTGGGGATGCTCAGGTTCAGATGCGAGCTTGCGTCGATCGTGTTGACGGCCGGCCCGACTTGCAGACCCGTGGTCGGGCTGGCGAAGCCACCACCGCCAACCACGTTCTGGGCGTTGCCGCCGACGAGGGAGATCGCGCTGCCGCCACGTACGGCGGACATCGCCTTGCGGTCGAGTTCTTCGGCGATCGGAAGGTCTTTGATCATCAGAGTCGATTTCATGATAAATACTCCTAAAGTGTTTTGCGGATTTTGCTAAGTGAGCATCGTGTCGCGCTCACACCATCTAATGCATAGGGTGTGCCAGGCGATCGTCTGGTGCGGTCCAATGGGCTCGGGAGCCTTGCGACATAAGGGGACGGCGGTATTGCGCCGGTCCCGGGACCGGCGCTTTGAGTTGAGCTGGGTGTTGTATAAGGTCAAACAGATGGCGTGACAGTAGTGCGCTGAGACCAGACACCCTCGGCGGATTGCCTGCGTCAGGCGAAAAAGACGGTCAGTGAGTCAATGCAGGGAGCGGAAGAGTCGCAGACACTCGTGACGATGATCAGCGATTCTTGCCGGGCGGCGAAGTGGCCACCGCACGGCTCTCGCTAATTCGTCACACCATCTTGTCCCGTAGCGAAGGATTGCTCGTAGAGACGCGTGTCCGTAGCTGGATCACGACGTTGTGACATTCATCGCCACGTCGATATTGCCGTGGACTGCCTTCGAATAAGGACAGACCCCATGGGCCTCGTGCGCGATAGCTTCGGCAATCTCGGCTGCGATACCCGGCATGCGGACGTCGAACCGGGCCTGAATGAAAAACGCGTCGCCGGTCATGCCCAGGTCGACTTCGATATCAACCGCCAGATCCGGCGGCAGCACAACCTTCTTCGCTTTGGCCACGAGCCCAAGCGCACCGGTATAGCAGGCCGACCATGCCCCCGCAAAAAGCTGCTCCGCAGTCGGATGCATCAGTACCGCTGACAAGGTGATCTCGCTGCCCGCGTTGCCGGGCGACGAGAGTTGAATGTCGACGCGTTCGTCGCCGCCGTGCGCGCCTTCACGACGGCTGCCCGTCGTATGAGTCCTACCTGTGAGAAGCACCTTCTGAATCCGGGTAGTCATCGTTAAATCTCCATCAGTTAGCCCAGTGATCGGGGCGCCGGCAGTCATTGCGCCGCGTACCCTCGCCAGCGCGACAGGGCATCAGTCTCGCGCCGGAATCTGCTTGCATGCGACCGGGTGTCTTGCACCCCGCACCTCTCAAAGATAGGCACCAGCCGTGGTGACTGCCAAGCTCGGAACACGGTGTCATTCAGGAGGATTCACGAACGAGAGGACGAGTGAAACCGGCCGTCCGAAATGCCCGAAGTGCGACTCGCACCAAATGGCTTCAAACACACCAGCAGATGACGAACCGCACGCGATTGGCCATACGCTATTGACATTATTTAGCTCATCCAGCATCATGCGACGCACGCGACTCCATCGCATGCGATTTATAAATGAAAAAAACACGTCCACAACTTGTTGAGGAGATCCCATTCTGAAGGCCCCATTCATCGCGGCACCGGTTGTCACAGTCTACCAGGCGCCGCGGAGCTGGTCAGAGCGGGCGTATCCTAACCTCATGTACTACAACAAGCTCGAAAAGGGCGGGCACTTCGCGGCCTGGGAGGAGCCGCAACTCTTTACGCAAGAGGTTCGAGCTGGATTCAGAACGCTACGCTCATTGACGCCAGCGCAATCCTGATGCTTGCGCGTTCGGGGCTACGGAAGCCGGTGAATTACCGCGATGCCTGAAATCCGCTAACCGGCCTGGCTGCATACCAGAAGCCCGCAGACGCAATCTGCGGGCTTCGCTATTCGAAAAGCCATTGTCTCTAGCAAGACGAGTCACCCGCTTCACGGCCCGGACGCCGTTCGCTTCGCCGCAACGATCTGTTCCAAAACGAGTCCCAAAATGACATTTCCCCATAGCCTACTTTCGGATGACAAAGAATTTCGTCGAGTACCCAAACGTCGCGAACCGCACTGTCATGCAGGCGGCGACGCCTGGACGCAGGTTGTGTCCCTGCTAGAGAAACGCTGCTCGCGTCCATCGCTTGAAGACGACTCCCTACTCCAGGCGTCGGCGCCTGCCCGCTTAGACGCAGCCGCTGGCGAGGAAAACGGCGCTGAGCCGTACATGCACGGACCGAACATAAAGACGACGCGCGCCTCGATCACCGTTATTGAACATCTTTCCCAAACAGCCGTTACGCTGCGCTGGAGTTCGGGCTTTTGTCACTACGGCGACCAGGTCTGGAGTCGCCAGATCGCGCGCCGCGCAGGCATTTGTGCTGCCACCGGCATGTCCATCAAACGTGGCGACCCTGCATTCCGTCCGAGAAATCGCGGACGTCACGCTCCCGCGAATGTCGATGTGATGATTCACCCCTCCGCAATTCGAATGATGTCGCAAGACATCTCGTGACTTTTCCGAACCTGGGGGTCACGAGAATGAACTGCCGGCCGCGCCCCGCAGCAACAAGGCTTCAACGCCGGGGGCGAGCAGGCGCTATCGGGCCTGAGGAACGCCCAAACTATCCATCGCTCGCAAACGATTGCTTCGTCAGCTATTGACATTGATTCAGCCCTCCCGCATCATTCGACGCATGCGAGTGCATCGCATGCGATATATATTCAGCCCTTATTTTAAAAGGAAACATGATGACCAGGATTGAGACTGTTCTGCTCACCGGGAACACCCATATCACATTGAAAGGCCGCGAGGCGTGCTTCGCAGCGCAGCCTTAGTTCCCAGGGCTTTTCGTCCAACTACGGCAATGCGCAACCGGCATATGGCGGCGTCTCCGGCCATGCCCCATCGGGCGCCGATGCCACACTGACGTCGGGCGACACGCTTTCCACGCATGGCTAGAGGGCCTGCCTCCGTCACTGTGACACGATCAATCAATGGGTCGCGTGCCCGATCAATGCGATTCGCCCACGACCGCAATCAATCCATGTGTTCAATCCAACGATTCGATGGAGGGCGAAGTAATTAAAGAGGATACAGATGAAATCTATCGACCAGCCACCCACTGAGGAGCCCGCACTCTCCGAATTCCTGTGCTTCAACATCTATTCGGCGAACCTGGTGTTCGGCAAGGCCTACAGGCCAATTCTCGATGAGTTGGGGCTGACCTATTCGCAATACATCGCGGTCATCGCGCTCTGGGAGGAATCCCCCCAGACCGTCGGGGGCTTGAGCGCCAGGCTGTTTCTCGAGTCCAACACGCTCACACCAATATTGAAAAGACTCGAATCGATGGGCTATCTGGCGAGACAGCGCGATCCCGAAGACGAGCGACAGGTTCTGGTCAGCATCACGGAAGACGGTCGACAGTTGCGCGAAAAAGGGCTCGGCATGAGTCTCATCGAAGCAACGGGCCTCGCGCCGAGCGAGTTCGCGATGTTACAGAAGGCAATCGCGACACTACGCGACAATCTCGCCCTCACCCGCCACCTGTCAAAGGACGCACGCGGCTAAATCCCGCGCCTTTTTTCAATTTTCATTTATATATATCGCACGCGATGTATTCGTGGGCGATATATATCCCGTTTACCTATGGCAAGGAAAACACCATGGCAAGGATTGAAGCCGTTCCAACCATTGGGATTCCCATACAACGTTGAGTGGTCGCAGTGGTCTTCTCGATCTACTTGCCCCTCACACCTACGATGTTACTCCGGCGCCTATGGGACATGCCTTCGACCTGACAGATGGAAAACATTGCAAACTGGAAAACATTTCCATAATATGCCATCACAGGCAGCGAGCTTCACTGCGCGCGTGCATCACCTTGATAGAAGGACCTCTTCCGCCATGACAGCAGTGCTACAACGCAGCTTCCGCATCCTTGAAGAGCTGTCTACAGCCCCGGAGGGCAAGACGCTGACCGAACTGGTTGGCGAGCTTGGCTTGCCGCTGAGCGCGACACATCGATTGCTCGCTGACCTGATCGAACTGGGTCTCGTGCGCAAGGACGAGCGCCGTGGTGAATTCTCGCTCACGATGAAGATGCCCTCACTCGGCCTGCGCTTCCTGAGCGCGGGGGGCGTAGTGGACATTGGTCAACCCATTCTGGAGCGACTCGCCGCGGCGTCGGGAGAACTGGTGCGGCTGGCCATCGTCGAGGACGACCAGCTCATTTATGTGGCGAAGGCTCAAGGGGCAAAACAGGGCCTCCGGTACGATCCGGAAATGGGCCGACCTGTCACGCTCTCTTGCAGCGCCGCAGGCATGATCTGGCTCGCTGGAAAGTCCGATGAAGAAGCGATGCGTCTGGTCTCCCAGCAGGGTTTCGGCACGCCCGCCGAGTTCGGGCCGCGTGCGCCCACCACATTCAAGGCACTGATCCCGTTGCTCAAGACCGCGAGACGCAACGGCTACGCCACGACCCAAGACATGTTTCTTCCGGCTATGAGTTCGATGGCCACGCCGGTTCTCGGCGAAGACGGACGCGTGCGGGCCATTTTGATCATCGCCGGCCCCATGTCCCGCCTCACGGAAGAGCGCATGCTTGCGCTGGCGCCCGCGCTCAAGGCAACCGCCGAGGAATTGTCCGAAGCTAGCGGCGTTTCGCCCATGTTCAAACGACCGCTGACGATCGGCAATTCGCCTCAGAACTCGCGCGTACCCACGTAAATGCCCCCGCGTGACGCGCCGGCATGGTGACGCGGCGCCGATCATGGTTCGCATTCTGAAAATAATATTTAGTATGCCAAATCATACATGGATGACCTGAGCGACGTTCCCCGTCGCCTATGACCGGCAGTCAGTCCGCAGCCAAACATTATTAGAGACGAGGAGACATCAATGCAACATTCACAGCCCGAGCGAACGTCGCTTGCAATGGCAAACCGCGCCGTGAGTGCGGCCACGCTAGGTACCGCACTTGAGTGGTTCGATTTCACGCTGTATGGCGCCGTAGCCGCCACGATCTTGCCCAAGCTGTTTTTCCCCGCACTTGACCCAACCTCTGCTGTATTGGCGTCCCTCGCAACATTCAGCGTAGGTTTGGCTGCGCGGCCTCTCGGCGCCATTATCTGTGGACACTTCGGCGACAAGATTGGCCGGCGCAATCTGATGCTCGGAACGGTGTCCGTGATGGGCATCGTCTCGGCACTGATGGGCCTGCTGCCGACGTACGCCCAGATCGGCGTCTACGCACCCGTGCTGCTCGTGGCACTGCGCATCATCCAGGGATTTGCCCTCGGCGGCGAGTCGACCGGAGGGCAACTCATGGCGCTGGAACACGCCCCGGCGGATCGCCGCGGCAAGTATTCCGGGTTGATCGGCATGTGCGCGCCGCTTAGCCAGATCGTCGCCAACGCTGTACTGCTGCTACTGGCCGCGACAATGAATCCGGCTGCCTTCGAGGCATATGGGTGGCGAATTCCATTTGTGGCAAGTGTGCTGCTGGTGCTGGTCGGCCTCTATATCCGCATGCGTGTCAGCGAAACGCCCGCCTTCGTCGAAATGAAGCGCTCAGCCATTGCCGGCAAAAGCCGCCCGCTACTCGACTCGTTTCGTCTGCACTACAAAACCATCCTGCGAATGATGCTGTTTTTCTGTGGCCCGACCGCGCTCTTCTATCTCGCAGTGATTTTCACGCTCAGCTATCTGACCAACACGCTCGGCGTGCCGAAGCAGACCAGTTTTATCCTGTTGATGATCGCGAACACCTGCGCGATAGCGGGCTCGATTGTCGGCGGAAGGGTGAGCGACCGCGTTGGCAGAAAGCGCACATTGATGTTCGCGTCAGCCGTGACCTTCGCGATCATGCTGTGTTATTTCCCGATGCTGGGCACCAAGAACTTTGCGGTCATGGCGCTCGCCATGGGACTGTTCATGGGATTTACCCAGGTGCAAACGGGCATCCAGCCGGTGGCCTTCGCAGAGGCATTCCCAACGAACGTGCGCTATTCGGGCTCGGCGCTCGCTTTTACCGGCGCGAGCCTGTTCGCAGGCGGTCCGATTCCGGTCGTTGCGACGTGGCTGCTCAAGCAATGCAACGGCTCGCCATGGGGTTTGGTCGCCTTGTGCGGAGCACTGAATATTTTGTCTTTCGTGATGGTGGCCATCGGCCCCGAGACTGCTGGCAACGACATGAACCGACTGGACCGTGTCGAAGATGTGAGCGGGGAGAGCGATTCACTCGCGCACGGTGCGTCGACGTAAGCGTAAAAGCTTGAGATAGGGAGAACGGCAATATGAACGAACCCGGCCCGGGACTGCTCGCGATCTGGAGCACGGTCACCCGTGATTTTGAAACCGACTATCTGCATTGGTTGACGCGCGAGCACGTATTCGAGCGCGTCGGCGTACCAGGATTCCGCTCGGGACGCGTGTTCCGACGCCCCATGGCAGGCGCCTCCGAGTACGTGATCCTGTATGAACTCGATAACGCGAACGTCATGTCAAGCGAAGGCTATCGCGCACGTCTGGACAGTCCAACGCCATGGACACAACGGATCATGCCTCGGCTCGCAGGCTTTCGACGTGGCGGAGGGACGGTACTTGCGTCAACCGGCAACGCGGACGCATCAGGCTCGCGTGTGAGCATTGCGCGGTTTCTCCACGAAATGCCTGAACACTGCACTTCAGATACGACACCTCGAAGGCTCGACGCTATCGTGTCCGTCGATCGCGCAACAGACGCCTCCGTGATGCAGGTGGCGACCGACGCGACCGGCATTGCGACTCGTGAGAAGTCTATGCGCAGAGGCGACGAGGGATCGTTTGTGGGCGCGATCCTGATCGAGTCTCTCGATGATCTCTCGGCCGCGGCGGCTATCGAGGTCGCAAGTGGCCAGCTTGCCATAGCTGTTGAAGACTTCGAGGTCTACGAACTCGTATTCACGTTTCATCGACCGTAAGCGCGCGCCTCAAGCGACTTAGCGTTGGATTCGACGATTCTGTCTAGCGACCGCGTCCAAGCAACGGAGAGGCCAGACTGGCTGCGGCAAGTTCAGTGGCAGCCGCAACCAGCGTCGAGCCGAGCGACGCCATGCGCTTTTCCGTAAGGCGAACCGCGGGGCCTGCAAGGCTGATCACACCAATAGCCGGATATCCACGCCTTTGTACGGGCGCGGCCATGGCCGTCATGCCGGGTGCAAAGACTTCGTAGATGGTGGCGTAACCGCGTGTGCGCGCTGCATGCACAAACTCAAGCAGGCCATTGACGGTCGTCGGCGCACGCGGCCCATATTGCGCCGGCTGTCCGAAGCCTTGTCGAGTCACCAGTTCGAGGGCTCGCTCGTCGCTCATGGTCATCATCCACGCGTGACCCGTTGCGCTACAGGAGAGGACGGTATCCATGCCCATGTCGGGATCGTATCGAAGGCCCTTGAGCGCGCCTTGTGATTTCGCCACCCACGTGAGACGGTCGCCGTCCACGATCGCCAGGCGTGCCAGTTCCCCTGAGGTTTCCGCGAGTCTGTCGAGGATGCTTTGCGCGACGTCGACGATGCCGGAGGTTGCCAGATACCCCAGTCCTATTCCGACCAGCTTGGTCGTCAGCAGGTAGTCACCGTGTTCACGCACCTGTCGCACATAGCCACATTGCTTGAGATCGACGAGCAGACGATGACACGCGCTGCGCGGAATTTCGAGCTGATCCGCAATCAGTGCGAGAGGTGTTGCCTCCATTTGCGTAGCGAGAAATTCAAGCACGGCCATGGTCCTTTCGGTAACGCCAGGCATATCGGTCTCCGAACGAATTTCATTTATTGCGTGCCAGTTTTGCACAATATGAAATGAAATTCCACCCTGGAATGGTGTCCCGGATGCGCTGCTAATCTGTGCGCCAATGACGCAGGCCAGAAGCGCAATCTGGTCAGCGACAGAGATCCGACGGCAAGACACGCCGCTTATTAGAAATGGGTCACGACGAGTGAAACTCACATCAGGCCTGCAACAGGAGACAACATGATCGAACAGACTCACGAGGATGGCCTTCAGGGCATGCGCACCCGCGCGGTCACCGGAGCGGCCGTCGGTACCGCGCTTGAATGGCTGGACTTCACACTCTATGGCGCATTGGCAGCCACGGTGCTGCCGAAACTGTTCTTTCCTGCAATGGATTCGACCTCCGCGTTGCTCGCCTCGCTGGCAACATTCGGTGTCGGCCTCGCCGCACGCCCGTTGGGTGCCATCATTTGCGGACACCTTGGCGACAAGCTCGGGCGCCGCAATCTGATGCTCGCTACCGTGACCGTCATGGGGCTCTCGTCCATGTTGATGGGCCTGTTGCCCACCTACGCCAACATCGGCGTCTGGGCGCCGATCCTGCTGGTAGCGCTGCGTATCCTGCAAGGCTTTGCGCTGGGTGGCGAATCCACCGGTGCGCAGCTCATGGCAATCGAGCACGCGAGCCCCGATCGACGCGGCAAGTACTCTGGCCTGCTAGGGTTATGTTCACCGCTCAGCCAGATCATGGCCAATGGCGTGCTGCTAGCGCTTTCGTCATCGATGTCGGCCACCGCATTCGAGTCGTGGGGTTGGCGCATCCCCTTTATTCTCAGCTTTGTGCTCGTCGCTGTCGGCGTTTACATCCGCTTGCGTGTAAGCGAGACGCCTGCATTCGTCGCACTTCGCAAAACGGAAGTCGTTGAAGTCGGCAGCCCCTTGCGGGATGCGCTGCGCCTGCACTGGCGCACAGTCCTCCGCTGGATGTTGTTCTTCTGCGGTCCCGCTGCAATTTTCTACCTCATCGTCGTCTTTTCGCTGAGCTACGTGACGAAGACGCTCGGCATGCCTCGCCAAACGGGCTTCATGCTGTTGATGGGCGCGAATGTTTGCGCGATCTTCGGCGCATTGGCAGGCGGCATGCTGAGCGACCGGATTGGTCGTCGAAAAGCACTGGCAATCGGTTCAATTGCCACACTTCTGATGCTTTGCGTCTACTTCCAGATTCTCGACACAAAGAGCTTCGTGCCGATGCTCGCGGCGATGGGCTTCTTCCTCGGCTTCACGCAGTTCCAGAGCGGCATTCAGCCGGTCGCTTTCGCCGAGGCCTTTCCCACCAATGTGCGTTACTCGGGCTCGGCGCTCGCCTACACCGGGGCCAATCTGATTGCAGGCGGCCCGATGCCGGTGCTTGCCGTGTGGCTGTTCGCGTTGTGCAACGGATCGCCCTGGGGCGTGGTGGCCGTCTGCCTGGTATTGAACGCAATCTCGCTCGTCATGATTCTTACCGCACCAGAGACGCTTGGCATCGACATGAATCGTGCTGACTCGTCCGCCAAGGTGCTGGGCTCGTCTGGTAATGCACCTCTGCATTCACGGTCCCATTGAAAACCTAAACCGGCAAATAAAGATGAAACCCCTTGTCTATGTCCTGAATGGATCGAATCTCAACATGCTCGGCAAGCGCGAGCCGCATCTCTATGGCACGACTACGCTGGTCCAGGTGGAGGAACGCACGCTTGCGCTTGCCGAGGAGTTGGGCTTGCAATGCGAATTCAGGCAGACCAATCACGAAGGCGTGATGGTCGACTGGCTGCAGGAAGCGTTTGAGCGGGATGCAGCCGTTGTCATCAATCCGGCGGGATTCTCTTTCGCTTCCATTCCTGTGCTCGATGCGGCAAAGCTCATCCGTCAGCCGCTTGTTGAGGTTCACATCACGAATATCCATCAGCGCGATGAGCAATACAGGCATTCGCTGATATCGCTGGTTGCCCGAGGAGTGATTTGCGGGCTGGGCGTTGAAGGCTACCAGCTTGCGTTACGCGCCGTGGCGGTCTTGCTTGGGGAACACCGGACTTAACGTCGTGCGTTGCAGACCGATCCGGAGAGTCGCTCTCTGGATATCTATTAAGTTAGTTGTACTTTTGAAAGAACCGTCTCTTCGGGAACCCATATTTGCTTGTTATGGATGCCAAAGCATACGGAAATTGCTGTCAACAATGACTCAAAAACCAATTGACATATCAGGAGATCACGCAATGAAGCAAACGAAAACAAAGTCGCTCTTGACACTCGCCGTATTGGGTTCATTCGCTGGCGTCGCTCACGCACAGAGCAGCGTTACGCTGTACGGCATCATCGACGAGGGCTTTAACATCAATACGAACGCAGGCGGCCAGCATTTGTATAACCTGTCCAGCGGGGTTCTGCAGGCGAGCCGGTGGGGACTGCGTGGCACCGAGGATTTGGGCGGCGGCCTCAGGGCGCTCTTCGTTCTCGAGAATGGTTTCGACATCAACACGGGCGCGCTGGGCCAAGGCGGATTGATGTTTGGTCGCCAGGCATTCGTCGGCCTGAAGTCGGACAGTCTCGGCACCGTGACACTGGGGCGCCAATACGATGCAGTGGTCGACAATGTCGGACCGCTCGAAGTGGGCACGCAATGGGCCGGATATATCGCCGCCCATCCTGGTGACCTCGACAACCTGAACAATACCTATCGCACGAACAATACTGTGAAGTACACGAGCGCGAACCACGCGGGCTTGACGTTCGACGGCACCTATAGCTTCGGGGGTGCCGCGGGTGATTTTTCGCACAACCAGATCTGGTCGCTGGGTGCGAATTACAGCAACGGTCCGCTCGTGGTCGGTGCCGGCTACCTGAACGCTCGCACGCCTTCGGCTTCCGGTGGCATGCTTAACAATGCCGGGACAATCGCCACACCGGCGATCAGCGCAGCCAAATATCCCGTGTACTACGGTTACCAGTCGGCGAATACGTACCAGGTGATCACCGCCGGTGGCGCTTATGTCTTCGGCGCGGCGACGCTTGGTGTGACCTATGCGAATGTGAGCTTCCGTAACCTCGGCGCGGTTGCGCAGTCGGGATTCACGAACATCTATCGCAAGGGAGAGAACGCGACCTTCAATAACGTTGAAGCGAACTTCAAGTATCAGATTACGCCGACGCTTCTGGCCGGCGTTGCATTCGACTATACGGACGGCGGCAGCGTCGATTACGCCTCGAGTGGGAGCAACCCGGGCGCAAAGTACTACCTGTATTCGTTGGGTGCGGACTATTTCCTGTCGAAGCGGACCGACGTCTACATCACGGGTGTGTACGAACACGCATCGGGTACGGATTCAACCGGAAAGGATGCTGTCGCATCCATCAATCTCCTGAGCGCGTCGAACAACAGCAATCAGTTCACTGCGCGCATCGGTATCCGTCATAAGTTCTGACGAATCGCAGGGATCTGGTTCCTGCCTATAAAAAAGGCGCCCACGGGCGCCTTGTCTGGCTGCGATGCGATGCGTTTCGCCATTCGTTCCTAGACACAGTCAAACACAATTGTCACCTTGTCGCTCGACAACCGCATCATGCCATCGGTAGAAGCATCGATCGGCCGGATCTGCTTGCCTTGCGCACTGCAATAGGCGGTTGCGCGATCCATGGCCGTCTTCTTGACGCTTGCCCATGAAACGAATTCCGAGTTCAGATTACCGCGCGCCGACACGGCCCAATGCCCACCCTGTGTCGAAGTGACATCTGAGGAGGTCGCACATCCCACAAGCGCCGCGGAACAGAGAATCGCCAGTATTAACCGCATTTTTTTAAATCGAAGTTTAAACGGTGGTTGGATCAGGTCCGCCGAAGCGGCCTTATCGATGCCGCATCCAGTTGCCCATTGAACGTCCCCGATCAGTCCCTGTGATGAAAGTGACCCGAGGTCCTCCCAGTGTATTTTTGCTGACCGTTAAAGAGAATTCCCAAACGGGAAACAGACTGTTTTACGCATAGCAAAAATCCGCAATGATGGGGAGGTTACCCTCGCCCTGCCCTTATCAAAGCCACTCATCGGCGTCGATCGGTCCGACAAGAGCGGCCCAATACCCTTGCTGCTTGAGGAAGTCGGTGCGAGCACGATCGACACGCCGTTGCTCTTCGACGGCGTCGACCAGTGAGTTGAGCGAAGCATTCCGATTCGACAGTTTCTGGACAAGCGTCCGCATTTCATCGGGCGCAAGCGATTCGACGATCTCATAGCGCCGGGCATTTCTTCGCCACTCGCGAAGTTGCCGTCTGGCGGCTCCGATTTCGATTGCGACCAACTGGGTGGTTGCCAGATCGCACAGCGCCTTGTCGAGCAGCGTCAAAACCCGATCGTCGAGCGGCGCAATCCTCGTGTCCTTCGTTGCGTCCTGTGTGTGCATGTTTTATCCCGCTGTCTCATAGTTGCCACCTGTCGTGCCGGGCAAAGCCAGACGATCGTTCGCGACACGAAATGCGCAAGCAATCCGCAAGATTCGAAGTGCAGAGGGTACTGACCGAAGACCGCCTAAGGTGGCGCGAGATTACCTGACTGACGCCTCAGCGTCCATCCGATATTCGTCACCCCTCGAATGCGCGACATCACGATGGAAGCCGTGCCTCGAAGCGGCGCAACGGAAGAAACTATAGCGGGCGGATAAACGGAGGAGCAGGCGGGCCAGTTTTCGTGGCTGGATTTTGCAACGACCGGTGCCGAAGATGCAGCCAATATTCGACGGCGATGGATGCCGTTCGCAGATGATCAGATCGACGCGGGCACATTGGTCCGGCGTCGAGGCGTGGGACGACCGCTACCCACGTATGTCCGGCTAGAAGCGGTGCTTGAGTCCCACCGCCACCACCACCTGCTGGTTGCCGGTAGCGGGAGTCAACGTATAGACACCGGCGTCGAATGCCGCAATGCCGTTGCCGCCGCCAACCCGTTGATAGACGCCTTCAAGGTAGACATCCGTGCGTTGCGAAAGCAGGTAGTCGACTTGCCCCATGACCTGGTTCCAGTGCGGATCGGCGCCGCCAGCCGACGAGTTGAACGAGGCCATCGTGTAGGT
Organism: Paraburkholderia sp. GAS41; assembly: GCF_050436545.1. Lineage (NCBI taxonomy): Bacteria > Pseudomonadati > Pseudomonadota > Betaproteobacteria > Burkholderiales > Burkholderiaceae > Paraburkholderia > Paraburkholderia sp. GAS41. The sequence continues at coordinate 153,083 of NZ_JBNDMK010000003.1, forward strand.
ATAGGACGCACCGAGGCTCAGGTTCGATTCCAGGAAGTAACGGCCGTTGATTTCGAAATTGTCAAACTTGATGTAATTACCGGCGCCGTTCGACGGACCGGGTAGCGCGCCATTGCTCGTGCTGCCGCCAAACCATAAGCTCGTCGCGCTTTCGGTGGAGGTATGAGTCCAGAGGAGTCCAACGGACGACTTGCCGAACATATACTGCGCGCCCAATCCATACATCCGTTGCAGACCGCCGGTCGTCAACGCATCGCCGTCGCCCGTGCTAACGGCCCCACTCGCGTTGAGTGCGTTCGGGTCGCGGTTGATCTGCAAATACGACGCGGCGAGGTTGATCGGCCCGAACGTATAAGCGAGGCCTGCACTGAAGGCGTTGTTGTTGGAAACCTGACCCGCTGCGTTCGAAAACGCGTACATCGCGCCGACCTTCAGCCCGTCAAACGCGATACTGCTGAACTTCACCGAGTTGTTCAGGCGCATATCGTTGTTCAGGTTGTCATTGTCGTAGGGATGCTCGGCAATGTTGCCGCCGAAACCCGAACCCGTCGCGCTCAACGGTGCAAGGTAGCTGACCATGAAGTCATATTGGCGGCCCAATGTGAGGGTGCCGTACTGGCTCGCACTCAATCCAACCCACGCCTGGCGACCAAACAGATCGCCGCCGTTTTTGAGCGTGCCGTTGGTGGAGTTGAAGCCGTTCTCCAGCCAGAACACTGCACTGAGTCCGCCGCCGAGGTCTTCCGACCCGCGCAGACCCCAGCGTGGCGTGTAGACGCTTCCGGCAAACTCCTGCCATTGAGTACCGCCGCCCGCAGCAGGCTTCGCCGCATTGAAACGGGCGTTGCTGCTGTAGACAAGGCTCGTGTCGATCAAACCGAATAGCGTCACACTGCTTTGCGCATGCGCTGCGCCGGCGATCAGCATGGACGCTGCAAAGGCAATACGCGGGCTTTTCATGGCATCTCTCCGTGAGAGTTCCGATCACGCTTCAAGCGACGATTCGTCTGATTGAAACGCTTACAGTCGAGGGGCGAGGGAGAAAATCCAGAATACTTCAAAGCCCAAAAACGCGACTGTCTTAGGAGGGCGAAGAATCCGTCATAAAAAATTCACCGCCTGCGAGGCGTGTCCAGCGCGCCTCCGGTCGGAATAATTTTGTCTGGACCACGAAAATCGTTGCGCGCATATCAGAGAGTGTCGAGCCGTCGGCCCGGCACAACGAATCTGCTCGCGCCGAAGGCCTGGCTGCCGCGCGTTCGGTCCACGGCGGGTACTGAGCCGCAACGATTCCTTAGCGACCTGCATCCGCATGCGGCAGATAAAAGGAGAAACGCGCACCGCCGTGCGAGGATTGGTTGTCGCCTGCAATGCGGCCACCGTGAGCATCGATTATCGAATGGCAGATCGGCAGCCCCATACCCATACCGCCCTGCTTGGTCGTGAAGAAGCTATCGAAAATGCGGTTAAGGTTCTCGGGGGCGATACCGGGGCCGCTGTCCTCGACCGAGCAGCAGAGAGTCGCTGCGTCAGATAGAGCCGTCCGGATAGTAATCCTGCGCTCTGCGCTTCCCGTTTCCGCCATGGCTTGCATGGCGTTGACCGCGAGGTTCACGATCACTTGCTGTACCTGCACGCGATCCGCCACTATCTTCGGCGCTCCCGGCGCGAGATCGTGCAGTACCGTGACGCCGCGTGACTCAACCTCGTGGCGCAAAAAAACCAGCGCTTCGAGGATCAGTTCATCAATCGACACCAGGCTACGCTCGGACCCGCGGCGCAGCGCCATCCCCCGGATACGGGCAACGATCTCCGCGGCGCGCACTGCGTCCGCTATGATCCGCGTCGTCCCTTCACGCAACATCGCGAGGTTGGGCACGGGCCGTTCGAGCCAGCGCAGGCCGGCTTGACCATTCGTGGCGATAGCAGTCAGTGGCTGCGTCAACTCGTGCGCGATCGAGGCGGTCAGTTCTCCCAGCATCGAGATTCGTGCAGCATGCGCAAAGTCCGCCTGTACCTTCTGAAGCATTTCCTGCGAGTGAACGCGTTCGGTGATGTCGACCAGACCGAGAAGTGAAATCCCCATGTCGTCGGCCATGCGAGGCCGACCGATCGTACAAAGCACATCGATGACCCGCCCATCGCGGGTCCGGAATTTCGTGGTTTCTTCAAAGAACGTCTCGCCGCGATATCGGCTTTCCATTCCACGTTGCAGCGTAGCCAGCGCCTCCTCGCGCCACATCCATTCCATGGAACCCAGCATCTCCGCCCTGTCACGCGCACCGAACATGCGCACCGCCTGGTTGTTCACCTCTTCGATCGCAAGCATCTCCGCAGCACGTTGCAACAACTCAGGATGTTGATCGATGTAGGCAGACAGGTCTTCCACACCTTGCGCACGGACCTCCTTCAATAGTTCTATTAACGATTGGGTTTCGATCTGCAGCAGCGAGACGGGCATGTCACGGAACAGCGTACGGTAGCGATGCTCGCTGGTCTCCAGTTCCGCGTGGGCCTGCTTGCGCGCGGTCACATCCATCAGGGCACCCGCGAAGCGCAACTCGCCGCGCTCTTCGGTTATCGCTCTCGACACGACATGCAGATGCTTGACGGCTCCATCGGGCATCAGCAGCCGATGCTCGAACTCGAAGCCTTGCTTGTCTCGCGCCGCCCGCTCGACGACCTGCTGAACGTGCGAAAGATCATCCGGATGGACCCGGCCAAGCGAAAGCTCCAGTGTGGGTTTGGTTTGCGGATCGAAGCCGAAGATTCTAAAACTCTCTTCGGACCAGAATAGTTCTCCGCTCCCGACGTGCCAGTGAAAGCTGCCCGTGTGGCTCAGGCGTTGAGCATCGGCCAGAAAAGCCTGGGCATGTTGCAGTTCGGCGAAGAGGCTCGCGTTCTCCCACGAAATCGCAGCTTGTGACGCGAGCAATCGCAGCACGGCAAAGCGGGCCGGCGTAAAAACGTGTGGGCTCAGCCGGTTCTCAAGGTAGAGGACACCTATCAGCTTCGTCTGCTTGATCAGTGGCAGGCACAGGATCGAACGGCAACCGTTGCGGAGGATGTACGGGTCTCCCGAGAACTGGGTCTGCTCCAGAGCGTCGTCGAGCAGCACGCTCTCTCTCGTGCGGACGACATAGCGCAGAACCGATTCCGGCAGGTCGGTCGAGGCGACAGACGCTTCGCGAGAATGAACCTCGACCGCATTGCCAACGGTGGTGGCTTCCGCCTCGATGCGCAAGCCGTCGTCATGCGGAACGATCAGCAAGCCCCGGTCGCCGCCCGCGTGTTCCAGTGCAAGAACCATCAGGGTATCGATCAATTCATCCAGTGCAATCTCGGAGGAAATGACCTGTGAGACCTTGAGCACCGTCGCGAGATCCAGTTGCTCGACTGAAGTGGTAATCGTGCTGTCCTGGCGCGAGCGCTCCTGCCGCAGGTTCGGGTAGCTGTGATCGAGCTGGCGGACCTTGCCGTCTGCGCCCCACCGCACGAAGCAGGCTCGCGCGCTCTGAATATAGGTCTCGGCGAACTTGTCGAAGCCATCGTCCGCATAGAACCGGGCGGCGAGTTCGTAAGCGAGCCCCTCGTTCTGTACGAAGCCATGTTCACGCGCGGCACGGATGGCGTCCTCGTAAAGATGCATGGCCTCATGTTTGCGCCCTTCCACACGCGCGATCTCGGCGCAAACGAGCGCATGACGATTGCCGAAGTTCTCCGGGCAATGCTCGGCCCAATGCTGCAACTTCCTTAGATTTGTATCGATCGTCAGCTTGTATTCCTGCTGTTTTGCTGAGGATACCGATGGATAAAGCGCGGTCAACGTGAGCGAATAATAGAAATAGTAAGTCGCCTCGATCGGCATTGCCATGGCGGCCCCGATCAATGGCGCCGCCTGCAGCGAGTAATCCAGCGCTTCTTCATACCGCCCGTACAGGAAGGCCAGCACCTGCTTCATGATGTAATAGAACACCACGCCCGTGCCAAAGGTCGCGCTGACGACGGCGTTAAGGCTCGCCGCCTCATCGAACGTATCGTCGTCGAACACCAAAGGATTTTTCGTGCGGCCCTGCAGACTGGCCACGAATTGCTGTTCAAGCCGGATCGTGTGATAAACGGCATCGTTATGGCTTTGCAGCGTAAATGCTTCGTACTTTTTCGACTGCGTCAGTACATCCGTAAGAACATCGCCTTTCTCGACGAGCTGCCAGATCGTCTCGAAGGCGAGATAGCCCGCGTACACCAGGTCGCCCACTTCGAGGCAGGCCGTGAAGGCGCGTTCCAGGATCGGAATGCAGGTTGAGAAATGACGGCGCCAGAATTTGACGTGATCGCCGTGCAAATGGAGCAATGTCCCTCGTAAGGGAGCATTGTCGAACTTGTCGTTCAGCAGGAGCGACATTTCGGAAAACTCGAACGCGGATTCGATGTCGCCAAAGAACGAAACCAGCGTCAGCGCAAACACGCCGTATGCGAAACTCGACTGGCTGGTGTTTCCATGGCGCATGGAGAGGCTGACTGCCCTGAGCGTGACCAAAGGAAACAGCGTCGGGCGTGCAATATAAACACAGGCTCCGACGTCGACCAGCAGGTCGATGATGATGCGGTACTTGCCGGTGGCGGCAACGGGCGAGTCGACCAGGTCGCGAATCGCCCGTTGTCCAAGGCTGATCCACATCTCCCGAAACTCGACGTCCACAGTTTTTTTGATGTCTTCCTCTGACTCGGGGAATGTCACGTCGAAATAGCGGAGCGCATCGAGCGCGACGGCGACGCCGGCGTCATACTTGCCTGCGACCTGGTAGAGTTTGATGCGAAGACTATAGACTTTCGCGCGGTCAATATCCGAGCGTGAGCGTACCAGGATCTCGTCGAACAGCGCGTCGGCCTCCGCAAAGTGCCCCACCAGATATTCACACTCGGAGAACGTCAGATAGAGGTCGAAGGTATGTTCGTAGCGACGCGCCCAGCTCTCCTGCGTCAGCAACGAGACGGCCTGCGCGAGGTAATTGCGCGCCGACGCATAGGCGGTCGAACTCTTGGCGCGCTTCCCTGCAATGAGATTCACTTCCGCGACCCGCTCGAGTTCCTCGCGCCCGGTGATTAACGCCGCGCCGCGATTGAGGTGGTTCGCAATGTCGAAGATCACCTCCTCGAACTCCTCAGGCGCTGTACGCGACACGAGCAGGCGTCCAATCCGCAGGTGCGCCTCGGCGCGCTCCGATTCGGGAATCAACGCGTACGCTGCCTCCTGGACACGATCGTGAACGAAGGCATAGGCATCGTCGATACGCACGATGAGACCCGCCCGTACGGCTTGCCACAGGTTCTCGTGGATCGCATCCTCCGATCCGCCCTGCACCAGAGCGAGCGTGACGACCTGTGCAGTGTTGCCGAGACAGGCGAGCTGCCCCAGCGCATCCCGCACGGACCCAGGCAACCGGTAAAGCTTTGTGGTCATCAGATCGACCACATTCTCGGTAAATCCCTTGGCGCGAATGCGTGGCATATCGCATGTCCAGCTCAAGGTGCCATGGTCGAAGGCAAGCAGCGCCTCGTCGGTGAGCGCCGTGAGGAACTGGATCGCGAAGAACGGATTGCCCGCCGTCTTTTCATGGACGAGTTCGGCAAGCGGCGCAGCCATTTCATGGCCGCAGTGCAGCGAATCGGCCACCAGTTGCATCACGTCCGCAGGCGTGAGCGGTGCGAGGGTGATCTCCAGAATCTTGCCCCCTGCCCCCCGGATCGCGCCCAACGTCCGCATCAATGGGTGGGACAGACTGACTTCGTTGTCCCGGTAAGCGCCCACCAGCAAAAGGTGGCGCACCTCCGGATGCGTGATGAGATGTTCGATCAGATCGAGCGTGGCGGTGTCCAGCCATTGCAGATCGTCCACGAACAGCGCGAGCGGATGCTCGGGCGTGGCGAACACATTCAGGAAGCGGCGGAAAACGATCTGGAAGCGATTCTTTGCGTCCTGCGGCTGCAAACCTGGCACCGGCGGTTGATCACCGATGATCAGCGCGAGTTCCGGAATCAGATCCACCATCAGCCGGCCATTTGGACCCACGGCTTCCAGCAAGGCGCGGCGCCACTGGTTCACCTCTGCGTCGCTCTTGCTCAGCAATTCCCGCACGAGCGACTGGAATGCCTGTGCGAGCGTCGCATAAGGAATGTCGCGCTTGTACTGGTCCGCCTTGCCGGCCGCGAACAGGCCGCGCGGTGGCACCAGAACCTTGTGCAGTTCATTGACGACCGACGTTTTACCGATACCGGAATAGCCGGAGATGAGCGCGAGCTCGCTCGTGCCGTGAGCCACGACGTGATCAAAAGCTTCGTTGAGCGATCTGATCTGGGCCTCGCGTCCATATAACGTTTCTGGAATCAGCATCCGGTCGGAGGCATCGCGGGTCCCCAACGGGAACGGATCAATACGGTGAAACGCCTGCCATGCGACGAGACACGAACGGAGGTCGGCTTCGACGCCTGCGGCAGTCTGATAGCGATCTTCGGCGGTCTTCGCGAGGAGCTTCAGCACGATTCCCTCAACCGGGCTGGGAATGCCGCTGATGCGATCACTCGGCGGTGTCGGTCGGCGGGCGATGTGGCAATGGATCCACTCCATGGCATCCGTGGCCGCGAACGGGAGTGATCCCGTGAGCATCTCGTAGAGCGTGATGCCAAGCGAGTAGAGATCGCTGCGGGCATCGATCGAGCGGTTCATGCGACCGGTCTGTTCGGGTGCCATGTACGGAAACGTCCCCGCAATGATCTCCGCTGGCGCGGGCTGCTGCCGTTCGTGTAGCAGCCGGGATGCGATACCGAAGCCGGTGAGCCGCACGTTGCCGCTCCCATCGACAAGCACATTCGCTGGTTTGATGTCCTTATGGATGAGACCGTGCCGATGAAGCTGTCCAATCGCTTTCGCCAGATTGACCGCGAGACTCAGGAAGTCCATCAGTTCGAGCGGTTGACCCAGCGCACGGTCCAGCGGCTCGCCGCCGTTGTCCTCCAGCACGAGTGCCGCAGACGTTTTGTGGTCATTGAGCGCTAACGGCCGAACCGCCCATCTGGGGTCGAGCACGCTCGCCAGGGTGTATTCGTGTTCGAGGCGTGCGATGCTTCGCGAGGCCGAACGTGCTGCGACAAGCGTGAGCACGGACACTGGATTGCCCGGCTGACGCGCGCGGTATAGCGAGAAGTCTCCGTCGTCATGCAGCGGTTCCAGCTCGTAACCGGTGAGATCCATAATTTGATGTTCTCTCGTCGAATAGACTCCAGCTCGAAGCGTATTTTGCTCGTTTTTCAACGCGTCAGTCATTCTTGGCACGTCCTCGGCCGATGGCGGGGTATCGGTACGGGCATGATATTTGCGGTGAGAGCGGTAGAAGCTGGGCGCCTACAGGGTCTGAAACTGCGTTACGTATGATGAACCGGCGATCTTCACGTCATGACGGTGCGGCGTCATTTTCACGTTACCGGCAATTTTCACGTAACCTGTAAGCGATAACGCAGAAGCTGCGGCGGCAAGCGCCGCGGTCCGGTTAAAGGCAAGGTTGGGGGCTGCACCTTGGAAACTACGCCCGTTGTATCGATCGTCGACGACGATGAAGCCGTTCGCTTCTCCTTGAGCAATCTCGTGCTGTCGCTGGGCTGGGAAACGCGCGTCTACGAGTCGGCCGAAAAGTTTCTGGCTTCCGGCGAAGTCGCCAGTACGGCCTGCCTGATTTCGGACATTCGCATGCCGGGGATGTCGGGCATCGAGATGCATGAAGCCCTCGTCGCTCAGGGCGATGTCCCGCCGACAATTTTCATCAGCGCTTATCCGACGCCATCCGTTCAGGCGAAGGTCGCCGGTAGCGGCGCGTTAGCGCTGGTGGAAAAACCTTATTCAGCAGAATTGATTAAACATTGGCTCTCGGTCGCGTTCGGCGAGGCATAGGCAACACCGGTTCGAGAATGACCACCCATGCGATGAGCCGCCGCCACCTGCTGGCACTGATCGGCAAGAATCTCGGCGCGGCCGCCATGATGCAAGGCATGAGCACGCTTGGCTTCGCCGCAACCTCCAGCTACGCAGGACCGGTCAAACTCGATGGTGCGCCCAGGGGCACACGAATTCTCGTGCTCGGCGCGGGCATGGCGGGCCTCGTCGCAGCCTTTGAATTGAGGAACGCGGGCTATCACGTGCAGGTGCTCGAGTACAACAACCGCGCCGGTGGTCGGGCCTGGACCGTCAGAGGCGGCGATCGTTATACAGAACTCGGCGGTGCCACCCAGGACTGTGAATTCGCTGACGGGCTTTATCTGAACCCGGGGCCGTGGCGCATTCCGTACCATCACCAAGGCGTGCTCGACTACGCAAAACGTCTGAAGGTACCGCTCGAGCCTTTCATCCAGGTCAATTACAACGCCTATCTGCATTCGACGGCGGCTTTCGATGGTAAGCCGCAACGATTCCGCGAGGTGCAGGCCGACTATCAAGGCTATATCGCCGAACTGCTTTCGAAGGCCATCCACAAGGATGCACTCGATGATGCGTTATCAGGCGAAGACGCGCATCGGCTACTCGAATCCCTGCGCGAATGGGGGGCGCTCGGTCGTGACGGCCTCTATCAGGCGGGCCGGCGAAGCAGCGAGCGGCGCGGATTCGCAACCCCGGTTGGCGGTGGGCTGATGCCCAGGGCGGTGCCGTCGGATCTGCTGCCGCGCGACCCCTTGCTTGCATCGCGTTTATGGCAATGGCTCGCGTCGGGAGACGAGCAGGATTTCCAGAGCACCCTTTTCCAGCCGGTTGGCGGCATGGACAGGATTGCCCAGGCGCTTTATTCGCAGGTCGCGAACGACGTGGTGTTCAACGCCAGAGTCACCGCCATCTCGCAGGACCAGCAAGGCGTGACAGTGCGCTACACCGATACGACCACCCGCACCGAACGGAACGCGCGTGCCGACTGGCTGGTGTGCACCATCCCGCTCTCGATTCTGAGTCAGATCGACCTGGCGGTCGGGCCGGACATGCGCGCGGCGATCGATGCGGTGCCCTACGAAACGTCGGTGAAAATTGGTTTGCAATTCGGCCGGCGCTTCTGGGAAGAAGACGAGCAGATCTACGGCGGTATCACCCATACTGACCAGCCGATCTCGACGATCGGCTATCCGGCAACCGGTTACGGATCGAGCGGCCCTGCGGTGCTGCTCGGCGCCTACATGTGGGGGCCCGCCGCCTATGAGGTGGGCGCGCTGTCACCTGCCGAGCGGATCGCGGTGGCATTGAGCCAGGGTAGCCAGATTCATCCGCAATACGCGAGCGAGTATCAGAACGGCTTCGCCATGAGCTGGAGCCGCTCGCCGTTCACGAATGGCTGTTTCGCTGCATGGACGGATGCGTTGCGAAAAACGCATTATGCGAACCTCTGCCAGATCGATGGACGGATCGTACTTGCCGGCGAGCATGCTTCGCATATCCCCGCATGGCAGGAAGGCGCCGTGTTGTCGTCACTGGATGCGATCACCCGGTTGCACCGGAGGATCGTCAATGGATAGGCCCGCGCGGATCCTGGGCCTGATGTTGATGGCCTGGCTGGCAGGCGTGGCGACGGCGTCGGCCCAGACCGCGGCTCAGGACGCCTCGCACTCTTTCACACTTTCGCCGGGCTACCGCTTCACCGAAACAGGCGGCGAAGCACTTTACAACGCGACCTGCGCGGGCTGCCATATGCCGGATGCCAAAGGTGCACAAGGTGCCGGCCACTACCCGGCGCTCGCCGGCAACCCCGCACTCGAAGCGGCACCCTACGTCATCCTCAATGTCCTGCACGGCCGAGATGGCATGCCATCGTTTGGCGATGCCATGAATGACGATCAGGTCGCTGCGGTGGTCAATTATGTGAGGAGCCATTTCGGCAATCGATTTGGCGAAAGTGTCACGGCGGGCGAGGTCAAAAGTCTGCGCTGAGCTGACGTGGCATGACTCTTGATGCGTGGCCCCGTTTCCGCATCCAGCCCGACATGTCCTTCGATCACGCGACCCCAAGCAACGCCTTGGGCTCGAGAAACGCCTCCAGTCCAAACGTGCCGTATTCGCGGCCGATTCCCGATTGCTTGAAGCCGCCAAACGGTGCAGCCGGTTCGTGGGCGAGTGTGTTGACCAGCACGCGTCCCGCTTCGATCTGCGCTGCCACTGCGCGTGCGCGCCCGGCGTCGGAAGAACAGACATAAGCTTGCAGACCGTAGGGCGTATCGTTGGCAATCCTGATGGCGTCCTCCGTATTGTGGTACGCGATGATCGAGAGCACTGGACCGAAAATCTCCTCGCGCGCGATGGTCATATCGCTCTTCACATGACTGAAGACGGTTGGCCGCACGAACCAGCCTGTGTCGACGCCCTGTGGACGCCCCTCGCCACCGGCGATCAGGCGCGCGCCTTCATCGATGCCGATGCGGATATAGCGTTGCACGCGGTCCCATTGTTTCTGACTCACCATCGGACCGATACTCGTGCGAGGGTCGCGCGGGTCGCCGGACTGAATCTCTGCGACCCGCTCCACGATTTTTGCCTCGAACTCTTCGAGCCGTGCCTGCGGCACCAGAATTCGCGTGCCGGCAATGCACGCCTGGCCGCTGTTCATGAAGCCCGCCTGAAGCGCGAGCGGCACGGCTTCGTCGAAGTTCGCGTCGTCGAGCACGATCATGGGGGACTTCCCGCCGAGTTCCAGCGTCACACGCTTGAGTGTCTCGGCGGCGGTACGCAGAATCGCTTTACCGACTGCGGTCGATCCGGTGAACGATAGCTTGGCCACATCGGGGTGCGAACTGATTTGCGCGCCTACCGTTTCGCCACGTCCCGTGACGATGTTGAACACCCCTGGCGGGAGCCCCGCTTCATGCAGCGCCGCCGTGACGATTCGCGTCTGCATGGCGCTCATCTCGCTCGGTTTGACCACGGCGGTGCAGCCTGCGGCCAGCGCCGCCGCGAGCTTGCCGCAGATAAAGCCCGCGTCGCTGTTCCACGGCGTAATCAGTCCAGCGACGCCAAGTGGCTGCATCACCACTTCGGCGGTCCCGGCGGAACGCACGAACGCGTAGTCGTCGAGCACCTTCGCCGCTTCGAGCAGCACGTTGCTCGCGTGCTGCGCCATCCAGCGGCCGCGCGACACGGGTGCGCCATATTCCTCGACGATGGCTTCGAACAGATCGTCCTCCTTCGCGACCATCGCCGCGTGCATGCGCCTGAGCATCGCGACGCGCTCGCGCTTATCGGTGCGCGAGAACGTCGGGAAGGCCCGCTTCGCCGCTGCGATTGCCTTGCGTGCGTCTTCGGCGTCGGCGAGGCGTACTCGGCCAATCACCTGCCCGGTCGCCGGATTGAAGAGGTCGAAGTACTCGTCGCCGTGCGGCGTGACGAATGCGCCGTCGATATAAATCTGCTCGATGATCTGCATGCTGAGTCCGGAAAGATGGGGTCGGCAGCACAAGATAACGCCCCAGCATTGAACTGACTAGCCGTACAATCGAAGATGTGCTGTTGAAGGATTTGGGACAATGAGAACATCTGGACTAGGCGAACTGGAAGCCGTGCTGGCCGTCGCGCGCTATCGGAGTTTCCGCGCGGCCGCCAACGAAATGAGCGTGTCGACGTCCGCGCTGAGTCACGCCGTCGCGGCGCTCGAAGCACGCATCGGGGTGCGCCTCTTCAATCGAACGACACGCAGCGTGTCGCTCTCGGAAGCCGGCGCGCAATTCGTGAGCAACGTCGCGCCCGCCCTGTCGACCATCCGCGCCGCGCTCGAGCAGGCCGGCAGCTTCCGCGACACGCCTTCCGGCACGTTGCGCATCAATACGTCGGTAGGCGCGGCGAATCAGGTGATGCCGGTCTTCATAGCATTCCTGCAGCGGTATCCCGAGATGAAGCTCGACATCGTCACCGAAGGGCGGCTGATCGACATCGTGGTCGAAGGCTTCGACGCGGGCATCCGTCTGCGTGAAAACGTGCCGCAGGACATGATCGCGGTGCCGTTTGGCGATCGGCAGCGGTTTGCAGTCGTTGGCAGCCCTGCGTATTTTGCGCAACACAAGCCGCCCCTCGCGCCGGTGGATCTCAGTGCGCACCGGTGTATCCGTAGCCGGATGCCGAGCGGGGCGATTTACCAGTGGGAATTCGAACGGCACGGTCAGACCGTGCGCATCGACGGTGACGGCGCACTGATGCTCGACGAGCCGGGTCTCATGCTGGCGGCTGCCCGCGCGGGCCTCGGTCTCGCGTACCTGACCGAATGGAATGTCGATGCGGACCTACAGGCCGGCACGCTGCTGCGCGTGCTGGAGGACTGGACGCCGCCGCTCGACGGGCTGTGCCTGTACTATCCGGGCGCGCGCCATGTGCCTGCGAGTCTGCGCGTATTGACCGAGATGATCCGCGAATATGCTGATCCGAAGCGCGAACGCGCGGCCGGGAAGCGGAAACGTCGCTCGCCGCCGGCACATGGCGCGCGGCGCTGACACGCCAGGTTCGCGCCCTGGTCCGCTGACATGACTACCGTTCGGGACGGACGGCCGGACTATTTGCAACGCTCACACTGAACCGTGAGCGTACTTCAAGAGCCCACGCTTCAATGCCTTGTAGAGGGTCGAGCCCAGTTCGGCTTCCATTTCCCTTTCCGTGTGCTCAAGCACAGCGTGGAAATGTTCGAGCCAATTTCTGCCGCGTTCGGTGAAGAGAACGACTTTGGCCCGGCCATCGGTTGGGTCCTGTTCGCGCTTCACGATCCCGAGCTCTTCGAGCTGTGCAACGAGCTCACCCAGTGACTGCTTCGTCATCGAAGCCCGACGGGCCAGCTCGGTAGCACGCGTCCCCTCGATGTCCAGGTTGCGGGTCACGTTGATATGGCTAAGCGTGCACTCCCCGTGACCGGCCAGCGCCATTTTCTCCAGCACGCTTGTTTCGAAGCGAAGCACGGCGTCGTTCAGGAGCCGGGCAACATTCGAGCTTCGCCACGCATCGTTCGATCCTGCAGGGAGGGCATCAACGGACGTTGCGATCTTCGCTTTCGTGCCCTTTCGCGTACCCGTTGTATCGCGTGTCACTGCCATGTTCGTTGCTGTTCAGGTTAGATGACGTTCGACTGACCGCCAAACCGCGGTCGCCGGCAAGTATATCGCCCGCAAACATCGTGCGGGATAACCCTTACTTGCCCGATATGGTAAGGTAGGCTTACTATAAATAAAGACAGGTCGCCTTACCATATGCACACACTTGCTCGCGGTCAGACATTTAAATGGGTACGGATATGAAACCAATTGCGGTCGATGTGACGATTTGCGGCGGAGGGCCGTGCGGCCTGATGCTGGCCAATGAACTGGGGCGGCGTGGGGTCTCCGTGTTTCTGGCGAATGAAAAAGCGAGTACGGCATTCAACCCGCAGGCCAACGCTACCCAGGCGAGAACCATGGAGCATTACCGGCGTCTCGGGTTCGTGGACGAAATCCGGGCGCAAGGTTTGCCTGCGGACTATCCTACCGACATCGCGTATTTCACCCGCTATGCCCAACATCAACTGGCGCGCTTCAAGTTGCCGTCGGCGCAAGAGGCGAAACTCAAGGCCAGAAAGCTCGCTGGTTCGTGGAGCGCGGCCGAACTGCCGCACCGGGTTTCGCAGAAATTCGTGGAAACTGTACTCAGACGGCAAGCCGAAGCTCTACCGGGCGTAACGGTTCGATATGGACACAAGGTGGTCGACTTCACAGAGCAAGAAGACGCGGTAGAAACCACGGTCAGGGATCGCGAGGGTGACGTATCGTTCGTCGTCAGGAGTCGCTACCTGGTCGGCGCGGACGGCCCGCGGAGCTTCATCCGCGAACGGCTGGGGATTCGATACACCGGTGAGACAGGCGTGACCCGCGACTTCATGGGAGGCCGCATGTTTGCCATCTATCTGCGATGCCCGGACTTCTACCGACGTATTCCGCACTCACCTGCGTGGATGAACGTGACTTTTAACCATGAACGTCGAGCCTTCATGGCAGCGGTAGACGGCAAGAGCGAGTTCGCTTTCCACACGCAGTTGCGCGACCACGAGAACGAGGACGCAATCACTGACGCGTACGCGCGAGAACTGTTCGCGGCGGCGACAGGCATCGATCTCGACGTTGAGATCCTCTCCAAAGGCGGCTGGACCGCCGGTCATTCCCTCGTTGCCGAACGGTTTCAGCGCGGACGTGTGTTCCTTGGCGGCGACGCCGTGCATCTTTTCACGCCCACCGGCGGGCTCGGCTACAACACCGCAGTGGAAGATGCCGTCAACCTCGGCTGGAAACTCGCCGCCGTGCTGAAGGGAAAAACAAGCCCTGCCTTGCTCGATACCTACGAACTCGAACGTCGTCCGCTGGCGCTTAGAAACACGGGCTATGCCCGCGCCTTTGCCGATTCACTGGGCCTGTTCACGCCTGTCGCGGAGATCGAGGAGGACAGCCCGCGAGGCGCAGCCGCGCGGGCCAAGGCCGGCGCATATCTCGATCAGCACGGCCGTCGCGAATTCGACATACCCGGGATCACGTTTGGTGGTCGCTACGACGGATCGCCCGCGATCGTCCCGGACGGTTCAACGCCGCCCGCCGATGCCGCGAATGTCTACACGCCAACAGCCTGCCCTGGAGGACGCCCGCCTCATGCATGGCTGGAGGATGGCTCGTCGCTGTTCGACTCGTTTGGCTTCGACTGGACGTTGTTGGTGCTGGGTCCGTCCGCGCCGGATACTTCGGCGTTTACTTCTGCAATGAACCGATGCAACGTAGACCTGACAATCGTGCGAAACGCAGATCCCGAGATATTTGCTTTGTACGAGGCCTCACTGGTTCTCATTCGCCCAGACCAGATCGTTGCGTGGCGGGGACACGACGGCGCGCACGCGCCCCTGATCGTGGATAAAGTTCTGGGGCGTCATCTCGAAGGGCAAAGCGCAGTAAACCTGCGCCAGGCGACAGCAACGTTATGAGTCCGGGAATCACCATGAATATGAACTTCACGTACAACATCAACCCCAGCCGCATCGTGTTCGGGGCGGGTGCGCTAGACACACTTGCCGACCAGATCCGGGAATTGGGCACGCATCGCGCGCTGATTCTGTCCACGCCCTTTCAGCGTGCGGATGCGCAAAAGCTGGCCGAACGTCTTGGTGTGCTGGCAGCAGGCGTGTTTAGCGAGGCCGCCATGCACACGCCGATCGCCGTGACACGCAACGCGCTTGCCACCTACAAGGCACTGCAAGCGGATTGCGTGGTCGCGCTCGGCGGAGGATCGACCATCGGACTGGGCAAGGCAATCGCGTTACGCACTCACGCGCCGCAGATCGTGGTCGCCACGACCTACGCGGGGTCGGAGGTCACGCCTATCCTTGGACAGACCGAGGACGGCGTCAAGACGACTATCCGGGATCGAAAGCTTTTGCCCGCCGTGGTCATCTACGATCCGACGCTGACCCTCGGGCTTCCTGTGTCGATGAGCGTCACGAGCGGCCTGAACGCCATGGCGCATGCAGTCGAGGGCGTGTATGCAAAAGATTGCAATCCGATTTCTTCGCTGATGGCGGTTGAAGGCGTTCGCGCCCTGCGCGATGCACTGCCGGCTATCGTAAGCAATCCTGCTGACCTCGCGGCCCGAACCCGTGCGCTTTACGGATCGTGGTTGTGCGGCTCGGTGCTGGGGACGGTTGGCATGGCGCTGCATCACAAGCTTTGCCACACACTGGGCGGCAGCTTCGATCTGCCCCATGCGGAAACCCACGCCATCATGTTGCCGCACACGATGGCTTACAACGCGCAGGCAGCCGCCGAAGCATTGCAGCCGATGGCCGATCTGTTCGGCGGATCGATCGGCAGTGGCCTTTACGAATTCGCTAGAAATCTCGGCGCTCCGATGGCGCTGAAGGATCTCGGACTCAAGGAAGAGCAACTCGACGCAGCCGCGCAGCTTGCTGTGAAGAACCCTTACTGGAATCCGCGTCCTGTAGAACGCGCTGCTATCCGCGAGCTGTTGCAGCGCGCGTGGAACGGCGCCCGCCCGGAATGACGAGCAGATCACGCGAACCCTTGTGCAAGGAAAACGGCCATGTTTCCGTACTTTAAAGAATCCAGTTCGGTTGACGCAGTCAATTCACGGATTGCCCCGGACGTCGACGCACGAATCAGAGAAGTCATGACCTCTCTGGTGACTCACCTTCACGCCTTCGTGAAGGACGTGCAACTCACGCCGCAAGAGTGGGACGTTGCAATCGACTATCTGACGCGGACGGGTCAGATCTGCACGACCGAACGCCAGGAGTTCATCCTGTTGAGCGACACGCTTGGGGTGTCGATGCTCGTCGATGCGATCAACAATCGTCGTCCGCCGGGCGCGACTGAAAACACGGTGTTAGGGCCGTTTCATGTGTCCGGTGCGCCAAGCCGTGAAATGGGCGCATGCATTTCGCTCGATGGCAAAGGCGAGAGCTGCCTGTTCGAGGGTACTGTCATTGATCTGCAGGGAAATCCCGTTGCCGCGGCATGCCTTGACGTTTGGTCCGATAATGCGGAGGGCTTCTACGACGTGCAACAGCCAGACATCCAGCCAAAGTGGAATAACCGCGGCGTTTTCACCACCGGGGCGGATGGGAAGTATCGCTTCGTCGGGATCAAGCCTGTGTCCTACCCTATTCCGCACGACGGCCCGGTTGGCAAGTTGCTGGCCGCGCTCGGGCGTGGCCCTCACCGTCCGGCGCACATGCATTTCATCGTGAAAGCCGACGGTTTCCAGAATCTCATCACCCACACCTTCGTCGGCGACGATACCTACATCAAGCGTGATGCCGTGTTTGGGGTGAAGGAGACACTGGTGGCCCCTTACGAACGGAACGACGACGGCGAGACCCTCTGGCGCTCTCAATTCGATTTCGTAATGACGCGGGTCTGATATCTGGACGAAACCGACGCGCTTGCGCATTTCGTGACCAATCCGGCCGGCTCGGCGATCGTCGATACCATCGGACAGATACGACAGATCGTCTCCCCCGAAAGCAGCCAGGCGGTCAAGCGCCGTTACCTGGTTATCGCGCCCGACGGCAACGCCAGCGCAAGCGTCGTGCAGATCCAGACACCGTAGGCTGGTTGCTGCGTAGTCCGACGTAATCTTGCGCCTGCAAGCGGCGTACGAGTGTCGCCGATCTGACTAACCGAGGACCCGCGAGGCCGTGCGCACGATTTCCTCGACGAACACTTTGATCGTCGGATGATCGCGCTCGCCCAGTCGATAAGCGACGAAGACCTTGCGGCGTACCTCGGGCCTCAGCTTGACCCATGTCACGCCGGCCGGCGGCCGCACCAGTCTGAGTCCGGGGACGATCGACACCGAGCAGCCGGAGGCCACCATGGCGCCTACCATTTCGAATCCACGGCATTTGGCGTTGATCCGAGGCTCGAAGCCGGCGCGCCGGCATAAATTGATGATGATGTCGCCGAAACCGCTCCACGTCGATTCAATGGCCCAGGTCTCATTCCGCAGATCCGCCAAGCTCACTGACGGCCTTCTGCTCACGGCATGATCGGCTGCGACTGCGACGTAGAGCGCATCCTCGGCGACCGGCACCAGTTCCACGCTTTTTTGACTATCGCTCACCGCGCCCGAAAGATCGTCGATCAGGGCAATATCCGTGCGCCACGATTTCAACGCGGTGAGCCCTTCAATCGGATCGAACTCCTCAACAACGATCTCGAGGCGTGGATAGGCCTGCTGCAACGCCTTGAACGTTTCGGGCAGCACCGCCGAGGCGATCGACGGAAACGCCGCGATGCGTAGCTCACCGGCGATCTCGCTGCGCAACTCCGCCAATTCCGAGCGGGCTTCATCCAGCACGACCATGACCCGCTCCGCGTGCCGCACCAATGCTTGCCCAGCGCTCGTCAGCCTCACGCCGCGGCCAATGCGCTCGGTGAGTTCGACACCCGCCTCCTCTTCCAGTTGCGAGATCTGCTGCGACACGGCCGACGGCGTCAAGAACAGGGCTTCGGCGGCTGCCGCCATCGTGCCGCACCGGGCTAGCTCCAGCAACGCCCGCAGACGCCCGACTTCCATGATGGTTTCCCCCGAAGAGACCTGCACATTCAACAGAATAGCTAATGTATTAGATAAAAAACAATAAATATACATAAGCATATCCATTGCCTACCATTGAGTTGCAGATCGGCGCCGCAGACCACCATCGAGGCGCCGCGCCGCGGTCGAACGGCGGCGTCCCCCACCAGCCACTTCATGGAGATTGTCATGCTGGTCATTCTTTTGGATCACATTAGCCACTGGCTCGAACACATCGAACAACACCGTAACGACGAGTACCTGCAGGGTGCACGAGACCTGGGGGACCTTGAACGCCGGCTACGCTCGCTGGAGAGAGACTGACGCTTCCTCGCCAACACTGACCGACGCGGCCGCCGTGATTCCACGCTAGGCCGCATCGGTCGTTTCTATGTTGAGTTCGCGCGCCAGCGCGCCAAGCTCACCACCCACATGGTTTCTTAGCGCGTCGACAAAGCGCTTGATCTTGGCATCCACGAACTGACGGGACGAATAGAGCGCAAAGACATTGCGCGAATGGGTGTGATAGTCGGGCAGTACACGCACGAGCGTGCCGTTGCGCAGATCTTCGATGGCCGAGAACCCCGCCAGCAGACCAATCCCCGCGCCTTCGCGCAACGCGAGGTTCATGGCCTCCATATCGTTCACGCAAAAATTCGGCCCCAGCGGCCGGAACGTCACATGGGCTGCCGTGCTCGCAAGCTGCCATTCGTCGGACGGATAATCCACCGTAGCCAGCAATACGCACGCATGGTCGGCAAGATCTTCCGGAATGGCGGGCGGCGGATGCCGTTCGAGGTAGGCAGGCGAAGCGGCCAGCACACAATGGCTGCTGCCGATCTTCTGGCTAACGTAAGCCGAGTCGGGCAGCGTCCTCGCAATCACCACCGAGACGTCGAGCTGGTCTTCCAGCAGGTTCGGCATGCGCTGGGAGAGCAGCAGATCGACCGCGACCTGCGGGTATTGCCTGCGAAAGTCCAGCACGGTCCGCGTCACAAGCTGGCGCCCGAGGCCCGGCACGGAGTGGACCCGCAATGCGCCGCGCGGTTCGAGAAGGGCGTCGCGCGCTTCGGCTTCGGCCTGTTCAAGATCCGCGAGGATTGTCGCGCAGCGCTCGTAGAAGCGCCGTCCCGCATCGGTCACCAGGAGGCGGCGCGTGGAGCGCTGCAACAGGCGGGTGTCCAACGCGTCTTCGAGCGCGGACACCGCGCGGGAGACATTTCCCACCGTCGAGTCGAGATGATTGGCCACCGCCGTAAAGCTGCCCATCTCGACGACTCTCGCAAACACCGACATGTTGTAGAACTTGTCCATTCAGGCCATCCCGATCGCTTTCCGTTGGTCTTTGCGTCCCTGGCTTGCATGATGAGTCTGGCACCTTTTTGGCGCAAGCCATCCCGGCCTGGCGATTTTGCTGCTGGCAACAAGAATGTTTCCCCCGTCCCGCTCTAAATCAACGCGCGCTGCGCTCCTAGACTCTGTTCCGAACCCCGCCACTCGGCTCCACCCAGCGAATCGAGAACAGTCTTTCGGGAAATCAGGAACATCAATTGGAGGTCAGTCATGAACGCATCGTACGACTCGCTTTATCTTTTCATCGACGGCGAATGGCTCGAAGCCGACGGCCGCGCCACCGCCGCCGTCGTCAATCCCGCCACGCAGCGTGAACTCGGCCGCGTGCCGCTCGCCACCGCAGCCGATCTGGACCACGCGCTCCACGTCGCGCAGCGTGCCTTCGAAGTCTGGCGCCATACCGTACCGGCCAAGCGCGCGCGCATTCTCAAACGCGCCGCCGACCTCATGCGCGAGCGCGCTGCCCACATCGCCACGCTCATGACGCTCGAGGAAGGCAAGCCGCTCGCTGAAAGCAACGACGAAGTGCTGCGGGCCGCCGACTACTTCGAATGGTTCGCCGAAGAAGCGCGTCGCATCGACGGTCGCGTCGTGCCGTCGAACCGTCCCGGCGTGCAGCAGCTCGTGAAGCGCCAGGCGATCGGACCGGTTGCCGCCTTCACACCCTGGAACTTTCCCGCCATCACGCCGGCTCGCAAGCTCTCCGCCGCGCTGGCGGCGGGCTGCAGCGTCGTCCTCAAGCCGGGCGAGGAAAGTCCCGCTACGGCGCTCGCCCTGGCGCGCGCTCTCGATGATGCAGGTCTGCCCAAGGGCGTATTACAGGTCGTGTTCGGCGTGCCGGATGACGTTTCGAGGCACCTGATCGCCTCGCCGATCATCCGCAAGGTGACCTTCACGGGCTCGGTTCCGATTGGGCGTCTGCTCTCGGCGCGCGCATCGGAAGGCGTCAAGCCCATCACGCTCGAACTCGGCGGTCACGGTCCCGTCCTCGTGTTCGACGACGCCGACGTGCAGAAGGCCGCCGTCGAAGGCGCCGCCAACCGGTTTCGCGGCACTGGCCAGGTCTGTATCTCGTCGACGCGTTTTCTGATCCAACGCGACGCCTATAAGGCATTCGTCCAGTATTTCGTGGACGCGGCGCGCGCGCTGAAGGTGGGTGACGGCATGCAGCCGGGCACGCAGGTCGGCCCGCTCGCCAACCCGCGCCAACTCGCGAAGATGGAAGAACTGGTGGCCGACGCGGTCGCGCGTGGAGCGCGCGTGCTTACGGGCGGCAAGCGCATCGAAGGCGACGGCTTCTTCTTCGAACCCACCGTGCTAGCCGACGTCCCGATGGACGCCCGCGTCATGCACGAAGAACCCTTCGGTCCGATCGCCGTGCTGATGCCGTTCGACACGCTCGCCGACGGGCTCGCCGAAGCGAACCGGCTCCCTTATGGTCTGTCGGCCTACGCTTTCACGAGCAATGCGCGCACGGCGATCGATGTGGCGGACGGACTCGAAGCCGGCATGATCGGCATCAACCAGTACCGCATTGTCTCGACGGAGCTGCCGTTCGGCGGCATGAAGGAAAGCGGTCATGGTTCGGAAGGCGGGACCGAAGGTATCGGGTTCTATCTCACCAACAAGTTCATCAGCCAGATCTGAAACGGAGAGGATCATGTCCCACGCAAACTTCAGCAGCCCGCGCGAAGCCGCCCGCGCATTCACCCCGAAGCTCGCCGCATTCGTCGACGACACGCTGTATCCGCAGATCTGGAGCGACCCGGCGCTGGCACCACGCGAGCGCAGCCTGATCACCGTGGCCGCGCTGATCGCGG
Organism: Paraburkholderia sp. GAS41; assembly: GCF_050436545.1. Taxonomy (NCBI): domain Bacteria; kingdom Pseudomonadati; phylum Pseudomonadota; class Betaproteobacteria; order Burkholderiales; family Burkholderiaceae; genus Paraburkholderia; species Paraburkholderia sp. GAS41. The sequence continues at coordinate 174,359 of NZ_JBNDMK010000003.1, forward strand.
GCGGCCATCTCGACGAGTTGCCTTCGCACCTGCGCCGCGCGCTCGCCAACGGTGTCACGCGCGACGAACTCGCGGCGGCGATCACGCATCTCGCGTTCTATGCCGGCTTTCCGGCCGCCATCTCGGCTTCGGCGGTCGCTCAAGCTACGTTTAACGAAACAAAGGAAGCACAAGCATGAAAGCCATCACATTCGACGATTTCGGCGCAGCCGACGTCCTTCAGCTCACCGAATCACCCGCGCCCGAACTGCGCCCGACGGATCTTCTGGTACGCGTGTACGCAGCCGGCGTGAATCGCGCCGATCTCACGCATCGCCGCGGTGGTTATGGCCGGCCCAACTTCGGCGACTCGACCATCATGGGCCTCGAAATCGCCGGCGAAGTCATCGAAACCGGCAGTGAAACCCGCGGATTCAAGGCAGGCGACCGCGTGATGGGCGTGGTAGGCGGCGGCGCGTATGCGGAGATCGCGCGTATCGACTATCGCATGGCGATGCCCGTTCCCGCGGCACTCGATTACGTGCACGCCGCAGCGATTCCCGAAGTGTTCGTCACGGCTCACGAGGCCATGCTGCATCTGGGTCGCCTCACACACGGCAATTCGGTGCTGATTCACGCGGCGGCAGGCGGAGTGGGTTCGGCTGCCGTGCAGCTAGCCAAAGCGACCGGCGCAGCGGTTTTCGCCACCGCCGAAGCCACCAAGCTCGCACGCGTGTCGCAACTCGGCGCGGATGTGACGATCGACTATCGCACCCAGGATTTCGCCGAGATCGTAGCGAAGGAGACGAATGGGCGCGGCGTCGACGTCGTGATCGATTTCGTCGGCGCACCGTATTTCGCGCGCAATATCGCTTCGCTCGCCCACGGCGGACGGCTTGTCCAGGTCGGCATCCTCGGCGGCGGCGGCAATGTCAGCGTGGAACTGGAGCAGATCCTTTATCGCCATCTGCAGATCATGGGAACCGTGATGAAATCGCGTCCCCAGGAGGACAAGCACGCCATGGTGCGCCGTTTCCGCGAACATTGGCTCGACCGGTTTGCAAGCGGGGCCCGTCTCGAACCGGTGGTCGACACCACCTTCGAGCTGGCGCGCGCCGCCGACGCACATCGGCGCATGGAATCGTCTGCCAATGTCGGGAAGATCATTTTGACGATGTAGAGGGGAGGCTTCGCAGGAAGCGCCGGGCAGTGTCGCGGCTACGCTGCCGATACGCGATTGGCGGTCGCGAAATGTCGACGCGGGTGACGCGGGTGACGCGGGTGACGCGGCCTCAGTGACGAAAATCGCCCGGGCCCTTACCTGTCCATCGCTTCAGCGCCCGGCGGAAATTCGCGGCGTCGCTGAATCCGAGCAGCATGGCGATGTCTTCCGTGCTCATCTTCGTGGTTCGCAGATACTCGGTGGCGAGCGAACACCGCACGTCGTCGACGATCGCAACAAACGACGTACCCTCGGCCTCGAGACGGCGCCGCAGGGTACGGCTCGTCATCTTCAGGACCTCGGCTACCACCTCCATGCTCGGGAACTCGCCGGGTTTTCGCATCAGTACCTGATACACCTCGCCGGATGCGCCCGTCGACGTCTTTGCCTGACCGATGAGCCGGTCGCACATCTCCTGAATCATCGCCGCCGAATGTCGGTGCGCCAGTTGGGGTTCCTGCTCGAGGATCACGCTGTCGTAGACGAGTTCGCACTGTTCCTGATCGAAGTAGCAGGGGCAGCCGAGAAACTTCGGATAAAGGCCGGCGTAGGACGGAGCCGCATACGAAAAACAGGCCTTTACCGGCGGACAGCTATGTCCCGCGACATCCTGAAGATGCGTAACGTGCTGGGTGAATTGCTGCTCGATCAAAAATTGCCCCAGCTCGCGCGATGGACTGGAGATAAATGCATCCGGAAAGGTCCAGACGGCCCGGTCAGGATACTCGGTCCACACGATGGTGAGCGTGGGCGTCGCCAGCTGGTGATATTTCACGCCAAGCCGGAAGTAATCCCGAAGCGAGAGACACGACATCAGTGCATAGCCGTACATGCCGTAGGCCGCGAGATGCAGACGTGACCCGACCTTGAACGGCGTGGCGGGGTCACGGCTCAGTGCCATCGCGTTCTTGCACACAGTCGCGTACTGCCGTACCGAGGTCAGAACCGAGGCGCTGTATAGCTCGTCAACGTCGATGCCGCTGCCTTTCAGGCTGGCGACGGGCGGAATCCCCTCCTCCGCCAGCACCTCGACCAAGGCGGCGATTTTGTACGGAGCATGAATGCGCTCGTTGAGCAGCGGATATCTGGACAACACGGCGTCTCCTCAGATTGTCCCGGATGGACACTCAACTGTCCGAAATTGACCTTACGGCAGCGATCGTATCCGACTAGTATCGATATCACAAGAGAGGGGCTGGCACTGGCCGCCCAGCAAGACGTCGGAGACACCGTGACCCGCATTCCCTTCCGTGCTGCTTTGCATGCGCAAGCCACCAGGTGGATGACGCCGGAGGAATCGCGCCTGTCGCCGTCGCGGGTTTCGTCGAGCAATAAAGGAAGCATCCAATGAGTAGTCAGAGCCGTAAAGTCATCATCTCCTGCGCCGTCACGGGTTCCGCGCACGTGCCCTCGATGTCGGAATACCTGCCCATTACGCCGGCGGATATCCAGGCTCAAGCAATTGAAGCGGCAGAAGCCGGCGCGGCTATCCTGCATCTGCATGCGCGCAATCCGGAAGACGGTCGGCCGACGCCCAGTCCCGAGATCTTCAAACAGTTCGTTCCCGCTATCGCCGAACAAACCGACGCCGTCATCAATATCTCGACGGGCGGCAGTACCCGCATGACGCTCGACGAGCGGCTCGCCTATGCGCGTCTTGTACGGCCGGAGATGTGTTCGTTGAACATGGGCTCCATGAATTTTTCCCTTCACCCGCTCGCCGCGAAGATTCCGTCGTGGAGATATGAGTGGGAAAAAGCGTATCTCGAAGGGATGGAAGACATGGTCTTCAAGAACACCTTTAAAGACATCCGCAACATTCTTACCGAGTTCCACGACTACGGAACGCGGTTTGAATTCGAATGCTACGACGTGGGGCATCTGTATAGCCTTGCCCATTTCGTCGATCAGCATCTCGTCAAACCGCCGTTCTTTATTCAGTCCGTGTTCGGCATACTCGGCGGCCTCGGGGCGGATCCAGAAAACATGTCCGTCATGCGCTCGACCGCTGACCGCCTGTTTGGCCGCGAAAACTATCACTTTTCCGTGCTCGGCGCCGGCCGCCATCAGATGCCGCTCGTGACGATGGGCGCAATCATGGGTGGCAATGTCCGCGTCGGACTGGAAGACAGCGTCTATCTATCCAAGGGCAAGAAGGCGCAAACCAACGCGGAGCAGGTTCGAAAGATTCGCCGGATTCTCGAAGAGCTCTCGTTCGACATTGCGTCTCCCGCTGATGCTCGAGCCATGCTCGGGCTCAAGGGCGCCGACAACATCTCCCTGTGAAACGTGCACGGCACCGTCGTTCAGGCATATCCCGTTCGTTGCGGAAAAAACGGCTCATAGGCGACGCGCGCCTGCAATGGATTTGCCGGCGCGCGTTGCCATAACAGAGACATCACCTACAGGCAGGAGACACCATGGCAACCATCCCCGCTGATATCAACCTGGGAGAGACCCACCGCCTTGCGACACGCAAGGCGATATTACGGCTCATCCCGTTGATGTGCGCAATCTATTTCCTGTCGTTCATCGATCGTACCAACGTGGCACTGGCCAAGGCCCAGTTAGCGGTGGATCTCGGTATCAGCGCCGCCTCCTATGGACTCGGCGCCGGGATTTTCTTCATTGGCTATGCGTTGCTCGAAGTGCCGAGCAACCTTGCAGCCCATCGATTCGGGCCGCGTATCTGGATAGCACGCATTGCCGTGACGTGGGGGGTGCTGTCCGCCGCCATGATGTTCGTGCAAGGGCCATGGTCGTTCTATCTGCTTCGCGTGCTTCTCGGCACGGCCGAAGCGGGGCTATTCCCGGCGCTCATGTATATGGTCACGCTCTGGTTTGCGCCCAAGGACAAACCCGTCGCAGTCGGCTGGATTTATACGGCACCGGCCGTGGCGCTCATCATCGGCAATCCGCTCGGGGCTGGCCTGATGCAACTGAATGGTGCGGCAACGCTGCATGGCTGGCAGTGGATGTTTCTGCTCGAAGGCATTCCCACCATCCTCATGGGGATCGTTCTGTATTTCAAACTGCCCGAGCGTCCGCGCAACGCCAGGTGGCTGTCAGCGCAGGAAATCCAGGCACTCGAAACCCATGCCGTCATCGACACGCATGGTCAATCTGAGCTGTCTTCCGCCAACTGGGTGGCCGCGCTCAAGCGTCCGACCACCGTGCTGATCAGTCTTATCTACTTCCTGAATCAGGTTGCTTTCGTCGGTCTCTACTTTTTCACGCCTGCGATTGTCCGGCAAATGCATGTGAGCTCACCCGTGGTCGTTGGGTTTCTCTCCAGCAGCGTCGGTATTGGCTTCCTGATTGGTGTGCTGGTGCTGCCGCGCATCCATCGTCGCATCGACCGCGACTGCGCCTATCTGGGGGCGTTGACCTTGGGGCTAGTGATCTGTGCGTGCCTCTTCATCTCCACGCACGATCAGGTGTTTCAACTCATTCTGCTGGTCGTCACCGGTTTTTTCGCCGGCGGTGTGCTGCCCTCCTACTGGGCGGTCGCCATGAAGCGACTGCAGGGCGTTCAGGCGGCCGCCGGTCTCGCCTTCATCAATACGATTGGATTGCTGGGCGGGTTCGTGGGTCCGTATCTGTTCGGCTTGATGGAAAGCGTTTCAGGCCGCAGCGATTCCGGATTCAACGTCGTTGTGGGCGCGGCGATTCTGGGCCTGCTCCTCGTCCCGCTGCTGGCTAAAGCCATTCGTGCGGAAAATCGTCACATCGCCTCCAACGGCCTCGAGCCGGCGTGATCCGGAAAACAGGCATCACACGACCTGCGTCGTGATCTCATCATCTCAATGTGGAAAACAGACTCATGCGTTTGAAAGACAAGGTGGCCATCGTCACGGGGGCGGGTCAAGGTATCGGCGAGGCCACGGCATTGAAATTCGCGCGCGAAGGTGCCGTGCTGGCTGTGTGTGACCTGAACCCGGATGCTGTTGCGCGTGTCGTGGATGCATGCCGCAAGACGGGCGCGACTGCCGAGGGTTTCGTCACTGACGTCGCCAACCGCGAATCGGTCACCGAGATGGTGTTGACCGTACTCAGGAAATTCCAGCGAATCGATATCCTGGTGAACAATGCCGGTATCACGAAGGATGCCCGCCTCCAGAAAATGACGTTGAAACAGTTCGACGACGTGATCGACGTCAATCTTCGCGGCGTCTTTCACGTCGCCCAGGCAGTCGTGGACATCATGGTGGAGCAAGGCGCCGGCGTGATACTCAATGCGAGTTCGGTCGTGGGACTCTACGGCAATTATGGACAGACGAACTATGCTGCCGCGAAGTTCGGTGTGATCGGATTCACCAAGACGTGGAGTCGCGAACTGGGTCCGAAAGGTATCCGCGTGAACGCGGTCGCGCCGGGCTTCATCGAGACTCCGATCCTGTCGACCGTTCCCGAAGAGGTTTTAACGAAAATGCGCGATCAGGTGCCGCTGCGCCGGCTCGGCAAGCCCGAGGAGATAGCCAATATTTACGCCTTTCTCGCCAGCGACGAGGCCAGCTACATCAATGGTGCGGTGATCGAGGCATCCGGCGGCATGACGCTTTGAGCGGGACCCGCCTGCGGCTGGCACACTGTGTTCCAGGCCAATCGTCCTTGCAGGCGGCACTCTCTAACTTGATGGAAACCCACTGTGAACACTTTTGAACTTCTGAAACCCCGACCCGGCCTGCGCGTCCTGGTGTCCGGCGCAGCAACAGGGATTGGCGCCGCGATTGCTGAAGCGTTTCTTCAGGTCGACGCCAAGGTCTACGTCTGCGACGTCAATCCCTCCGCTGTCGAGAGCATCAAGTCCAGACACGCCCATCTTCACGCTACCGTGGCGGATGTCGCCGATCGCGACCAGGTCGACAGGGTCATTGATGACGCGCGCGCGAAACTCGGTGGACTCGACATTCTGGTCAACAACGCGGGCATCGCCGGTCCCACAGGGCCGGTGGAAGATCTCGATCCTGCCCAGTGGGAGCAAACCGTCTCCACCAACCTGAATAGTCAGTTCTACTTCCTGAGGAAGGCGATACCGGTACTCAAGGAGACGTCCGATAGTCCCAGCATCATCGCCATGTCATCCGTTGCAGGACGTCTCGGCTACGCCTTCCGTACGCCTTACGCGGCGACCAAGTGGGCTATCGTCGGGCTGGTTAAATCTTTGGCTGTCGAACTGGGACCGAGCAACATCCGTGTCAATGCCATCCTGCCCGGAACAGTCGAAGGGGAACGTATGACCCGTGTGATTGCGGCCCGTGCCGAGTCCCTCGGCGTTTCGTTTGAGACGATGAAGGATGAATACCTCAAGAAAATCTCGCTGCGCCGCATGGTGACCATGGATGACGTCGCAGCCATGGCCTTGTTTCTGGCTTCGCCCGCAGGTCAGAACATTTCTGGTCAGGCCATGAGCGTCGACGGCAATCTCGAGTATCTGTAACTTCATGGCATCCGCCCTTCCGTGGCGGATCAATCTGCTCTACGAAACAGGTAGAACACGTTAGATCCGCATTGGGCAGCGTTATTTCACACTCAGCACGCTGCCCTCGGCCACGACGAACACTGCGTCGTCGCTTGCGCCTTCATTGACAACGTGACCACCGGTAAAACTTCCGAACGCCGGCAATACCCCCGCGCAATTGCCAAACCGGAAGCATGGCAAGCGTACCGAGTCGATCCGCGTTGCGAGTCGATACACCGGGTGTTCGTGACCGGCAAGCGCATAGGCGCCCGCCACAGTCTGCGGATAGTGGCACAGTGCCCACGGACCGATCCGCCACGGCTCATAGACGACGTCGTAATCGAGCGAGACGGGTGGCAAGCCGGCGTGACGGTCGTGATTGCCTTCGACGATCGTGATCCGCATCTTGCGATGCCGCGCCCGCCACGCATGCAAGGCTTGCAGGACCTCGGGCGCGTGAGACTGCGCGCCATGCAGCACGTCCCCGAGAAACACCAGTCGCTGCGGTTCGTGAGCCGCGATCAACGCGTCGAGCCGCGCCAGGTCGTCGGACGTGGAACCGATCGGCACTGGAATGCCGTGCGAGCGAAACACGGCGTCCTTGCCGAAATGCGCGTCGGCAACCAGCAGCAGCTTCAACGCCGGATCGACCGCGGCACGATGCGCGGACAGCACGAGCGGGTGGCCGTCGAGGTCTACGGTCAAGGTCGGCCCGCTGGCGTTCGCCATCATCGCGCGGCCTTTTCGAGTTCAGCCAGCATCCGTCCGACGCGATCGGCAATCTTTTCGGTGCTCAGCTTCTCGCGCATTCTTCCGACGATCAACGGAAATGCGAAGGGTGTCGGTTTTTTCGGGTGCGTCAAGACGATGCGGCTCGCGGCCATGCGCTGCAAGGCCGCGCCAATGCGCGCGACTTCGAGTTCCTGCAGCATCACTTCAGTATCGGCTTGTGCGAGCAGCAGGTTACCGCTGTCATGCCGACGCAATACTTCGTAGAACAAACCGCTCGACGCCTGCAATTGACGTGCGCTTTTATGCTGGCCCGGGTTCCCCTCGTAAACGAGTCCGGCGATGCGTGCAATCTCGCGAAAGCGCCGCATGGCGAGTTCAGAGGCGTTCAGGCTGGCGTACAGATCCTGCTCGAGCCCATCCGGCGACAGGATGGCGCTTTCGAACAGCGCCGGCCAATCGAATGGCTGCGCGGACAGCAACTCGAAGCCGTAGTCGTTGATGGCAATCGAGAACGTCCCGGGGCGATCACGCGCCGCGCGCCAGGCGAGCAACGCGCCGAGACCGATATGGACGGTGCGTCCCGCAAACGCGTAGCAGAACAGATGATGGCCCTCGCGCGTGCGCAACATTTCGACTACCAGCGTGCCGGGCTCAGGCAAGGCCGACCACTTGCGCTGCAATTCGAGCAGCGGGCGCACCGCTTGCATTTCAGGCTCCATGTAGGTGTCGTGTCCGGCTTCGGCCAGCATCGCAAGCATCGCGTCCGCCAGTTCCGTCGACAAGGGCATGCGGCTGCCCGCCCAGCGGGGCATCGCACCACGCGTCGAGACGGCACGTTTGACGTATGCGGTCATTTCGCGCACACGCACCAGTTCGAGTGCGCGTCCGCCAAACGTGAATATGTCGCCCGGTTTCAGCCGCGAAATAAACGCCTCTTCCATCATGCCGATCCGAGAACCGTGCACGAAGGCCACCTGCATCGTCCCGTTGGCGACGATCGTGCCAATGTTGTTCCGATGACGCCGCACGAGGTCCGCACGTGGCACGCGGTACACGCCGTCGTCATCGCGCACCACGCGGTGAAAATCCGGGTAGGCGGTCAGCGACATGCCGCCACGTTCGACGAACGCAATGGCCCAGTCGAATTCCGCACGTGTCAGCTCGCGATACGCATACGCGCTGCAGACCTCCTGGAACATGTCATCTCCCGTAAAGCCGCCCCCGATCGCGATCGTCACCAGATGCTGAACCAGTACGTCCACGGGCTTGCGGGGAACCTCGCGGCTTTCGATCTGCCGCGCCTGAACCGCGCGGCGCGCGGCGGCGGCTTCGACCAGTTCGAGTGCGTGAGTCGGCACGATCGTCACGCGCGACACGCGACCCGGTGCGTGGCCGGAACGCCCCGCGCGCTGCATCAGCCGTGCGATGCCCTTCGGCGAGCCGATCTGGAACACCCGTTCGACCGGCAGGAAATCGACGCCGAGATCGAGGCTCGACGTACACACGACCACTTTCAGCGTGCCATTCTTCAGCCAGTTTTCGACCCATTCGCGCACATCGTGGTCAAGCGACCCATGATGCAACGCAATTAGCCCGGCCCATTGCGGACGCGCTTCGAGCAATGCGCGATACCAGATTTCGGACTGCGAACGCGTGTTGGTAAACACCAGCGAAGTGCCCGCAGTATCGATTTCCCCGGCGACGCGTTCCACTTGACGCGTGCCCAGATGACCGGCCCATGGAAAGCGTTCGATGGTGTCTGGAATCAACGTATCGACGACTAGCGTTTTCGGTTGTGCGCCCTGTAGCAAGGTACGCGGCGTTCTGGCGGACGCGAGCAATACCTCGGCCGCGAACGCGGTATTGCCGAGTGTTGCCGACAAACCCCATATTTGCAGATCGTTCCGCCAGTGTGCGAGCCGCGCCAGCGCGAGTTGGGTTTGTGTGCCGCGCTTGTTGCCGACCAGTTCATGCCACTCATCTACGACGACGAGACGCACATGCGCAAGTTCATCGCGCGCGTGCGTTCGCGTCAGCATTAGCGACAGGCTTTCGGGCGTGGTCACGAGCGCCGACGGCATGCGCCTGTTCTGGCGGGCGCGTTCGGTGGATCCGGTATCGCCGGTGCGAAGGCCGACCGTCCACGGTACGGCGAGATCGATAGCGGACGATTGCAACGCGCGGGCGGTATCGGCGGCCAGCGCCCGCATCGGCGTGAGCCACAGCACCGTCAACGGATCGGGCTGAGGAACATCGCTCTTCACAGGATGGTCAGCGAAGGCGTCTAGCACACCGAACCAGAGCGCCCACGTCTTGCCCGAGCCGGTCGTCGCGTGCAACAGACCGCTGTCGCCTCGCGCAATGCCCTGCCACGTGTTGCGCTGGAAATCGAAGGGTTGCCAGCCGCGGGTGTCGAACCAGTGTTGAAGGCGTGTCGCGAACGGTTCGCTCGACGTTGCCAGGTCAGAGCGCAACGGTGCCGAATGGAAAGCCTCGGCCGCACGTGCCTCGACCCGCGCCTGCTGCTCCCGGGTCTTCGGCACACGACGTGGGCGCGGCGCCCGGGCGGGCGCCGCATTCGTACGAGTTGATGAGTTCAATCGCCCTCCGGGAGCCGTTGTCCGTCTGAATGCCGCATTCTGGATGGACTCGCTAGCCGTCACTGTAGTTCAAATCCACAGCTCCGTTATAAACAATGGCGACAAACGCGTTTCACTTCGCTCTGTATCTAACGCGGCACGATGAACAACGCGGTATTTCCTTCGCCCACTTTTCCGTCATCATCGCGAAGCGGTATCTTCGACACTTAGCCCACGACATCGCACACAAAAATCCAATTCATTCGGACAGCGAAATTTAAAAACGTCTCCTATAATCCGTATTTAAACGAACCAACATATTCATGTTCTTGCAAGACATGCATCGGTTTTGAAACGGAATTACGCCTTTTCTATAAGCATAAAATCCATTGGGGGTATTGACACGTCCACATTCTGGACACAGGAGACAAACATGATCCGAACCCTGAGAGGCGTGCTCGCCTCGCTCTGCATTTTACTGATTGCTGCGTGCGGCGGCGGCGATAACGTCACGGTTCAAACTGCCCAGTTGAGAGTGCTGCATGCGTCGCCGGATGCGCCCAACGTCGATGTCTATGTCGATTCAGTGAAAGTTCTCTCGAACGTGCCCTACCCGACGCTTTCGTCCTACCTCTCCCTCTCGCCGGGAACGCATCAGATCAAGGTCAATGTTGCGGGCACCACTACGACGGTCATCAACGTATCGCCGACGCTGGCGGTCGGCGGCGCCTATACAGCGATCGCGGCTAACTTCGTCGCCAATATTGAAGCGCTTCTCGCCACCGACGCCTCCTCGGCGCCGCCCAATGGAGAAGTGGGATTGAGGGTCATTCACGCCTCACCGGACGCAGGGCCCGTCGACATTCTCGCCAATGGCCAGGTCGTGCTATCGAATGTACCGTTCGGCACCATCAGCAATTATCTGACCGTGCCCGCCGGTACCTATGCCATTCAGGTGAACGTTGCGGGTACAACCACCACCGCGATCGCGGCAACCGTCAACCTGACCGCCGGCACGAACTATACGGCGGCCGCGATTGGCGCGATCAAAACTGCGGCAACCAATCCGCTAGCGCTGAAACTGCTTACCGATGATTGAGGCAGTCACACGCGAACGTCTATTTCAACCTGAACCCGGCAGCATAAACCTCGTTGCCGGGCAGAGGTTTATTACACGCACCAAACTCACATGCGTGTCACTCTAATGCTGCGTTTTCCTTAGCATCGATATATCGTAGCCGAGCGCCGCAACGCGGTTGATCAATTGGTCTCGCAATGCAGAGGCGGGCTGCTCGACACGCGTGAGAATCCAGAGATAGCGTCCACTGGGCTCCCCTACGATCGACCAGCTATAGTCGTCCGCGTGATCTAGCACCCAGTAATTACCCAGATAAAATGGACCGAAGAACGAGACCTTGAGTTTGGCGTTTGCCGACTCGGGTACGATCTTCGCGCGCCCCTCTGAAACGCGTGGTGGCCCGTCTACACCGCCGTCGTGGCAACGGTTCGTTACGGAGATCAGTCCGTCGCTGCGTTTCGCGTACTCGGCGGTAACGCTCTCGCAGCCCTTTTCGAAGCTGTTTTCATAGCGCGCAAACTCATACCAGCGGCCTGCGTAGCGATCCAGATCAACGGGTCTCGCCGGCTGCGGCACATTCGCATTGCCGCTCTTGCCGCCAGCGAGCGATGCGCACGCCGCCAACAGACCGAGCGTGCAGATCCCCAGGACCGTTGCGGTAATCGCCAAAGTACGGCGCTGCTTCCGTGCAATCAGGTCAGCCATCGTCTCTCCTATAGAAGCCCCTCTTCTTGTGCGATACACGCAAGGGCGGACTCGAACATCGCGAGCGCGCGGTTCGCCACGTCGCCCAGGTTCCGGTGCAGCAAGGCGTCTTCCACTGAGCGTGATCCACACTCGTCGCTGTACTTCTCGAATGTGGAAAGCTTCATGATAAGTTCAGCAAGGTGCCGCGGGCACTCGCACGCGATGGTCGACGAGCGCGCGACCATTTCGTTCAGCGTCCGGTCGTCGAAGCGGCGCGCCGCACGCAACCATAGACCGTCCTGCGACGCTACGCCCCAATCCTGCGCAGTCCGAACCAGTTCTTCGAGTACGTGCCGCAACTCGATACGGCTGTCGGGCTCGCGATACAGCCGTGCGCCTGACAGTCGCAGCATCTCGATGGCCCGACCGGTGCCGAACCCATAAATCACCGCGATTGCCTTCGCCTGACACGTTTCGCCCAGACTCAGGATTTGCGAGGCCACGTCTTCGTGCAGCGACGTGGCAGTGATCAAAAGAAGATCCGCCGGCTCGATGGCGATATGCGAGGTGGCTTCGTCCAGACTTGCAAAGCGCGTTACATTGACCAGACCGGCTTTAGCGGGGTCCACGTCTTCCTCGTCGAGGCGCAGCACCAGCGGCTCACCGACAACCGCGAGCGTGAGGCCCACGGTTAGCGGCGCCGAGCCGGAGGCCAGGCGCGCAAATTCCCGATCAGACCGACCCTGCGCGAGTTGTTCGAGCTGGGCTCGATCCAGTTTTGCGATCGTGCCGATTGGCCGACCGCGTTGCACGAGACCCTTCAGCAGCGACAGCCTGCGCACGTCGTCTTCCGAATAGAGGCGCTGCCCCGATTCGGTTTTCGGCGGCGCCACTACGCCATACCGGCGCTCCCAGATACGCAGGGTGGTAACGGGCATCTTTGCCAGCCGCGCCGCCTCGCCGCTCCGGTAACGATTCTGCGTCAGATCATCTCTCACTGAAGACACGGCCGCCCCTTTTCTGGCATTTGTCTCAGAATAGTAGTCCATATTTGGGACGATAGGTATCAAAATAGCGATATTTTATGAGTCATTGAAACGCTATTTCAGATGCCAGATGATTCAAACAGGGGTCAAAGCGTGCAAGAGAGGATGCAAGGTATGGACGACGTGGTTCGCTCCGGCGCCCTGAAGCTCCCGGGTGCATGCGAACGTGCCGGCAGTCAGGGAAGTCGAGCAATCAACTGGTGATGCGCATCAACGCCTAAATTTCCTCGTTTGTCACCATGCGCAATCCCATCAGAGTGCAACACCACCAGCACGGCGTTTTCATGCGTCAGGACCGCCGGAGCGACCACATGAATGTTTGCTGCCCCTTGGGAGTCAGCTCTGAAAGAATTCCCCTTGCCTGATCCATCCAGCGGGGTAAACCGGACCGAATTTTTTTCAAAGTGATTTTCGAACAGGCTATAAAGCGCACCAGGTTTTAGTCTGCTTAAAGAAACATCGATCTTCTCGGTGCCGTTGGATTGAGGGGACAACATCACCGTGCCTGTTGCGCCGAGCCATTGGCTCAGTGTCATGTGCAGAGGTTCTCCATGCGCGTCGAACAAGTCCCGATTGTCCGATTCATCCACGAACGCATTGCGCATTCCCGCTGCATGGGTGATCCCCTGCGGTCCTATGCCAGCGGGCGCGCCATCGTCTGCAACGAACACTTGCGGATCCAGTGCGCGAGTCAGCCCGACTTCTCGTGAGTAAAACCCCGCGTGAGTTTCCAGAGGCAACGTGGTGCTCGCTTGAGCATGAGCCTGCGCCGCACAGGTCGTCAAAATGATGGAAAACAGAAGTTTCAGGCGGGTCGACAAGATAGACACTCAATAAATAGAAACGCCATTCAGCCTTTATTCATCGCCTGAATCGCAAAAGAGGGGATCGTGAGAAACAATGGATGCTTCGACAGGATCGGACGTGGAGCAGACCACAGTCTAGACAGCGAATTGTCGGCAACCAATGCTCGAACAGATCATAGATATGCTCGATCGCCTCAAGCGTGGCGCTGACTGTGAAGTGGGCAATGGTCCGTGCGAATGAGGTGCCGATAACGACTGTCGGCACCCGTTCAGCTAGCTTGTTCGCAATCGACGGATGCTATTTTTTCTGTGCAACCAGTACCTCGAAGGTACCCGGCAGCACCCGGGGGCGAGGATGGGGGTTGTCGGCCGTTGCCGCATCAGCGGGGGCGAATTGCGACGAAACCAGATACACCCGGTGTGTCTTGGCGTCGAGCGCCATCGTCTTCGCTCCTTCGGCGGTATGCACGTTTTGCACAACCGTATAGTGATCGGCATCGTCCTCATGAACGATGGTGAGCGTGCCGTCCGCGCCATTCGAGCTAAACGCCAGCTTCAAGGCAGGATCGAACGCCGCGGTATCCGGGTGACCACCAATCGGCAACACCGTCACCTGACGGCCTGAAGTCGAATCGATCACCATCATGCGCTGGTTGGCGCAAACGGTGAACAGACGCTCGTGCGCAATATCGATGCTCAGACCACTCGGCTCCTCACACGGCGCAATCGACCAATGCGCGAGTACCGTACCCGCGTTGCCGTCCATCTCGACGATCTCACCCTTGTCCTCCACATTGACGAAGACGTGCCCGTGGCTATCGGCAGCGAGCGCTTCCGGCTTGCCGCCGACCGGCATGGTCGAGACAAGCTTGCGGCTTACCACGTCGATGGCGCTCACGCTGTTATCGTGTCCATTGCTGACGAGCACCCGCTGCAACGCCGGCACATACAGAATGCCGTCCGGGTCGGGACCTGCCGCCTTGATCGTGTCGATGACCTTCAACGTGTCAAGGTCGATGACCGTGATGGTGTTCGCGCGACCGTTGGTAATGAAGCCGAGCTTGCGATCCTGCACGAATGCGAAGCCGTGCACCCCATCTGTGTTTTCGACCTCTCCAAACAGTTTTCCGGTGCGTGTATCGACCACCTGAACATGCATATCGCGGCTGATGAACAGATGATGACGGACCGCGTCGAACGCCACGTAATCCCAATGATCCGTTCCGCTCAGACCGTAGTGTTGGGTTATTTCGAACTCCGAGCGATTATTTTCCGCGGCGGCGCGGTGTCCCGGATGTAGCGCTGGCTGATCACCGATTTCGGCTCGCTGGCTGTGAGCGAACCCTGTGAGGGTGCCTGCGCGGGGGCCGACTGCGTGTTCTTCGCGGCAGGCGCGCTGTTATCGGATGACGACACGGCCGTGCTTTGCACCGAGCCGAGATCGCCCGTGGTCTGCCCATGCGAGATCTGTGTTCCGGCGGCGCAGAGCGTAGCAAGGACGAACTGTGTTAGCGGCTTCTTTCCAGGCGTTGAACGCACCCGTTGCATGGTGCATGCATCCTTGTTTTTGAATGCGACGGTGGGGCAATGAATCAAACAAGGCGCGATGGTATAGACCACGCATTAATGCCCGGTGATAAGTAACTTACGAAGTTAAAGTTCTTATTACGGATAGCCGACGCACGTTCGATTCACCCGGCGAGCGAAGACGCGAGGTGGCTTGCGAAGGTTGAAGTGCGCGCGGCCCTGGCGCTCGACCAAGGTCGCATCGAGCCGTGGGGCGCCCCGATCGCGTCATGAAACAGCCAGATGTTCATGGCACGCTACGCGGCCAGACGTTGCGGCCGACGAACCCGCGCCCGACGCCTCGCATCCTGGTCGTAGAAGACGACGGCCACACCCGGCTCGAAGTCACGGCTGCGCTCGAAGACTACGGTTTTGCCGCCGAAAGCGCAGCGCGTGGTCACTCCGGCTTACTGCGCGCGCTCGAAGGCGACTTCGACGCGGTGGTGCTGGACCGCATGCTGCCCGACGTCGACGGTTTGTCGATCCTGTCTACCTTGCGCAATGTCGGCAAACAAACCCCCGTGTTGATCCTGAGCGCGCTTTCGGCGGTGGATGAGCGAGTGTGCGGTCTGCGTGCCGGCGGCGACGACTATCTGACCAAGCCGTTCGACGGGCTCGAGCTCACCGCCCGCCTGAATGCACTGCTGCGCCGCCGCTCGTCGCCCGTCGAACCGTCCGCGCGGAGCGTAGGCGACTTCTCGATACGGGCAATCATCAAGTGAAACGTGCGGGCGAGGTCATCGAACTGAAGCCGCGCGACTATCAGTTGCTCGAATACATAATGCGTTACGCGGGCCAACCGGTCACGCGGGCGATGCTGTTCGAAGCGGTATGGAACTACCATTTCAACGCGCAAACCAACGCGAGGCGGTCTTGCGTCCGTTTTATCGCAGCCAGAGCCAGCAATCTCACGCAACGACGGGACATGGCCTTGGTTTGAGTCTGGTTGCCGCCATTGCGCGCGTGCACGACGCTGAACTGGAAATACGCGACAACCAGCCAGGCTGCCAGATGGTGCTGCGCTTCAAGGGCGCCCTACTGGCCTAATCATTGAGCCACGTCGTCGCGGCAGCATGCGAGACCTGTAGTCACTCGTCTTCCGAAAATGCACTAATGCTGTGAGATCAACAGCATCAGCGCATTCAGCCACAATTCGTCGCCCTAACTGACGGTAGCCGCCGCATTGGCCCGCGCCGTATGCAGTTTCCTGTAACTGTCGATCAAACGATGGTGCCGGTCGAGCCCCTCCAGCTTCATGCTCGTTGGCGTGAGCCCATAGAAACGCACGCTGCCGTCCACTGATCCCATCACCGCGTCCATCCGCGCGTCGCCGAACATCCGACGGAAATTGACCGCGTAGTCGTCCATTTCCAGGTCGTCATCGAGCAGCACCTCCAGTACCACATTCAAGGCCTGGTAGAACAACCCGCGCTCGACCGTATTGTCGTTGTACTGCAGGAACGCGCCCACCAGCTCCTGCGCCTCCTCGAACTGCTGCAAGGCGACATGAATCAGCAGCTTCAACTCGAGAACGGTTAGCTGCCCCCAGTCCGTATTCTCGTCAAATTCGATGCCGATCAACGTGGCAATATCGGAGTGCTCATCCAGTTCGCTGTTTTCCAGTCGGTCCAGCAGTGCTGCGAGGCTGGCATCGTCCAGGCGATGCAGGTTCAAGATATCGGCGCGGAACAACAGTGACTTGTTGGTGTTGTCCCAGATCAAATCTTCCACTGGGTAAACTTCCGAATATCCCGGCACCAGGATCCGGCAGGCGACGGCACCCAACTGCTCATACACCGCCGTGTACACTTCTTTGTCCATGGCCTTGAGAATGCCGAACAAGGTTGCGGCTTCCTCGGTATTGGAGTTTTCACCCTCGCCGGAAAAGTCCCATTCAACGAATTCGAAATCCGCCCTGGAACTGAAAAAGCGCCACGACACCACACCGCTGGAATCAATGAAGTGTTCGACAAAGTTATTAGGCTCAGTCACGGCATTACTGACAAAGGTCGGCTGAGGCAAATCGTTCAGGCCTTCAAAGCTGCGCCCCTGCAGCAATTCCGTCAGACTCCGTTCCAGCGCCACCTCGAAGCTGGGGTGCGCGCCGAACGAGGCAAACACGCCGCCGGTCCGCGGGTTCATCAATGTGACGCACATGACCGGATAGGTTCCGCCCAGCGACGCATCCTTGACCAGCACCGGAAAGCCCTGCTCTTCCAGGCCCTGAATCCCGGCCAGAATGCCGGGGTATTTCGCCAGCACTTCTTGCGGCACATCCGGCAACGCGATCTCACCTTCCAGAATTTCGCGCTTGACGGCCCGTTCAAAAATTTCGGACAGACATTGCACCTGTGCTTCGGCCAGCGTATTACCGGCACTCATGCCATTGGTGACGTACAGGTTTTCGATCAGGTTGGACGGAAAATAGACCACTTCGCCGTCCGACTGCCGCACAAAGGGCAGCGAGCAGATACCGCGCTCCACATTGCCGGAGTTGGTGTCGTACAGGTGCGAGCCGCGCAACTCGCCGTCCGGATTATAAATTTCCAGGCAGTACGCATCCAGAATGCCCGCCGGCAGCGCATCCTTGCGACCCGGCTTGAACCAGCGCTCGTTCGGGTAATGGACAAACTCCGCATTGGCAATATCCTCACCCCAGAACGCACCGCCATAGAAATGGTTGCAATTCAGACGCTCGATAAACTCGCCCAGCGCCGACGCCAACGCGCTTTCCTTGGTCGCACCTTTGCCATTGGTAAAGCACATGGGCGAATGCGCGTCGCGGATATGCAGCGACCACACATTGGGAACGATATTGCGCCACGAAGCGATTTCAATCTTCATGCCGAGGCCCGCCAAAATGGCCGACATATTGGCAATGGTTTGCTCCAGCGGCAGATCCTTGCCCGTAATATAAGTGCTCGCATCCGAAGCCGGTTTCAGCGTCAATAATGCCTGCGCATCGGCATCCAGATTTTCTACTTCTTCGATTACAAACTCGGGGCCTGCTTGCACCACCTTTTTTACCGTGCAACGGTCAATAAAACGCAAAATACCCCGACGATCTGTCTCCGAGATATCCGCCGGCAATTCGACCTGAATTTTGAAAATCTGCTGGTAGCGGTTTTCCGGATCGACAATATTATTCTGCGACAGACGGATATTCTCGGTAGGAATATTGCGATTTACGCAGTACAACTTCACGAAATAAGCCGCACACAAGGCCGACGAGGCCAGAAAATAATCGAAAGGACCCGGCGCCGAGCCGTCGCCCTTATAGCGGATAGGCTGGTCGGCCACGACCGTGAAGTCATCGAATTTGGCTTCAAGACGTAGTTTGTCGAGAAAGTTGACTTTAATTTCCATGACAGAATCCTAAAAATAATGCTCAAAATGACGTTGTCGCCATTATCCGCCGTCAGGTTCAGTGGCACTCAACTGAAACCCCGCGCGCTTCTCCAACATTCTCCCGAATGCGAGAATCACCAGGCGACAATCCAGAATATTGACCTCTATAAAAACAGGGTCTTAATAGTCGATCCACCAGCAAATAATGTTTCCCGGCGGGGATTCTACCCCCGTCGATGCTCGATCGGGGGGCGGGATTCCTTGTGGAGAGTGAGCGACGCGTTTCGTAAAGGCCGCCAAACCGTCCTCCAGCGAGCACGGTTCCGTCACGGCCTGCGCGGCCATTCGCGTCAGGCGCGCTCGACGACCACTTCGCTGATCTGAAGGGTCGGCGTCAGGTCGGTGTAGTTGGTGATGTCGCCGAGGATCTCTTTCGCGTGCGGCCCGAAAGCGGCCTGAAACGACTCGACCGAGTCACAGAAAATGTGACACATGGCAATGTATGTCGGCGGCTCGCCGGGCGCGCCGCCTGCAAGTCCTTTGTCAACGGTGTAGTACAAACACGCCGCACCCATGCGATTCTTGACCAGGGACATATGCTTGTCGCGATAGTACTCGTGGTCGAAACGGGCACCGGGGGTGTTCGTGTACATGACACTAACCTTAATCATCATCGGTCTCCAGGTGGTAGCCAGCCTGTCCCCAAAACGGCCGGCCTGACGCATGAACGATTCACAACTGTCGTACAGCATACATGGCGAAGCGCGGCGGCAAAAGATGGCAAACCCTTCCATCTCGCGGCGCGATCGCATACGCAACTGGGACTCAACTGAACGGGGTTATTCAGAGCGGGAAGTGAAACCTGCGACCGCGCGCTTCCGGGCCCAATCTGACAGTTTGACGGTTTGATCATTCACCCAGGTCCGCAGCGGCAACAGGCAGCGTGAACTGAAACAGTGCGCCACGCCCCGGGGCGCCGACGGCCCATAAACGCCCGCCGTGCGACTCGACGATTGAACGGCTGATGCGAAGTCCCATGCCCGTGCCGTGCGGTTTAGTCGTAAAGAATGGATCGAAAATCTGTTCCGCGAATTGCGATTGAATCCCTCTACCGGTGTCGCTGACTGACACGAGAATCTGTCCGTCTTGCGTCGTGCGCAACTGGATAACCATCGCCCGGATGCCGTCGATGTCTTTCATCGCCTCGATCCCGTTGATGATCAGATTCATCGCGACCTGCTGTAATTGCACACGGTCTCCGACGATCTGCGGAATATCGTCTGCCAGTTCTGTCTCGACGGATACGTTGTAACGCACTGCCTCGCTGCGCAGGAGGCCAACGGTGTCGCGAATGATCGCGCCCACATCCACAGCCTCCCGAATCAGAGCACCCTTTTCGAATTGCGCGCGCAGGCGGCCAATAATGTGGGCGGCGCGCTCGCCATCTTTCACCATTCTGGCGGCCGCCGCGCGCGCTTCCTCGAGGTTCGGCACGTCACGCGCAAGCCATCGCAAGCAGGCGTTTGCGTAGGTGATAGCGCCCGTAATGGGTTGATTGATTTCATGCGCGAGCGATGCCGTGAGTTCGCCCATGGTGGTGACCCGGTTGATGCGTGCAAGGTCGGTCAGTGCCTCGCGCAACGCCTCCTCCGCGAGCTTGCGTTCCGTGATGTCACGAACGGCGCCGACAAACTCAAGGTTGCCGATATTCACCGCCCGGCCCGTGGTGTGAACGTGTTTGATCTTCCCGTCCGGCATGAGCAGACGATGTTCACTATCGAAATCCTTTTTTTCCCGGTTCGCTTCGTCGAGCAGCCGTCGAACCGATTCGCGATCGTCGGGATGGATTCGTTGCAAGGCAAGTTCTGCGGAGGCCTTGATACCCCTGTCGTATTCGAGCATGTTGTAGCCTTCCTCCGACCAGTAATACTCGCCGCTGGCCACGCTCCAGCCGAAGGTGCCGGTATGGCTGATTCTTTGCCCCTGGGAAAGGAAGGCTTCACTGCGTTGCAAGTCGGTATAGAGGGCTGCATTCTCCAGCGAAATCGCAGCTTGCGAAGCCAATAATTGCAGGAGTGCGACGCGATTCGAGGTGAAAGCCCCCGACGTCAGGTCATTCTCCAGATAGAGCGCGCCGCCAAACTTCGCATGTTTGAGAATGGGCAGACAGAGGACGGACCGCGAACGCTTGCGCCGCACATAGTCGTCCCTTGAGTACACGATGTCGGCCGACGCATCGTCGATCAGCACATGTTCCTGGGTGCGAATGACGTACTGCAGCACGCTTTGCGGAAGATCGAAGATTCCGATGGCGGTCTGTCGCGTCGAAACCTCGATCCTGCCCGAGCTACTGATCGCCTCCGCTTCAATACGCGGCTCCCCATCCGACAGGATCAGCAGACCCCGTTCGGCGCCGGCCTGTTCGATTGCCGTGCGCATCACCATCTCGATCAGCTTTGCCAGGTGAATCTCGCCTGAAACCGCCTGCAAAACCTTGATGACGGTCGCCAGTTCGATATGCTCGATCGGCGCGGCCATCGTATTCGTGGGTCCGGGCGCCATCTCCTGGGCCCGCAGGTACGGGCACTCTTCCTCGAGTTGACGGACCTTCCGGTTGGCGCCCCAACGCAGGTAGTTATAGTGGGCGTCCTGCATATAGGTGCGCGCAATGCTCGCAAGACCGCGGGCGCCATAAAAGCGGGACGCCAGTTCGTTCGACAGGGCTTCGACATGCGCGAAGCCGCTTTGCTGCGCTGCGCGAATAGCCTGTTCGTACAGCATCTCGGCATCGACCACGCGGCCCTCGATGCGGGCCATCTCCGCACCGACGAGCGCCGTATGGCCCGCGAAGTTCTCCGGGCAAAGTTCCGCCCAGACGCGCAACTGGTTGTGGTGGGCAGTCAGTGCCTGCAGGTGCTGCGGGAGCGGGTCGGCCGGATGGGATTTGCACCAGCCCGCCCTCGCCAGCGCGGCAAAGAAGTGATATTCGGCCTCCTCAATGAACGAGTGCAAGATCCACAGAAGTCTTTCGGCCTCCCAGGCAGCGGCCATCGCCGCCTCGTGGTCTCCGGCGAGATAGCGCGCCTGGAGCTTCCGGACCCAGTAATAGCATGCGGCGAGCGACAGCGACGGTTTGGACAGCACGCGTTCGGTGTGCGCTTCGCTGAACTGTCCGTCGTCGAAACAGCCGAACACGGGCGTCATGCCACGCAGCGTGCGGATCAGCGCAATCTGCCCTTCGATAAAGTGAATGACCTGACCGAATCGCACTTTCCTGGCGTACGCAAGACCGGCTTCGGCCTCCCGTTGCACCTCCGCCAGCGGCTCGCCGATCAGAAGCAGAGTCGAGACGAGGTGGGCGCGCGCGTACGCGCCGAACTGCAGGTCGCCGGTCCGGTTCGCGAGGTCGAAAATGCGCCGCAGTTCGGCAGCGCATGCGCGGACAGGCCGTATCCAGCGCGCGACAAAATTGGCGAGGGAATGGTACGTGCGGGCTTCGTAGCGGACGAGGCCGCGCCGTTCGACGAGCTTGCAGCCGAGCTGACCGAATTGAGATCCGACGTGGTAGTCGCCGAAGCGCCGCCCGGCGACCTTCGGTAGATACGAGTAGGCCACGCATGACGCATCGCCGTTGCCATGCTCCAGGCTGAGACTAACCGCCTTGCAGATCGTCAGGCACCCAAGCTTTCCATCCATGAGCAAGGCGGGCGGGATCAGCTTCACCAGCACATCGACGGTTGCCACGGCATGTGCGTTTTCCATTGCCGGCAGATCGATGAGCGCCTTGATGCTCCGGTTGCCCAGCAGTGTCCCGATACGCTCGTATTCGCGTCGCACCTCCGCCTCGTCAGGATGCGGGGTCCACTCGATGTCCACGTGACGAAGGAAAGCGAGGCCAACCGCCACCGCGTTGTCGCTCTGGTCGAGCACCACGTAGACATCCATCTGCCAGCATGCCACCAGGGCACGCTCGCGCGTGGTCGCGGTGCACCTCGACAGCGCCGCCAGTCGCGCTTCGGCGGCCAGCGGCTGGCCCGTCAGGAATTCGCATTCGGCCCGGTTCAACTCAAGCGTAAAGATCAGATCATGCCGCCGTTGCCAGCAATCGTCGCTCAATAGCCCGGCGCCCATGATGAAATAGGCGAGCGCCGACGTATACGCAGTGGACGCCTTCGCTCGCTGGCCGGCGAGCAGATTGAACGCCGCCAGTTGCTCGCGTTCGTCGCGCTCGGTCATCAGCACGACGCCGCGATTGAGTTGCCCCACGATCTCGAAGATCGCTTCCTCACGCTTTTCTTCGGGGGTTTGGCCGACGAGCAGCCGGCCGATCCGCAGATGGGCCTCGGCGCGCGCGGCCTGCGGGATCAGCGAATAGGCAGCTTCGTGGATCCGGTCGTGCACGAACGCGTACGCGTCGTCCAGCCGCACGGCCACTTCCTGACGAACGGCCTCCCACAACACGGCGTGAACCTGCGCCTCTGGCACGTCGAGCACGGCCGACAGCGTCGCGATGTCGACGACATTTCCAAGGCAGGCAAGCTGCTGCAGCGCGCGCTGGGTGGCGGGCGGCAGGCGGATCAGCTTGCCGGCCATCAGGTCAACGACGTTGTCGGTGTAGTCGCTGGCACGGATGCGTTCCGTGTCCCAGCGCCACTGCCGTGCGTCGCGCTCGAACGTCAGAAGATTGCCTTCGGCCAACGCCCGCAGGAACTGGATCACGAAGAATGGATTGCCGCCCGTCCTGTCGCGCATGAGGTGCGCCAGAGACTCGATCGATTCGGGCGCACAGTTGAGTGCATCCGCAATCAGATTCCCGACGTGCGTACGGGTCAGCGGAGCAAGACGGATTTCCCCGACCTTCGCGCCCGCGTCGCGCACCGCCTGAAGTCTGGCAGTCAGCGGATGGGTGGCGTCCACCTCGTTGTCCCGATACGCGCCAATCAGCATCAGATAGCGCATGTCCGGGTGTGTGGTCAGATCCGCGAGCAGATCCAGGGTCGCGGCATCGAGCCATTGCAGGTCGTCGAGAAACAGCGCGAGCGGATGGTCAGCCTGGGCGAATACGCCAATGAAGCGCCGGAACACCTGCAAAAAGCGCTGTTTCGCCTGCTGCGGCTCGAGTTCCGGAACGGGCGGCAGTTCGCCGATGACGAGCTTCAGTTCCGGAATCAGGTCGCTCATGAGCGCGGCATTGGGCGAGAGCGCCTCCATCAGGGCGGCGCGCCAGCTTGCCAGCTCCGTGTCGGACTTGCCGAGCAGCATGCGCACCAGCCCCTGGAACGCCTGGATCAGCGTGGAATACGGGACGTCGCGCTTGTACTGGTCGAACTTGCCCGACGCGAACAATCCGCGTGGCGGCACGAGGATTCTATGCAGTTCATTGACGACCGAGGACTTGCCGATGCCGGAATATCCGGACACGAGCACGAGCTCCGGCGTACCGCTCTCCAGAATCCGCGCAAACGTGGCGACCAGCGTCTCGACTTCGCGCTCCCGTCCATAGAGTCGTTCGGGAATCATCAGACGGCCACGCGTGCCGTATTCGTCCAGCGCGAAATCGTCGATGCGGCCTTTGCGCTGCCAGTCCGCCAGGCAGCGCCGCAGATCCTGCTCGACACCGGCGGCGGTCTGATAGCGCTCCTCGGCGGTCTTGGCGAGCAGCTTCATGACGATGCGGCAGAACACGATAGGCACGCTGTCGACCCGCACGCCAGGTGGCAACGGCATTCTGGCGATATGGCAGTGCACCCATTCCATGGCGTCCGTCGCGTCGAACGGTAGGACGCCCGTCAGCATCTGGTAGAACGTGACGCCGAGCGCGTAGAGATCGCTACGCGAATCGACCGAGCGATTCATCCGGCCAGTCTGCTCCGGCGCCATGTAGGCGAGCGTGCCGGCGATGGTTTCCAGCGGTTTGGGTGCCTGTCTCTCGCGCGGCAAGCGCGAGGTCAGGCCAAAGCCGGTCAGTCGCGTCTGTCCGTCGGGACAGTTCACCAGCACATGGTTCGGTTTGAGATCCTTATGGACGAGACCGCGCTGATGCAGCAGGTCCAGCGCGGTTGCCATACCCACGGCAAGCGACAGGCAACGCCCGATCTCCAGAGGTGCACCGAGAAACTGATCGAGCGGTTCGCCGCCGGGATCTTCGAGCACCAGCAGAGGGCGCCCTCTCGCCTGCAACAGCTCCAGCGGCCGCGCCGCCCACTGGCTGTCGAGGTCGTTCTTCAGGCCAAATTCGTGGGAAATGCGGTCGAGGCTGGCGGGCAGCGGATGATTCGCGGCGGGCTGCGCGAACAGGACGTAGTAGTCGCCGCCCTCGCCCGAGCGCCGTACGCGAGACAGGATGCGCTCGCCATCGTTCGACAAAACCTGGACTCTGCTATTCATCGCCCCGGAAGTGCTATGGAGTGGTTCTGCCGCGAGGGTGTTGGATGGCTAGGTAGCCGTGACTACTTCAACAAGTGCGTCCGCTACCGTGATAGCAGCGGTGTACGTTACAAACATACAACATAGTATCTATGCTTTCAGCGTCTTACGCAAAGCGCAAGAGCGGCGCCTGCCGGCATGTGTCACCCACCGCGCGCTTACGCGTTTCGCGTAGTGCAAACATCGCCGGCTGGCTGGGTTGCCGTGATGGGACGACGCGTTAGCAGCAGCGTTCCAGCCACCGCCGTTAGCGCCAGAATTCCCGTGATGACGAAACCCGCCTGATAGCTATGCGTCATCGATACGACGTAGCCCGTCGCGATGGGCGCCATCAGGCCGAAGCCGTTGCCGCCCACACTGATCATGGCGATTGCGGTGCCCGAATCCTTCTTCGACGGCAGCATGTCGTTGATGAGCGAGAGGTTCGACGCGACCGCCGCAGTGCAGCCGGTCAGGGACAGCGTCAGCAGAAGTATCACGAGCCAAAGCTCATTGGCGCCGGGAACCAGCAGAATGAGTGCGGACATCAGCAGGCAGACGGCAACGACTGCCCTGCGACTTCCACCCGCGATGTCCTTACCGCGCAGATAGCGGTCGCTGCAAGTGCCGATCAGCACGCCAAGGATGGCAGCACCGGCGTACGGAACCGCCGTGAACAGCCCGCTGCGCGTGATGCTCATGCCCTTTTCCGCTTGCAGATAGTTAGGCATCCATGTCAGGAAGAGATAGGTCGCATAGACCGCGCAGCCCTGGGTGAAGGCGATGGCCCAGATGGTTCGTGAACGGACCAGTCCCGCGAGACCGAGCCGCTTCGGTTCGAGCGAATTCGAGGTTCCGACGGTGTTCCGAGCGGCCACGATGTACGTGCGCTCGGATTCGCTCAGCCAGTTGGCGTCTTCCGGCTGCTTGAACCATATCAGCCATGCGGCCAGCCAGATGAAACCCAGCGAGGCCGCCACCAGAAACCCGGCGCGCCACCCGTAGGCCGTCACGACGTAGCCGAGGCCAATCGCACCAACCGCTGGTCCCAGAAGACTCCCGGCCTGAAAGATGGAGGTGGCGATGCCCCGCTCCGCGGCGGGCGCCCATTCGCGAATCACGCGGCCGCCTGCGGGATAGGTCGTCGACTCACCGAGCCCCATCAGGAGACGGGTGATCAGCAGAGAAATGAACCCACCGGTGAACGCGGTCAACGCGGTGGCCAGCGACCAGAAGCCGATGCCCCATGCGTTGAGGCGTTTAGTGCCAAAACGGTCGACCAGCAAACCCATCGGAATCAACGCCACGGCGAACAGCCACAGGAACGAGGAAAACAGGTAACCGAGCTTGACTGGCGACAGCAGGAATTCCTTGCTGATCTGGGTGGATGCAATGGACAACGCCACGCGGTCGACGTAGTTCACGACCGTCAGCAAGAACAGGAACAGGTATACCCAGTAGCGGCGTTTCATTGCATCGTCTCCAAAGCGATAGCTTTCGAAATTCGAAGCGGATGACGCGAACCTCTCGTCCTTTACCTTGCTTGCCGGCAGCGCCTGGCGCGTTGGTGGGCGTTGGCGGGCGTTGGCGGGCCTCGGCGAAGCGAGGATACCATTCCACCGTGTCTTGAGCGCGGCTACGCCGTGATGCTTCTGGCGCGTTAGACTTCGGCCTTGATGACAACCCATTGAAGGAGCAACGCCCGCATGGACCGGATGGCAGCAATGGAAACGTATATCAGCGTCGTCGAAGCGGGCTCGTTCTCAGCAGCGGCAAAACGGCTCAAACTGGGTCAGCCCGCCGTCTCGAAGTCGATTGCGCAGCTCGAAGAGCGCCTGGGCGTCCGCTTGCTGCTGCGCTCAACACGCGGCCTGACGCCGACCGATGCGGGTCAACGCTTTTACGAACATGCGCGGCGCGCGATCGAAGAGACCGAGCTTGCCGAGCAGGTCGCACGTGATTCGTCCACCGGACTATCAGGCATCCTTCGCGTCAGCGCCGCCGTGACCTTCGCGCGCCTGCACATTCTGCCGGTGCTAAAGACGTTCATGAACCGGCACCCGAACCTGCAACTCGATATCGTGCTGGACGACCGCACCATCGACCTGCTCGAAAAAGGCATCGATGTTTCGTTACGGATGGGCTCGCTCGACGACTCCGCGATGACCGCACGCCGCATCGCGCAGAGCCGCCGACTCGTTGTCGGCACACCCGCCTACTTCGCCGAACACGGTATCCCGCACACGCCCGCCGATCTGAGCCAGCATCAGGCGGTGGTGTATTCGTTGCGTGGCGGCGGTGAAACGTGGGCGTTCAGTCAGGACGGCAAGGCGGTTGCGGTCGTGGTCTCCGGACGCGTCAGTGTCAGTGCCGCCGAGGGCATGCGCACGGCGGTACTCGCGGATATGGGCCTTGCGGTTGCGTCAGAGTGGATGTTCTCGCCCGAACTCGCCAACGGCACGGTCCAGTCGGTCCTCACCGACTGGGAGTTGCCGGTTATCGACCTGTGGGCCGTATTTCCGGCCGGCCGGATGGTGAGTGCCAAGGCGCGTGCCTTCGTCGAGTTCGTCGAAGAAGTGTTGGGTACGCCATCCGGCGACGCCAGGCCGTAGCGTTCAGGCCCTGGCTGTCGCTTTCTCCAGCACCGGGAACATCTCCGACGGGTCGGCACGGCGCGTGTAGTCCGGGTTGACTTCGGAGTACAACACGATGCCATCCTGACCCACGACGTAACGCGCGGGCATCGGCAACGTCCAGCTCGGATCGTTGTTGAAGCTCGGCAAATCGTTCTTCAGATTCTGGTACAACTCGACGAGATAGTCGGGTAATCCGAAACGCAAACCAAAATCCGCAGCCGTTTGACCGTTGACGTCGCTCAGCACCGGGAAGCCCAGTTCATTGGTGCGAACCGACTTCCGGCTATTGACCTGCGTCTGGGGCGAGAGTGCGACCACATTCGCGCCGTAGCGCTGGATCTCGGGTAGCACCTCGTTGATCGCCTGCAGTTCGATGTTGCAATACGGGCACCATACGCCGCGATAAAAAGTAATCACCAATGGCCCCTTCTTCAGCAACGCCGCCGAAGCGACCTCGTTGCCGTCCTGATCGTTCAGGGTGAATTGCGGTGCGCGGTCGCCGGCCTTGATGGCGCGGCTCGCCTGACCACTCGCGATCAGTTCCGCGGTGGCGCGCTCCATAACGGGGTGGATTTCCGGCGGTGCCTTATAGGGCGGTTTGCCTGCCTTGAAGTCGGCCCGGAATGCGTCGAGTTTGTCTTGCAGTGACATGAGTGTTCTCCTTGCTGGTTGACGATGAGCGAATGATGAAGCTCAGCGGCATGACCAGGAAGGCAGGCACCGTCGATAATACTCATTCCTGCCGGGCATAAAGCGCCGGACGTTACGTCCGCTCGCCCGGTGATCGATGCCTCGCGGGATTGTTCAATCTTTATGGCACACTCCCACCAGAGACATGAGCGTGCCGGTCGGCTAACGGGCGCGTCCCAGCCAATGGCGTTGCAGCCAGCTTTCGTTAGAATCAGTTTGCGGGTCTTTTCTTCGTCCATTACCGGAGGCGAACGTGCCAGGCTTACTTCCCGATGTCGACCGCGAGGGACTCCTCGAATATTCAGTCGTATACACCGACCGATCAATCAATCACATGTCGCAGCGCTTTCAAGGCGTCATGCGCGATATTTCCAGCTCCCTGAAAAGCGTCTACAACGCGAAGGCGGTCGTTATCGTCCCCGGCAGCGGAACGTTCGGCATGGAAGCCGTTGCGCGGCAGTTTGCGACGAGCAGGAAGTGTCTGGTCATCCGCAATGGCTGGTTCAGTTTCCGCTGGTCGCAGATTTTCGACATGGGCGGTATTCCATCTGAATCGACCGTGCTGAAAGCGCGTCCGGAAGAACAAGGGCGGCAGGCCGCTTACGCACCGGCTCCAATTGAGGAGGTGGTCGCGGCGATCAAGGCAAACAAGCCCGATCTGGTCTTTGCGCCGCATGTCGAAACCGCATCCGGGATGATGCTGCCCGATGCCTATCTGCGCGCGGTGTCCGATGCGGTTCATGACGTCGGCGGCATGTTCGTGCTGGATTGCATCGCCTCCGGTACGATCTGGGTGGACATGCAGGCCAGCGGTGTCGACATCCTGATCAGCGCACCGCAAAAAGGATGGAGCGCGTCGCCCTGCTGCGCACTCGTCATGCTCAGCCCGCTTGCCCGCGAAAGAATCGACCAAACCACCAGCACCAGTTTTGCTTGCGATCTGCGCAAATGGCTGCAGATCATGGAAGCCTACGAGAACGGCGGGTTCGCGTACCACGCCACGCTGCCCACGGACAGTCTCACCACGCTG
Organism: Paraburkholderia sp. GAS41; assembly: GCF_050436545.1. Taxonomy (NCBI): domain Bacteria; kingdom Pseudomonadati; phylum Pseudomonadota; class Betaproteobacteria; order Burkholderiales; family Burkholderiaceae; genus Paraburkholderia; species Paraburkholderia sp. GAS41. The sequence goes on from NZ_JBNDMK010000003.1 coordinate 203,624, forward strand.
CGTGACGTCATAAAGGAAACCGAAGCATATGGTTTCGATAAAGTGAAAGCGGAGCAGTTCGAACTCGGCAAGCGCATTCGCGCACTCCTGACCAGCAAAGGTTTCAGGAGCGTCGCGGCGGAAGGTTTTCAGGCTCCGGGCGTCGTGGTCAGCTACACGGACGATGACGGTATTCGAAGCGGCGCGAAATTCGTCGATGCCGGCTTGCAGATCGCAGCCGGCGTACCGCTTCAATGCGACGAGCCTGCTGATTTCAAGACCTTCCGCATCGGACTATTCGGCCTCGACAAACTGCATGACGTCGAAGGCGCGGTTGCCAGGTTCTCCAAAGCATTGGACAGTATTCTTTAGAAGGCGTCATGGGTCATGTCTCATGCGTTGCGCAGAACGATCCATTCCGCCTATCCATCAGAATCGCCGGCTGATTGCCCGCAAAACGGCATCACCACGCGGCGTGACGCGGGCAAAGGAGTACCCGGCTACGGCGCGTTCCACCGTCAAAAGCTTGAGGTCTAATAGCGCATTCAGATCGCCCAGGCCGGATTCGATCCGGCCGGGTGCATTCTTGACCACCATTAGCGTGGCGATTTCGTGTGGACTCAGCATTACATTCTCCAGGTTTCGCTCGAACAGGCGTCCGGACGCGAGACGCACCGGCAATTCAGGTTGTTCCGGTTAGCCTCAGGCATTGATTGAAGCGGGACGAATCACGGGCATTCATCCGGGAAAACGCATACTCATTGGTATGGGTCTCTTCGGGATCCGTGAAAACACGCTTGCCGCAGACAGATAGTCGCGCCTGCGCGACGCGCCGACAAACGATCGTTGTTCAATGAAACGTGATTCTGATTCACCTGTCGGTGGGTCGTGCCGCGCGAAAGTGCCCGCAACGCGCTTTATTGCGGGTTGATCGAGCTTCGCAGCAGCCTCCTAATCGTGTGTCTGGTCAAGCACCCACTGACGAAAGGCCGCCAGCTTGGGCTGATTGAGTTCGGTCGTCCGGCATGACAGGAAGTGAGTCTCCCGCTCGAATCTGACGAAACGGTCGCGGCCGATCTCCACCAGTTCTCCCCGAGCGAGTTCGCGCTCGGCTAAGCGGATACTCTCGAGGACCAACCCAAAGCCGTCGACTGCAGCCGCGATTGCAAGCGCCGAGCGGTCGAATGACGGCCGCGGCCGTGCGGGCATGGGTATCGAATTGGCGTCGAACCAGTCGCGCCAGGTCAGGCGGCTGAGCGAACTCTCGATCAGCGACGCTTCCTGAACGAGCTGCTCCAAGGTTGCCGCTCGTTCGAGCAGTGGCGGAGCGCACATTGGAACCACGGGCTCGCACCCCAGCGACACCGTCACGACTCCCGGACGATCCAGCGCGCTGCCGTAATAGATGGCGACGTCGATTTCCTTGGCGCGTGTCAGGTCCAGAAGCTCCGGCCCCGTTGACAGGCGCAGCGTAATGTCCGGATGGTGCCGGCCGAAGTCCGGCAGGCGAGGCGCAAGCCATTTCACCGCGAAACTGGGCGTGGAATGGACGGCGAGAACCTGTGCTTGAGGTGCGAGCGACACCTCGGTGCAAGCGGATTCGATCACGTCGAATACCCGGCTCAGGCTGTCGAGCAACCGCAGTGCCTCGGGGGTGGGCTCAATGCCCCGATGTTGTCTGATGAACAACCGTCGCCCGAAATATTCTTCGAGTTCCTTGACCTGATGGCTGATTGCCGAAGGCGTGAGGCAGAGTTCGTGCGCGGCAAGGGCAAAGCTTTGCAAGCGCGCCGCGGCTTCGAAGGCACGCAGCAAGACGAAATTGGGCAGTTTGCGCACCTGTGCCCCCGATAGGTGAATCGCGCTCATGCTTTCATGAACGTCTACCGCTTGTCAACGCGCATGCGGCTCGCACGGCGAGCGGCATGGGTCGAGTCCAGACACCGAAACCCGCCCCACTCCGGCCGCCCTACACGTATTCAGAGGCCGAAGGTTGCGCCCGCCAGGCAATGATCGAATGGCGTGTTATTTCTTTTGCTGCCCGCCTGTCTTGCGGACGTGCGCTGCGGTGTCCGCAAACAGATCGATTACCACCCCACGCAGCCAGCGGTTGTCTTCGTCCTGCTGGACTCGCGAGTGCCACAGCAGATGGATCGGCGCGGCGGGCAGCGTCATAGGCAATGCGCGCAGGCTGAGCGAGAAAGGCGTTGCCAGTTGCTGCGCCAGTCGCTCCGGCACCGTGGCGATCAGATCGGTGCGTTGCAGGATGTAGCCCACGCTCATGAAGTGCGGCACCGTCAGTCGCACCTGACGCCGCACGCCACGCCGTTTCAGCCATTCGTCCACCTGCCCGTGGCCGGTGCCGGCCGCCACCACGACGAGATGCTCCGCCTCGCGCCACGCGGCTAGCGAGAGCGGCGCGTCCTCGAGCGGATGGCCGCGCCTGAACAGACAGACATAGTGCTGATCGAACAGGCGGCGCTGATAGAAACCGCCTTTGAGCTGCGGCAGCAGGCCAATCGCCAGATCGACCCGGCCGTCGGCCATCTCGTTGCTCAGATTGACGCTCGTATCGCGGACGGTATTGAGCGCGACCCCCGGCGCGACGCGCGACAGCCGTTCGAGCAGCGCGGGCAGAAAAACGACTTCGCCGATATCGGTCATGCCGATCGTCATGGTGCGCATCGCGCGCAGCGGGTCGAAACCCGTCACCGGATTGAATGCGGCGTGCAGCGTGGCGAGGGCCTGTGAGACCGGTTCCGCCAGACGCAACGCGTAGGGGGTGGGCACCACGCCGCCCGGCCTGCGCACGAACAGCGGATCGCCAAGCCGGCGACGCAGTTTGGCGAGCGCGTTGCTGACGCCGGGCTGGCTCATGTTCATCTGCTCGGCGACGGTCGCCACGCGCCGTTCCTGCATCAACCGCTGGAAAAGCAGCAGCAGATTGAGGTCGATTTCGCTCAGTTCCATCTCAGTTCCATGTTTCACGCATCGCAGAGTCTCATTCAATCCAGTGATGAAGCAGATTCATTTCATCTTATTGAAGAATGAAGGTCTAGTGCTGAAAATACTGACATGGCACGCACATTCGGCAACGCGGTGAGAAATGTCATGGCGGCCCAAACCCATCAATCTGAAGATTGGAGACACAGCATGAAGCAGACGGACCTGAGGATTGCCATCATCGGTGCCGGCATCGGCGGCCTTACGCTTGCGCTTGCACTACGCGAGCACGGCATCGATGCGCAACTGTACGAGCAGACCGACGAGCTGCGCGAAGTGGGCGCGGCCGTTGCGCTCTCGGCCAACGCGACACGCTTCTATGAACGCATGGGTCTGCGTCCGGAGTTCGAGAAGGTGTGCGCGGAGGTGCCGGGGCTCGTCTATCGCGACGGACGCAGCGGCGCTGTCATCGGCCATCATCGCGGCACGCCCAGCTATCGCGAACAGTTTGGCGGCTCGTACTGGGGCATTCATCGCGCCGATCTGCAGGCCGTGCTGTCCAAGGCGGTCGGCCTCGAACACATCAAGCTCAGCCATAGGCTGGTCGATCTCACACAGCATCCCGATCGCGTCAGTCTGGCCTTCGATAACGGCGTGCACGTCGATGCCGATCTGGTGATCGGCGCCGATGGAGCGCGCTCGATCACCCGGCGCTGGATGCTCGGCTATGACGACGCCCTGTATTCCGGTTGCTCGGGCTTTCGCGGCGTGGTGCCGGCCGGGCGCATGGATCTGTTGCCCGACCCCGAGACCATCCAGTTCTGGATCGGGCCGAGCGGCCATCTGCTGCACTATCCGATTGGCGACAAAGGCGACCAGAATTTCCTCCTGGTCGAGCGTCATCCGTCACCGTGGCCGTCGCGCGACTGGGTGATGCCCGCCAGCGAGGGCGAGCAATTGCGCCTGTTCAAGAACTGGCATCCGGCCGTCGTGCAGATGATCACCGCGGTGCCGATCAGTCAGCGCTGGGGCCTGTTCCATCGCCCGCCGCTCGGCCGTTGGAGCAAGGGCCGCGTGACGCTGATCGGCGATGCCGCGCATGCGCTCGTGCCGCATCACGGCCAGGGCGCCAACCAGTCGATCGAAGATGCCGTCGTGCTGGCCGCGCAGTTGGCCGCGGCGGGTCCGGGCAATTGGCGCGAGGCGCAAGAAGCCTACGAGCGCCTGCGCCGCGGCCGCACACGCAAGGTGCAATACGCGTCGATCACCACCGCGGACGTGCTGCATCTGCCCGACGGTCCGGCCGCCGAGGCGCGCAACGCCCGCCTCGGCGCGCACGACAGCGTGATGCATCACCTCGGGTGGATTCACGATTTCGACGCCCTCACGGAGGAGCCGAGCGAACGGCAGGGCGGCACGTGGCTTTGAGCGGGACTCGCGGGTCTGATTGCTGTGCGTGTATGGGTGTCTCGTGCGGCAAATCGAGGGTTGTGGCCGGTGGTCCGATGGCTCCGGTTTAGCCTCGACCCAGAATAGACGCGAGATGCGGCAAATCGAACGCAGTCACGTCGATGTAGGGCTCAGACGAGATATCTACCCGGGTTGCGGGACCGTTTTCATCAGGCCGCGGGATGAACGCGGTTCGCAACCCACTGTGCTTCGCCGCCATCAGGTCCCACTTGTGAGCAGACACCATCAGAATCTCACCAGGAGCAAAGCCGAGAAAGTCCGACGCCAGTTGGTACACGCGCGGATCGGGTTTGAACGCGTGTACCAACTCCCCCGTCAAGATGGCATCGAACGGAAGCTTCTCTCGTTTGACCATTGCGACCATCGCAGCCATAGAGGCATTCGTCAGCGTCGCGAGCACGAACTCTTCACGCAATGACGTGAGTCCTGGCACCGAATCGTTCCAGGGTTGCATCTTTCCCCATGTGCCGAGCAATCGCGTTTTGTCGTCGTCGGAAAGGGCATTTCCGCCAGGGTAGCGCGAAAGCAACGGTGATAACACGTTCGCATAGACCGCGCCGTTGGGTTGCCACGCCGTTCGACCCGCACAAATCTCAACGATAGCGTCGTGCGCCGCCGCACTCCATCGACCAGCGAAGGTCGACCAATCCTCAAGATGCGACGCGACGGCCGGGATCTGGGCCAATTCGCGCATCATCGGGTCGTAGAAATCGAGGACCGTGCCCTGCATGTCGAACACGAGGGCTTTTGGCCGAGCAGGACGCTGTGCAGTCGTCATTGCCGCTCCTGACAATTGAGGTGACGTTGTCTGATCGAGTGCCATACCTGGAACGAAAGGCAGTGAAGCGAGCAACTGCACGAAACGTCGCCTGCCGGGCATGGGAATAGGAGGATGTAAATCGTTCATGGTGTATCTCTTCGGACGTTCCTGGTCGCTGCCGCACGGCGTGTCGATCGGGTCGGCGACATGGTTGAGCCTTCCGGGCCCGGATGGAATGCGCTTACAAACGCGCGATGAAACGAGGCATATACCTATGGTCAGAGCTTCCTCAGAGCATGACGGGGCGTCACGGCCGAAAGACGATCCGACCATCGATACATTGCGACGACAACCAGCCCGATGATCGACAAAGCGACACCGACGTAGACCGTCGCCAGCACGCTCTCGCCTGTCAAAGCCCGTCCGCCAAGAAAGGAGCCGCCAGCGATTCCCAGATTGAACGCAGCGACATTGAGGCCGGCAGCCGTACCGACGGCCCGGGGTGCCACTCGTTGCGCGACCCGCACAACGGTTGCCTGCAAGATGGGGGGAATGGCAAAGGCGAACGTCCCCCACACAAACAGGTTGACCATGACCAGAGCAGGTTGATGCGCGCTGACCAACAGGGCCGCCATGGACATGGCGAGGCCCGTCAATGCGATATTCATGCTGAACTTCGGACCATAACGATCGGAAAGACGCCCGCCACCGATCGTCCCGACGACCGAACCCAAACCGAAAGTCATCAGGCCCAGGGTCACACCTTCACTGCTGAGACCCGTGATACGTGTCAGTAAAGGCGACAGAAAGGTAAACACAGCAAACGTGGCGCCCAAACCCACCGCGGCCATCAGGTAAAGCGGCATTAATGCGTTGCTCTTGAGCAGCGCGAGTTGCGAGAGGATGTTGCCGGAGCCATGCTGCGATGGAAGCGAGGTCAACAGCCGCCAGAGTCCCGCCGTCGCAAGAGCGCCCATTGCGGCCACGACGAAGAAGGGAACGCGCCAACTCATCAGTTCCCCTATCCAGGTACCGCCAGGGACCCCGGTTACCATCGCAACAGTGAGACCGCTGACCATGATGGCAACCGCCCTGCCCGATTTCTCCGTCGAAACGAGCGACATCGCGACGGTTGTCCCCAAGCCAAAGAAAACACCGTGGGCCACGGCCATCACGATCCGGACTGCCAGCAACGTAGCGAACGAACCGGAGAGACCTGCGGCGAAGTTGCATAACGTGAAGAGCGTCATGAGGGAAAGCAGCAACGCCCTGCGAGGCAACCGTGCGGTCACAGCGGAAACCAGAGGCGTCCCGACGGTGATAGCCAAAGCATAGAAGCTCACCAGTAATCCGGCCGTCGGTACAGAGATTCCGAAGGTCTTTGCAATGTCGGGAAACAGGCCGACGATGACGAATTCCGTTGTTCCGATCGCGAAGGCCGCGATCGCCAGAGAAAATACTGCAGCGGGCATGATGATGTCCTCGATATAGATGAGTTGAATTCGCAGTTACGAATTCAGAAGCGGTCGAGTGACCCGGCTTTCATCCCTGAACGTCATTCGACTCGAATCAGCAACGTCGAACCTCAGCCTGTGAGTTTCGATAGCAGCGGGTTTGCAAACGCAAACAGCATGGCTACACCCACGCCAATCAGAAACGACGCGTCGATCAGACCCGCAAGCAGAAACATCTTGGTTTGCAGTGGGTTCATCAATTGCGGCTGCCGTCCGGCGGCTTCGATGTATTTGCCGCCCATCAGTCCAATACCGATACAGGCGCCGATAGCGCCGAGACCGATGATGATGCCGATACCAATGGCAGTCGAACCCTGGATGTTGGCGATTAAAGCTTGCATGACGACTCCTTGAGATAAATTGACCTGAAACCGGAATTCAAAAGCAACACCGCCCCCACACACCCCGAAGGCGCGCTTGCGTGCGCTTCGGAGTCGTTTCAGCAGTTGTGGGGCAAGGTGCTTTCCTGCACGCCGCGATCGTTAGAAATCCTGCACAGTTGGCCGGATCACGATTTCATTGACGTCGACCGAACGGGGCTGTTCGATTGCATAAGCAATGGCCTGCGCGATCGCGTCCGCCGGAATGGCCATCTTGTAGAAGTCGACGACGAAGTTTCGGCTGTCGTCGTGGCCCGAACCAAACTTGAGCTCGGTGTCGATCGCGCCCGGTGAAATCACCGTGGTGCGGATGTTGCCGCCCACTTCGTGACGCAGACCTTCGGAAATGGCCCGAACCGCGAACTTTGTGCCCGAGTACACCGTCCCGCCCGGGCTGAAGACCTTCAAACCGACGACCGACGCGATGTTGACGAAGTGGCCCGACTGCTGCGCTTCGAAGACCGGTAACGCCGCTGCGACGCCGTAAAGAAGGCCTTTGATATTGATGTCGATCATGCAGTCCCATTCGTCTGTCTTGCGCAGCGACAGGGGTGCGATAGCCATCAGGCCCGCGTTGTTGACCATCACATCGAGGCGGCCATGTTGCGAGACGACTTCGTTGATCAGACGATTGACCTGCGCCTGATCCGTGACGTCGACCTGGTGAACGGATGCCTTGCCGCCCTTGGCCTCGATTTCGGCGGCAATGCGTTGGAGGTGGTCGACCCGGCGAGCGGCCAGCGCGACAGTGGCGCCGTTCGAGGCAAGGAGTTTGGCGGTGGCTGCTCCAATGCCGCTGGAAGCACCGGTAATGACGACGACTTTGTCAGACATGATATTTCTCCGAGGAGGTTGAAGTGGGTGGAGAGAAGTGTCGTCCTCGGAGACATTTTTGATTAGACTGGAATATGTGTAATCTCTTTTCCATCCAAGCAAAGGTTGAACATGTCTGAACTGGCCGACCTGAACGACATCGCTGTGTTTGTGCGGGTGGCGCAATTCGAAAGCTTTAGCCGTGCTGCACGGGCACTGGGCATGCCCGTCTCGACCGTGAGTCGCAAGGTGACTGTGCTCGAGGAACGTCTTGGCGTGACGCTGCTCCAGCGCACGACCCGCAAGCTCAGCCTGACCGTACAGGGACGGGCCTATTTCGATCAGTGCAGTGAGCCGCTGAGCCATCTCTACGACGCGGAACGCGTGATCACGCAGACGCAAAAGCGGCCCGAAGGTCTCCTGCGTATCTCCGGTCCCGTGATGCTGGAACACGAGGCGTTTTACGCGTTCGTCTCGTCGTTTCTAAAGAATTATCCGGGTATCCAGGTGGATCTTCACTTCACCAATCTTTTCCTGGATCTGATCGCCGACAATATCGACGTCGCGATTCGCTTTGGCGACCTGCAGGACTCGAGCCTCGTTGCGCAACGCGTGGGAAGAAGTGTCCGACACCTCGTTGCTACGCCCGAATTTGTCCGCAGTCACGATCTGCCCTCGCGGCCCGAAGACATTGGTCACCTGCCCTGCGTGCTGATCAATGCGCGAAACAACGAGACGGAATGGCATCTGGTCAATGGCCGGAAGTCGGTCAAGGTTCACGTGACGGGCCCCGTAGCCGCGCGCGATTTTCACATCGTCAGCGCGTTTGCGCTCCGCGGGCACGGTATCGCATTGCTTCCGTCCAGCTATTGCGAAGCGCATATCGCCAGCGGCGAACTGGTGCGTATCTTGCCGGAATGGTCGTCACCGGAAATATTGGTGCATGCCGTCTATCCGACACGCCGCTTCATGCCGTCGAAGTTAAAAGCGTTTCTCGATGAACTCAAGGCCTGGGAAGGCCCGCTTTGGCTTGCCCTGCAATGAAGCGTTGTGCGGCACAAGAGGCACCGGTTGCCCGATGGCATTCGGCCGCACGTTTTAGTTTTCACGAGGCAATAGCCGGCACGCCCCACCGCCGGCAACGCGATGCGGCACGCGCGCGACGCCTCCGGCCGTCCGGCAGGCTGTCGCCTTTAAACCGGAAAATCCGTGGATTGCGATAGCGCGCTCCACGTTTGCGTTTCCGTCGTCACGTAAGCATTCTTTTCTGCAATCGCCTTTAGCGTGTCGGTACCGAGCGGCAGGCGCAGCGGCGGCGTTTGAGTATCGACCAGCGTAACGACCGCCGTTGCCAGCCTCTGCGGATCGCCAGGCTGGTTGTGATTGATGTCGACCGCAAGGCGGCGCAGCGTGCCCGACGTCCCTTCGTAATCGTCGATGATTTCCTTGCCGACGACGAGCGACGACGCATCCAGGAAGTCAGTGCGGAAGAAGCCGGGCTCGATGAGCGTCGCGTGAATTCCAAGCGGCTTCAACTCAGCGTGAAGCGCCTCCGTGATGCCTTCGACGGCGAACTTCGTCGAACTGTACACGCCAACCCCTGCCGCCGCCTGATAACCGACGATCGACGAAATGTTGATCACGTGACCCGAGCGCTGCTCACGCATCACGGGCAGCACGGCGCGCGTCACGTTCAGCAAACCAAAGACGTTGGTGTCGTAAATCCGGCGTACATCCGCGTCGCTCGACTCTTCGACGGCGGCGAGCAGCCCAAAGCCGGCGTTGTTGATCAGGACATCGATGCGCCCGAACCGCTCCACAGCGGCTTTGACGGCCGCTTTGGCTTGTGCCTCGTCGGTCACATCCAGTGCGATCGACAGCACGGCCGGCGACTCTCCGAGCCGCTCGGCAATCCCGGCGGCGTTGCGACCGGTGGCGACCACGGCATTGCCATCGGCGATGGCTGCTTTGGCCATCAGCACGCCCAGACCACGCGAAGCACCTGTGATGAACCAGACACGCTTGAACTCTTGCTTCGTAACGTTGCTCATGTTCCTGCTCCTACATTCGTAGTGAAAGTGAAAACGAATTGCGCGGAGAGGAGTGTCTTACTGAACGAGACCTTTGATTAGCGTGGAATGTATGGAATGTCTTTTCCATGGATGAAAAAATCTGCGCCAAGGTGGCCGGCGGACTGACGCTTTACGCGCTCGACATAGCCTGACCGTTAGCCCGAGCCGGCTTCTTCCAGCAACCACGCCTTGAACGCCTGCACCGGGGCATGCTGCTCAAATGGATTGACGAGACGCCCCTCCGCCAGATCGCGCGACGAGCGTAGTCTTGCCTGGCGCGACGCCGTGGCCGGAGATGGCCGTCTGAATCGCCATTGTCGAGTCGTTCGACTGCCGGCCACGATCCGTTTCTATCGAATCACGGTAGCCGGCGTGCAGTGGCCGCGAGCGCCATGTTGGGAGGACACCGAAGCGGCTCAGGACCCGGGTTTCTCCGCTGCGATCAGAGCGGTTTCGAGACTCGTGAATTCAACGCCGCTCACCGTGCCGTCGCCGTTGGTGTCCGCCAGTTTCATCAGCGTTTGCGACGTCGCACTATTTGGCGTGCTAGCCGTGCCCGCCATTGCGCTCAGTAACTCAGCATGCGACACCGGACTACCGTCGCCGCCGTCGAGCGCGGTGAAAAGCGGGTCGGCTTCGGCTTTGCTGCCGCCGAACTGCGTCACGACGGACTCGAGGGTCGACTGCGAAATAAAGCCGTCAGCCTTCCCATTCGCCCCCGTCGGGGGAGTGATCGGGGCAAAGCCCTTTAGCGCCTGGGTAATCTGCTGACCGTAATCGGTAGCAGACTCGCCGGACGAGAACGACGGCAGCTTCAGTCCCGCGAGGCTGCTTTCTGTCACGGTTATGCCCGCGGCGTTGAACTTGGCTATCACCTGCGCTTCGTTGCTGAGTATGACCTGCGTCGATGACACATACGGAGACGCTGGCGAGGTCGCCGACGCGCTGGATGCCCCTGCACCGGCACCGCCGTTCGATTGCGAAGCATCTGACGAGGACGATTGTGCCTGCGATTGCGATTGCGGCAGAGTTGCCGCGTAATGGTTCATGAGCGTTGGAATCGACATATTAGTTATCCATAGAGGTCCGGATGTCCTGCACCCGGGAGTCAGCGAAATTACCAAGCAGATTTACGACCGCAGGAGATAAAAATGAAGGTCACCCATACCAATGTATGAGTCGCTGGATCGACGCTTGCCGAGACTCTACGGAATTCGCTTGATGTCTTACGAGGTGTGGAGAGGCAGTCTTGTGTTCAACGCTTCAGATTCCGGAGCATGGGCCTTGCATTCACGACGGGTATCGAAGTCGAGCGACTCCGAGGCGTGCATGAAGCTCAGCGTCGTGACGAAGTGCCGAACCTATACGAACGTATATAAAACGATGCAAGGCGACTTGACTGCCATGGGTCACGCCGCCGTCTGCAGCGGCTGAACCTCGACGGTGACATGAGACAGTCCCTCGAAGCGCGCGAGCACAGCATGATAGAAGCGCGAGTCTCGCTGCGTTTCGTCTGTTGCCACCGATAACACCGCACTCATGTGGCCGGGCCCCACCCGCCACACGTGCAGATCGATAACCTTGTCGCCGCGATCCTCGATAGCGTGACGCACATTCGCCGCCATACGCTGGTCGGGGTTCACGTCGAGCAGGATCGCACCCGTGTCGCGCATCAGGCCGTAAGACCAGTTTGCAATCACCAGAGCGCCGATGACGCCGGCAAGCGGGTCCATCCACACCCAGCCAAATGCGCGTGCCAGTACAAGGCCGACGATCGCCAGGACCGATACGGCCGCATCCGCCATCACGTGGATGTAGGCCGCTCTGATGTTGTGGTCGCGCGTCGCCGCTTCATGCGCGTCGTCGTGATGTTCATGTTCGTCGAATTCGACTTCGTGGGCATGCTCGTCATGACCATGGCCATGATCGTGACTATGCCCGTGATCGCCGCCGCCCAGCAGCCACACGCTCGCCAGATTGACAAGCAAACCAACAATCGCGATGGGAATGGCTTCACCAAAATGAATGGGTACCGGTGACAGAAAGCGCGACACCGCTTCGTAGCCAATCAGCACGGCGATCATCGCGAGCACGATGGCACTCGTGAATCCTGCAAGGTCACCCAGTTTGCCGGTACCGAACACGAAGCGGGAGTCGCTGGCGTGTTTGCGCGCGTAGGTGTACGCGAGCGCGGCAATCAGCATTGCGCCGGCATGCGTCGACATATGCAGCCCATCTGCGACGAGCGCCAACGAACCGAACATGCTGCCCCCGGCGATTTCAACAAGCATCATCGCGCTGCATAGTGCAATCACGGCCCATGTCTTGCGTTCGTTCTGTTCGTGACCCACACCCAGAAAGATGTGGTCATGTCCTGCGCCGAACGCGGCGTCCTTGAAATCGCTCATCTTGATCTTTACTTGAAATAACTGTGTACAACTTCGATGAGTTGCTCCGTCGCGCTGGCGTCACTCCCTTCGCCCGTTTCCGCGTCGACAAGGTGGTTCCTGATGTGATCTTCCAGCACGACCGCAAGCAGACCGTTCATCGCTCCGCGACAACTTGTGATCCGTTGCAGCACGTCCGAGCAGCCGTGCTCTTCTTCGAGCGCCCGCTCGATGGCTTCGACCTGCCCCTTGATGCGGCGGACCCTGTTGAGGAGCTTCTGTTTTTCGTGGATCGTGTGACTCAATGTGCGCCTCCAAAATACCCCAGTGGGGTATGTAACAGACGCGAGTATAGCATAGGGGGTGGGGGTATACATCGTGGCCGCAAACTTTACCCCTCTATGGAACCAAAGCGCGCTCCATCTCGACTTCCGCCCGTAGATTATCGATATCGCGATAGATCGACGCTACCGCGAGTACACGGCCGTCCCGCTTGTATCGAAGCACGCAATCGCGTCCTTCGATACTGCCGTCAACCGAGATTTCGTCCCAACTCTCCGCATGCCCGACATAGTTGATCGGCACATCGTAGTGTTGGCTCCAGAAGAACGGCACGGCGTCGAATCGCTCACGTCCGCCAAGCAGGTTGACTGCTGCCGTTTGTCCCTGGCGTTGCGCGACCACCCAATGTTCCACGCGAATATCCGTGCCGCTAAGCGGATCAGGCCAGCGAGCGATGTCGCCGGCAGCGAAAACATCTGGCGCGCTTGTCTGCAGGTAAGCATCCACCTTCACGCCGCGGTCCATCGCAAGGCCGGCTTGCTCGGCCAGTGCCAGCCGTGGTCGCACACCGGCGCCCACCACCACCAGATCGGCCTCCACGTTGCCGCCTTCTATCAGCGACACCCGTTGCGCGTCGATCGCAGTGACGGTGCGCTCCAGATGAAAAACCACGCCGTTTTCCTCGTGCAAGCGCTGCAAGAACTCGCCCATCTCCGGCCCCAGCAAACGTTCCATCGGACGCCGCTCCGGTCCCACGACATGAACTTCCAGTCCGCGCGTACGCAATGACGCCGCCACTTCCAGTCCAATGAAGCTCGCCCCGACCACGACAACCCGCCGCGCGGTTGCGGCGCGGGCGACGATTGCGCGACAGTCGGCCAGCGTGCGAAGCGTATGCACATGAGGTAAATCCATGCCTGGAATCGGCAAACGAACAGCGTCGGCTCCAGTGGCCAGCAGTAAGCGATCGTAGGGCAACCGGTTCCCATCCGCGAGTTCTACTTCGCGCGAGGCGATGTGAAGGCGCGCAACGCGGGTTTTCACCCGCAAATCAATGTGTTGATCGGGGTAGAAATCGTTATCGCGAAGCCACAGCCACTCCTCAGGCGCAGATCCGGCCAGGAAATCTTTCGAGAGGTTTGGCCGGTCTACGGGCGCGGCCTCATCGTCGCTGAGCATCGTGAGACTGCCTGTATATCCGAGCCGCCGTAGCCGCTCAGCCGCCGCCACGCCCGCGGCCCCCGCGCCGACGATGACAATCGTCTGCGGCTCGCCGACCGGTGCACTCGTGCGATGGGCGGGTGGAGACAGTTTCTTTAGTACGACGATCCTGTCGCCCTGGATCTCCGTGGACCAGCACGCAACAGGACTCAGCGCCGGGGCGCGTAACGCCTCCCCCGTGCGTAAGCTGAAGCAGGCGTGATGCCATGGGCACCGAACCGAGTCGCCAACGATCAACCCGTCAGCGAGCGGCGCGTGATAGTGAGGACAGGCCGCGTCAATGGCAAAGAATTCATTCCCTACCCGCGCAACCAGCACCGCATCATCACCGACATGACCGGCCAGCATACCGGCCTCCCCGAGCGACTCGATGGGCACACCACGGGTCAGATCGGGACCCTTCTCAATGAGTGAACCACTGCTCATGCCAGCCTCCACGCATGCGCGTCCCACGTTGCAATGGTCAAATGACCGCCCGGCTCAATTATCTGATTCTAGATCTGGCTAGCCGTACTAGCGACTTTTCAACGAATCGAGCGGCTGACTGGCTGGGCGACCCGTCAAAGCTAGTCTGGCGTCGTGGCGTGAATTGCCTTTATCACCTCGTCGGTAAACCTGGGATCCCCCACCTGCAAATCCGCCGACAATCTTACGGTGACCTCCTGGAGCACCCAGCCGTTGCCGTCGGGATCGCTGAACGACGCATACGACGCGTAACTTTTTCGCTGTGGATTGAGACCGGCGACGACGCCCGTCCCATCAGCATGGTGGAACACACCGCCCGGGTCATGAAACGGCGCGCTGATTTCGATGCCACGCCTCAACAGCTCGTTGCGGGCCGCATCCAGGTCGGAGACCACCAGATGAAGTCCTTGAGTCGAGCCGCGCGCGGCCGCAGTCATGTTCGTCCCGAACATGATCGAGCATCCGGACCCGGGCGGCGTGAACTGGACCACGCGGTAGCCCTCGCCCTTGAAGTCGATGTCGAGACGCCAACCCAACGTCTGATAAAAGCGCTTTGCACGATCCACGTCCGAGACAGGGATGATGACTATCTCAAGCGGCATGTCGAACGTCAGAGGGCCGAAATTCTTCACCGCCTGATCATGTTGCTTCGCAAGGCTGTCCATATGTGATTTCCCAGATGTATTGTCGACCCATTTCCCGTTTCACTACTTCGTAAAGCTGGATGTAAGCTAGGCAATTTCATGGGAAAAAAACAGACCATCTGACGACACAATTTGATGCATTAATTCCTGACGAAGACCCACTTGCTCGGTATTGCCTTACGGGGACGCCATGTCGAATGCCGAATATCGAATGGCAACCCCGTTCCGTACGCAGTGAGCAAAGCATCCATTCAAACGGCAATCTTGCGTTTGGCGCCAATGGGCAATTCAGGCGCATCACGATCGGACTGCGGCGAAGCCCCAGGCCGGCGATGCACATCGTGCGTCACGAAACCCAGCTCGCGGCTCGGCACCTCGAACCATTCCCGATGCGCGAATGAATCGCGGATGTCTTCAAGTCCGCTTTCCCAATGCTCGTGCATCGTGTCGACGCTGAATTCGTAGTCCTTGTAATGCCCTTCATACGGCTTGTTCTTGTAGATCAGATGCACCACATTGACAGCGCCGCCATCGGCTGCTTCGTCAGCGAGCCGGAACAGCGGGTCGCTCTCGCGCAGATCGCAAGGCACACGTGCGAGTAATTCCTTGATCAGTCGTGCGCCTTTCTGACGATCCGCCAGCATGCTGGTGACGGCCCGCGTACGGCTCGAATACTGAATGTCCTTGGCACGCGCGGACACCTCCAGAAAATCTCCCGGCGCATGCCCCCTGCGCTCCAGAGATCGACCTGGAACACTAGCGCGTCCCTCTGATCGGCGTCGCGCAGCACTTCGGTCAGCGGCGTATTGGACACGAGACCACCGTCCCAGTAGTACTCGCCGTCGATCTCGACCGCCGGAAACCCGGGCGGCAACGCGCCCGAGGCCATGAAATGCTCCGGCCGCAGACGCATCTTCGTGTTATCGAAGTAGACGAGGTTGCCGCTCTGCACGTTCACCGCTCCCACCGACACGCGGATGTCTCCATCGTTGATGCGATCGAAATCGGCAAACTGCAGCAGCGTTTCCTTCAGCACGGCCGTGTCGTAGTAGCTGACCACGTCGGGGCTTTGCTTGCCGAATCCTGCCATCGGCAAGGGCAACGGCCTACGCGGCGAGAAGAAGCCCGGCTGACCCTCGGTCAGCGCGAGGCCCGCTGCCCACAGGCTGGCCCACTTGCGCGACGCTTCCTGCATGCCGAGTGCAGGAAGCATCCACGCACCCATTCCGCCAATCAGGTCGCGCGGACGGCAGATCGTGTTCCAGAAGCCGCGTAACGCTGCCACGCGATTTTCCGGTGCATTCCCGGCGATGATGGCGGTGTTCAATGCGCCGATCGAGACGCCCGCAATCCAGTTCGGTTGCACGCCCGCCTCGACGAGCCCTTCATAGACGCCGGCCTGATAAGAACCCAGCGCGCCGCCGCCCTGAAGCACGAGGGCAATTTCGTCGTAGCGTGGCAGCACGAACGCATCCGGCTGCCGGTTAGCTCTGCTTGTGCTGCTGCTCATACCTGCCCCCTTATTGCATGGCCCAGCCGTGGCTGACGATGATCGACTGCCCCGTGAGCGCATTCGATTCAAAGCCCGCAAGGAACGCCACCGTATTGGCGACGTCCTCGACCGTGGTGAATTCACCGTCCACGGTTTCCTTGAGCATCACGTTTTTGACGACGTCCTGTTCAGAGAGACCGAGTGCCGCGGCCTGCTCGGGAATCTGCTTGTCGACGAGCGGCGTACGCACGTATCCCGGGCAGACGACGTTCGCAAGCACGCCGCGCGGACCGCCTTCTTTCGCCACCACGCGCGCCAGCCCGAGCAAACCGTGCTTGGCGGTCACATAGGCGGACTTCAGCTTCGACGCCTCGTGCGAATGCACCGAGCCCATGTAAATGATCGAGCCACCGTTGCCGCCCGCCGCGACGATGCTGTCCGCCACCTTCTGTGCGTTCTCGAGATTCAGATCGGCGATCACCACTGCCGCGCCGAGGCTCGCAAGTTTGCGTGCGCACTGCTCGCCAATACCGCTGGCTGCGCCCGTCACGAGCGCGACTTTGTTCTGCAAAGACATGTTGTTCTCCTTGCCTCATCGATTGATCAGGCTCCTGGCATTGCCAGTTGCGGCCACTTCAGTGCTAGCGAGATAGTCGAACGCGACTTCGCCGATATCCAGCGTGAGGTTGGCAATCACATGCCGCGCGCCGACCACACGCTTCACCGGCAGATCGGCGACGGGCGCCAACGCATGCGGATGCAGTTCGAGCGCGGCAGGACCCGACCACGCGCCCAGCACACTCACGTCGCGCAAGTAGAAGCGTACGAGTTCGCACACGCGCGCCGACCCGTCGACGTGCGGAATGACCTTCAACAGATAGTTCGGTGTGTCCGCCAGCTTCTTGCGTTCGGCCTCGATATCGATCGGCACATGCTTGAATCCCATCGTGCCGGTGGCGATGCGTTGCGTGCCGTAGTCGAGCGTGCCGAGCAGCGTGTCATTGCCGTCGACGCTCAAGGTCGGTCTGGCGAGTTTCTTCGGAAAGCCCCAGAGTTCGCGGCCACCGGCGATGGGGCCTTCGTCGTCGAGATACATCGAATGCGTATAGCTACCCAGGCGGCCTTGCGGGTCGCGCACTGCAATGACCTGACCGCTTTCGGTGTACTCACCAAAGCCCGACGAGTCCGGCATACGAATGAATTCGTAGTGCACAAGATTGTTTTCTGGAAGCAGCGGCTCGGGCACGATCGCACGCAGCGCATCACAATCGGTTTCATACGAAATAATGAAGTATTCCCGATTGATGAAACGGTACGGCGGCCGCGGATAAGCGGGGTTATGAACGGGCATCGCAAAGGCATTCTTGCGGATCGAATCGAGGTTCATGTTGAGTCCTTTACAGGTGATCACGCTTGTCGCGTTGAGACAATGCTAGAGGCAATAGGCGCGCGGCAGCAGGCGTAATGTCTCAACACACTGTTAGCAAATTCCAGTTCAATCGACCCATTTATTCCCGGCGGACACAACAGTTTTTCGACCACAACCGTTTACCCCAATGGTTTGTTTGCACACAATCGCTTTAATCATCGCGGTCTTCGTGTCGCGGACGATCAATGCGTAAGCGATGCGAAATACTCGTTGCCAGCAGGAGCTTTTATGCCGAACAAAATTAATCCCCAGGCGTCCCGACGTGGACGATTCCTGAGCATGGCAGCGGCCGCCGCCGCGGTGGTCTCGTTAAGCCGGCTCGCTTTCGCCGATGCCGATGCCGCTGTTACGGACGTCGCCCGCTCGGCTGACAGTCATGCACCACACACAGGTGGTCCGGCTCGTTCATCGAGTCGTTGAAGGGTACCCATCCGACTGCACGCGTTGAAACGACGCCAGATGCTTTCGAGGTTGTAATGCCGTCGGGACCGGACGAGGCCATCCGGTGCTTTTGCATTAGCCATTAAGTGTTGGTGAAACACGAGGACGCCTCTGATGCATCGCATCGCAATGTTCACCGTCGTGCTACTGGTGCTCTCCGTGCGGGCAAGCGTTAGCGCACTCGCGGCAGCCCCCGCACTGGAACAGGCGCCCGACACGATGCAGGCCCGCGTGCAGGGCTGTGCTGCCTGCCACGGTCAACATGGCGAAGGCACGGACAATGACTACTTCCCGCGGCTTGCCGGTAAGCCCAGCGGCTATCTCTACAACCAGCTGATCGCGTTTCGTGACGGACGACGCAAATATCCGCCGATGAATTACCTGCTGGCGTATCTGCCCGATGCGTACCTGCACCAGATCGCCGACTATTTCGCCAGCCAGAATCCGCCTTATCCGCAACCGGGCGTGCCCACGGTGGACGCTGCCATGCTCGAGCACGGCAAAGCGCTGGCGACCGGCGGCGAAGCGGCGCGCGGAGTGCCCGCCTGCGCGAGTTGTCATGGCGCGTCGCTGACCGGCAGGAGCCCGGCGATACCCGGCTTGCTCGGCCTGCACGGCGACTACATCAGCGCGCAACTGGGGGCCTTCCGTTACGGCACACGACACGCGGCGAGCCCCGATTGCATGCACGAGATCGCCACGCGCCTGTCCGACCGCGACATTACCGCGATCTCCGCGTGGCTTGCCTCGCTCCCCGCGCCCACCATCCCGACGCCCGCCGCTGCGGGCTCCTCGACGCTACCGCTTGCCTGCGGCAGCGTCCCCAACTGAGCGAGGCCGTCCATGCACCTCGCGCCCTGTCTACGCATCGAGTCTCGTCGCCTGAAGGTGTTCGGCACGATGGCCGCGCTTGCCACCATGACGTTCAGTGTTCTGATGGGGTCCGGCGTGCCGCGCGTGCAGGCCCAAACCTCGGCAACGCCAGGCAACCACGCCGAGGTGATTGCGCGCGGCGAGTATCTGGCGCGCGCTGGCGACTGCGTCGCCTGCCATACGATTCCCGGCGCCAGCCTCTTCGGAGGCGGCCGCCCGATGGTCACGCCCTTCGGCACGCTCTATACGCCCAACGTTTCCTCCGACAAGGAAACGGGCATCGGCGAATGGAGCGCCGATGAGTTCTACCGGATGCTGCACGAGGGCAAGTCGCGCGACGGCTCGGTGCTCTACCCTGCGATGCCTTACGCGTCATACACGAAAGTCACCCGTGCCGATTCGGATGCGATCTACGCCTACCTGCAATCGACGCCGCCGATTCATCAACCGAATCGCCCGCACGAAATGCGCTTCCCGTATAACCAGCGCAAGCTGCTGCTGGGCTGGCGCACCCTGTTCTTCAGGCAAGGTGAATACAAGCCCGACCCCGCGCAATCCGTCGAATGGAATCGTGGCGCGTATCTGGTCGAAGGGCTGGGGCACTGCACGATGTGCCACACGGCAATCAACGCACTGGGCGGTAATTCGAAGTCCAAAGAATTTCAGGGTGGTCTGATACCGGTGCAGGACTGGTACGCGCCGTCCTTGACGTCGAACAAGGAAGCGGGTCTCGGCGACTGGAGCATTGACGACATCGTCGGTCTGTTGCACGCGGGCGTGTCCAACCGCGGCGCGGTATATGGACCGATGGCCGAGGTCGTCTACGACAGCTTTCAGTACCTCAGCGAGGACGATGTGCGCGCAGTGGCCGTCTACCTCAAGGCGCTGCCGGCTCATTCGGGTGAAGTCGTGACGTCGACGCCGGATGCGGCCGCCACCGAAGCGAAAAACAACCTCTCTCCGCTCGGCCAGAAGATCTACGACGCACAATGCGCGCTGTGCCACGCGAACAGCGGGCAAGGCAAGCCGCCGAACTTCCCGCCACTGGCGAACAATCAGTCGATCCAGATGACCTCCTCCGTCAATCCGATCCGCATGGTGCTCAACGGCGGCTACGCGCCGGGCACGATAAAGAACCCGACACCTTACGGAATGCCGCCGTTCGCACAGTTGCTCTCGGACGTCGAGATCGCCGCCGTCGTCACCTATATCCGTACCGCCTGGGGCAATCACGGCACGCCTGTCTCCGTGCAGGAAGTCAACATGCTGCGCTCGGCGCCGATCTTCTGAGGCCGCCATGATGAATTCCCCCGTCCCTGAAGACCCGAACGATTCGAACGACCCGGCGCGGCATGCGCAAGCCGAGCGCGTGGATGAAATCGTGCGGCGCGGTCCGCGCGGCGCGATCACTGTCGCCGGCATTGCGACCGCTATCGTGATCGCACTCTGGTACGCGTTCTACTTCCTTGTGTTCCTACCGCGCGGCGTCATCCAATAACCCAGGAAAACGCGTCCCATGTCGAACTCCACCGTCCCCGATCCGCATGGCTCGGAAGTCGTCGCCGCCCGCATCGAGCAGCGCTGGGCGTTGCTAGCGGTGCTGCTGATGGCGAGCACGATTGCGGTCGTGATTTACACCGGGCTGCACTGGTCGATGATGCCGCCTTCGCGCGTCGAGACGATTAGGCCCGAGACGCTCAACATTTCGGGCGAGTTCGTCGAAAGCAACCTGGGCAGCCAGCTGGAATCCGACGGCTCGGTCACGGTGCGCGTGCTCGCCCAGCAGTATTCGTTCACCCCGCAATGTCTCCTCGTGCCGGCTGGGGTGCCCATCACGTTTCGCGCAACGAGCGCCGACGTCGTGCATGGATTTCTTATTACACGGACCAACATCAACACGATGGTCGAGCCTGGCTATATCTCCACGTTCCGCACCACCTTCGCGTCGCCCGGGGATCACCTGATGCCGTGCCACGAATATTGCGGCACCGGCCACCAGGGGATGTGGGCGCACGTGAAGGTCATTGACCGGGCCGCGTTCACGCAACTGGCCGCCACCTCGCGGAGGCTCAGTTGTGTTAAATAACCGGCGACTCGTTCTCTCGCATTTCTGGCTGGCATTCGGCGTGTTCGGGCTCGCCCTGTTGCTCGGCGCCTGGCAGATGTATGTGCGAAGTCCGCTGCACCCGTGGCTGCGGGACCCCGAGATCTATTACCGTTCCGTGACCGAGCATGGCACTGTGATGGGTTACGTGTTTCCGACGCTCGTGGCGATGGGCTTCGGTTATGCCGTGGCCGAACTCTCGCTCAAGCGCGCGCTGGTGGGTGTGAACTGGGCCTGGCTCGGCTTCGCACTGGTGGCGGTGGGCGCGGTGATGGCGTCGATCACGGTGGCGCTGGGGCTCGCCTCGGTGCTCTATTCGTTCTATCCGCCGATGGTCGGCAATGTGTTCTATTACCTCGGCCTCGTGCTGGTGGTGGTGGGTTCGTGGATCTGGGTGGCGTTGATGTCCGTGAACCTCGCCGTCTGGAAGCGCGAAAATCCCGGCAAACCCGTGCCGCTGCCGATGTTCGCAAGCGTCGCAGGAGCCTACCTGTGGGGCTGGACCGCCGTCGGCGCGGCGATCGAAATCATCTTCCAGATTCTGCCCGCGGCGTTCGGCTGGCGCACCACGATCGATGCGGGGTTGGCCCGGGTGTTTTTCTCGTGGACGCTGCACGCGATCGTCTACTTCTGGCTCATGCCGGCCTACATCGCGTATTACACGATCGTGCCGCGTGCGATTGGCGGAAGGCTCTATAGCGACGTCATGGCCCGCATTTCGTTCATCCTCTTCCTCGTCGTGGCGATGCCGATCGGGATGCACCACCTGTTTGCCGATCCGCACGTGGGTTCGGGATTCAAAGTCGTGCAGTCGGTATTCACGGCGCTCGTCGCGGTACCGACACTGCTTACCGTGTTCACGATCTGCGCGTCGGTGGAAATTGCCGCGCGCCTGCGCGGCGGCAAAGGCGCATTCGGCTGGCTCGGTGCACTGCCCTGGGACAATCCGCAGATGCTGGCGCTCGTCCTCTCGTTTGTCATGCTGGGTTTCGGCGGCGCAGGCGGGCTCATCAACATGAGCTATCAGCTCGACGAGACGATTCACAACACGCAGTGGATTACCGGCCACTTCCACCTGATCTACGCCGGCGCGATCGTCATCATGTACTTCGCGATTGCCTACGATCTGTGGCCGCAGATCACGGGCCGCGTCATGAACAACTGGAAGCTGATGCGTCTGCAACTGTGGCTGTGGTTCATCGGCATGATCCTGCTGACGTTCCCATGGCATTGGGTTGGCATCCTCGGCATGCCACGGCGCATGGCCTACTACGACTACACGGACCCGGAGCTTGCGGGGATGGCGCTGCCGGTCGTGTTATCGGCGATCGGCGGTTTTATCCTCGTGGCGTCGGCGATCGTGTTCTTCGTCGTGCTGTTCCGGGCGCATTTCAGTGATGCCTGCGCGCCCGAGGAGTACCGCTTCAGCACGGCGGTGCACGAGCCGCGCACGCTGCCCGTGGCGCTGAACGGGTTCGCGCTATGGCTCACGCTGATGGTCGCGCTGACGGTGATGAATTACGGTTACCCCATCGCGCAGCTGATCGCGAGCAACAACACGGTGCCCGTGATCCCGATAGGAGTCCGGCCATGAGCGAGGAACGCCTGTTTACGTGGCGCAATCCATGGTTCCGCGCGAGCGTTGGAGGCACCGTCGTGGTGTTCGTGTTCTCCGTGGCGGTCGGGTTCATCTGGCTCCCTTCGGCGCAAGGCGACGCGCAGTTCAAGGGCCTCTGGAACGCCATCTGCAGCGCTGCCGGCGTGCCGCAACACTGGCTCGCCAATGACGCGCCTGTCGCGCCTCAGGTGCAGTTGAGCAAAGTGGCGCTTACCCCGCAACTGCTGGACGGTGCGACGTCGCTCTCGATCGGACGCGGTGCAACGCTCGCTTTGCGCTGCACGATGTGTCACGGCGAACGCGGTTTCAGCGGTGCGAACTCGCCAAACCTTGCTGGACAGCACGCGCTCGTGATCTACAAGCAATTGCAGGACTTCCAGAGCGGAGCACGCCAGAACGCGGTGATGTCGCCGATGGCGGCGAACCTGAGCGAGCAGGACATGCGCGATCTCGCCGCGTATTACGCGTCGCTGCCGGCGCGGCGGCCGCAAGGGCTCGATCTGGCCAACACGCCCGCCATCGTCGTGCACGGCGCGCCGCTACGCAACATTCCGGCGTGCGCGGTGTGCCACGGCGGAATCGACACCAAGGCGGGCAGTCCGTGGCTCGATGGCTTGCCGGCGGCGTATACGCAGGCTCAGTTGCGCGCGTTCGCCTCCGGTACGCGGCATAACGATATCTCCGGACAGATGCGCAACATCGCGCAGAACATGACCCCTACGGAAATGGCCGAAGCGGCATCCTGGTACGCCAGTCTCGCGCGTTGATGCGATGGCGGGCGCCGCATCACATCGAAACGGTCAGATGCGCGGGCACGGTGAATTGAACGACCGCGCCGCGCGGCAGGTTCGCACTCGCCCATAGCCGGCCGCCGTGCGCGTCGATGATCGAATGGCAGATCGACAGCCCCATCCCCAGACCCGTGGGCTTGGTGGTGTAGAACGGCGTGAAAACCTGCTCGACGGTCTGCGGCGCAAAGCCCGGCCCCGAATCGCGCACGCTGACGAGCACGTGACCGGAGTCGGTGGTCCCGGTACTGATGAGCAGTTCCCGTACGCCATCGCTCACGCTGCTCATCGCCTCGAGCGCGTTGATGACGAGATTGAGGAGAACCTGTTGCATTTCGACCCGGTCTCCTTCGATGAACGGCAATCCTTCCGCCAGGTGCGTCTGCACCGAGGCGCCGCTCTTCATCGCTTCGCCTTGCGTGAGCACGAGCACCTCGCGGATCGCCGCGCCCATGTCCACCGGTTCCTTCTGGCGTGGCGCCTTCCTGATGAGCTCGCGAATCCGGCCGATCACGTTGCCGGCCCGATTGCCGTCGTAGACGATCCGGTCGAGTATCTGCCGCACCTCCGTCATCTCCGGAGGTCGGGCGTTCAGCCAGCGCAACGCCGCATGCGCGTTCGCGACCGTGGCGGTGATCGGCTGGTTGATCTCATGAGCGATCGAGGCGGCGAGCTGGCCCATTGTCGAGACGCGGTTGGCGTGCGCCAGTTCCGCCTGCACTTCGCGGTAGCGCAATTCACTCTGACGGGCTTGCTTCTCGGCCCGCTTGCGCTCGCTCAGATCGAGCACGAACGCGACACCTTCCTTACGGCTGGCTTCGGCAGTCGCGAGGCCCATGATGACGGGCACGCGGCTGCCATCCTTTCTGAAGTACTCCTTTTCGTAGGCTTGAGCCTGTCCCGTCTGCAACGTCATCGCCAAAGCCTGTTCGCTGACGTGACGCCATTCCGGTGGCGTCAGATCGGTCCACCGTACACCACCTGAGACAAGATCCTTGCGCTCGTAACCCACCATGCGAAGAAAGGCGTCATTGGCCTCGAGAATGACGCCTGTGGCATTCCAGACCAGAATGCCGATGATATTGGCGTCCACCAGACGCCGCACCTTCGCTTCGCGTTCCGCAAGATCGCGGTAGAGCCGCGCATTCTCCAGCGAGATCGCCGCCTGCGACGCCACCAGCTTCAGCACGGCGATTCGGGTCGGACTGAACACGCGGGCAGTCAGACTGTTTTCGAGGTAGAGCGCGCCGGTGAGCTTTGCGTGATTCATCAGCGGCAGGCACAGGATCGAGCGGGCCCGCTGCTGACTGATGTACGGATCGGCGGCAAACGCGGAGTCGGCTGCGGCATCGTCGAGAATGACGCTCTCGCGGGTACGCATGACGTGGTAGAGAATCGACTCCGGCAGCATCGCCGCGCTCACCGGCACATCGCGCAACTGCAACCGGGTCGTGTCGGCGCCGGTTGTCGCTTCCGCTGCGATCCGCGGCTCGGCATCGTCCGACAGAATCAGCAGGCCGCGTTCAGCGCCGGCCTGTTCGATGGCGGTGAGCATGACCATATCGACCAGCTTGTCCAGCACGATCTCGCCTGAAGCGGCCTGCGACACCTTGAGCACGGTCGCGAGGTCGAGGTGTTCAACCGGTGTGGCGATCGTGGCGGTGGGCAGAGGCGCGGGCTCCTCCGTCCTCAGGTACGGATAGCGCTCCTCGAGTTGGCGCACCTTGCCGTCGGCGCGCCAACGCAGGTAGCCGTAGCGGGCATCCTTCAGATAGACACGGGCAATTTTCTCGAGGCCGCGCGCCGCGTAAAAGCGCGATGCGAGTTCGTTGGCAAGCGCCTCGTTATGCACAAAGCCGTTTTCCTGTGCCGCGCGGATCGCCTGCTCGTAAAGCAGCTCGGCATCGACGGCACGGCCTTCCATACGGGCGATCTCGGCGCCGACCAACGCGGTGCGGTCCGCGAAATTCTCCGGGCAGTTGCCTGCCCAGATCTGCAGTTGCCGGTGATGCACAGTCACGGCGGCGAGGTGCTGCGCGCGCTCGCCGGCTGGCATGGAGGCGTAGCATGCGGCCAGGGTCAATGCGCCAAAAAAATGGTATTCGGCTTCCTCGTAGAACGAAGATGAGGTCCAGAGCAGTTGACGTGCCTTCGCTGCGGCGTCCACGGCGGCGGCATAGTCGCCAGCCAGATAGCGCGCCTGCAATTTGCGGATCCAGTAGCAGCACATCGGCACCGCCAGGGCCCCATTACCAGACAAATGGGATTCGATGCGCTGCTCGCTAAATTGCCCGTCATCGAAGCAGCCGAAGATCGGCGTCAGGCCTCGCAGCATCCGGATGAAAGCGAGTTGCGTGACGATGAAGTCAATGACCAGACCGAACCCCACTTTTTCGACGTAGGCGAGGCCGTATTCGGCTTCGGCTTGTACCTCGGGCAGCGCCTCACCGGCGAACAGCAGGTCAGAGTTGAGGCTATTACGCGCATAAGCCCCGTACGGTATGTCGCCAAGCCGATTCGCTGCTGCAAACGCGCGGCGCAGCAGATCGCGGCAGGTCCGTACGTGTTTCGACCAGCGCACGACGAAGATCGAGAAGCACACCAGCGTCTTTGCCTCGAAGCGGTTGCCCCTGCGTCGTTCCACGAGATCGTAACCGAGCTGCCCGAAGCGAAATCCTGGCGGGTAGTCGCCGAAACGCGGTCCGGCGACCCGGCTGAGCAGGACGTAGGCGAAACACGATGCATCGCAGTTGCCGCGTTCGAGACTCAGATTGACCGCCTTGCAACTCATCAGCGAAACCAGGTTTCCATCCGTCTGCAGGGCTGGCGCAAAGAGCTTGCTCAGCACCTCGGCGGTTGCAAGTGACGCCTCGTCCTCCATGGGCGGCAAATTGATCAGCGTTTCGATGCTCCTGCCCGCCAGTTGCGAGCCAATCCGTTCGTATTCGCTTCGCACCGCCTCGTCGTGCGGATGGGGTGACCATTCAATCCCGACATGCCGCAGATAGTCGAGACACACCGCGACCGCGCGATCGCTGTGATCGAGGGTCGTGCAGACATCCGTGTGCAGGCACGCGACGCTGGCCTGCTCGACCGTTGTCATGGCGCACTTCGACAGGGACACGAGGCGCGCGTCGGCGACCGCGAGTCGGCCAGTCAAAAATTCGCAGGCGGCCCGATTCAGTTCCAGCGCGAAGCTCAGCTCATGCTGGCGTTCCCAGCAAGCGTCGTCCAATAGTTCGGCACCGGCGACGAGATAGGTCAACGCGGAGGCATGCGCCGACGACGCCCTGGCACGCTGACCGGCAAGTAGGTTGAACGCGGCCAGTTGCTCGCGCTCATCTCCTGACGCGATCAAGGCCGCGCCGCGGTTCAACTGACCGACGATTTCGAATATTGCCTCCTCGCGCTTTTCCGGGGGCGTCTCTTCGGCGAGCAGCCGCCCAATGCGCAGATGGGCCGCGCTGCGCGAGGCGAGCGGGATCAGCGAATAGGCGGCTTCATGAACCCGGTCGTGAGCAAACCTATAAGAGCCATCCAGACGTTCGACCAGTTCGTGGCGAACCGCCTCCCACAACACCGCGTGGGCCTGTGCCTGCGGAATGCCAAGGACCGTCGACAATGTCGTGAGTGCAGCGACGTTGCCAAGACACGCAAGCTGCTGCAACGCCTGCTGCGTCTCTTCCGGCAAGCGGCTCAGCTTGCCGATCATCAGATCCACGACGTTGTCGGTGTAACCCTTGGCGTGGATCCGATGGATATCCCAGCACCACTGTCCCGCGTCATGATCGAAGGGTATGAGTCCTTCTTCGACGAGCGCGTGCAAAAACTGGATCACGAAGAACGGATTGCCGGCGGTCTTGTCATGCACCAGTTGAGCCAACGGCTCGGTGCGTAGCGGCTCGCAGTGAAGCGCTTCCGCGATCAACTGCGCGACATGCGTCCCGGCGAGCGGCGCGAGGGTGATCTCGTTGATCGTGACGCCCGCGCTTTTAATGGCCTGGAGCTTGCCTGTCAGCGGATGCGTGGCGTCGACCTCGTTGTCGCGATAGGCGCCGACCAGCATCAGATACTGCAGGTCCGCGCGGCACAGCAGATCTTCGAGCAGGTCGAGCGTCGCAGCGTCGAGCCACTGCAGATCGTCCAGAAAGAGCGCCAGCGGATGTTCCGCGCGGGCAAATACGCCGATGAAGCGTCGGAATACCTGCAAGAACCGGCGTTGCGCCAGTTGCGGCTCGAGTTCCGGCGCCGGCGCCGGCTCGCCGATGATGAGCTTCAGTTCGGGGATGAGATCGGTCATCAGCCCTGCGTTGCTGTCGAGCGCCTCCAGCAAGGCGTCGCGCCAGCTGGCCAGTTCCGTGTCGCGCTTGCCGAGCAGTGGCCGCACGAGGCTTTGAAAGGCCTGCACCAACGTCGCATAGGGGATATCGCGCTTGTACTGGTCAAACTTGCCGGATGCGAAGAGCCCGCGCTGCGTCACCAGCAACTTCTGCACTTCATTGACGACCGAGGATTTACCGATGCCGGCGTAGCCTGCGACCAGCACCAGTTCCGGCACACCGCTTTCCACGATCCGACCGAATGTGGCGGCCAGTGTGTCGACCTCACGCTCGCGACCATACAACTTCTCGGGAATGAGGAGTCGGTCGGGCGTGTCGTGTTCGCCCAGTGGGAATGGGTCAACGCTGCGCTGGCACCACCAGTCGACGAGGCAATGCACCAGATCGTGCTCGACGCCGGCCGCCGTCTGGTAGCGCTCTTCGGCCGTCTTGGCGAGCAGCTTCATGACGATATCGGAGATCGCAGCAGGCACGCTCTCCACCCGCGTGTTCGGGGGCACCGGCTTTCTCGCGATATGGCAGTGCGCCCATTCCATCGGGACGGTGGCTGTGAACGGCAACGTGCCGGTCAGCATCTGGTAGAGCGTGACGCCGAACGCGTAGAGGTCGCTGCGCGAATCGATCGAGCGATTCATCCGGCCAGTCTGCTCGGGCGCCATGTAGGCGAGCGTGCCGGCGATGGCCTCGGGTGGCTCGGGCGCCTGATGCTCGCGCGGCAGCCGCGAAGCGAGGCCGAATCCGGTGAGCCGTGCCTGGCCGTCGGAGCAGTTCACGAGGATATGCGAGGGCTTGAGATCCTTGTGGACCAGACCGCGCTGATGCAGATGACCCAGCACCGCGGCGACGCCGACGGCGAGCCGCAAAAAATCCTCGATCTCGATGGGCGCCCCGAGCAGACACGCGAGGGGTTCGCCGCCGGGGTCCTCGAGAACCAGCGTGGTGCGGCCGCCTTCGTGGATCAGTTCGAGCGGCTGCACCGCCCACCCACCGACGAGTTCGTCCTTCAGCGCAAACTCGTGAGCGAGCCGGTCAAGACTCGCGGGCAGTGGATGCTCGGCGGCGGGCCGCACGAGCAGGACGTGGTCACCCTCCTCCGCGCGCGACCCTCGACTGAGGATGCGCTCGCCATCGTCCCACAGTATCTCGAGTCTGCTATCCATCAGCGCCGGAACCCCAGGTAGACGATCATCCGCCGTACGCTTTCATCAGGCGGGTGCGCGCCATGGGCTGGACGCGAATTTCGTCCGCACGATGCGGGCACCCTGTGCTCGTTAAAGCGCCTTACAGCACGCCAACGTTGCGCTTGCCAACGCTACAGCCGCGGGCATGGCCTAGCATACACCTCGGTCGCCGGGATGGAGTCCGGCGTCACCGTTAGCTTGGAGATGAAGAGGAAACCCGCATGAGGTCTGATGAAAAGATGAGGATTACGACCCAACGTGGCGCCTCTGCGACGTGTGGCAACTGCGGCGAGACAGCCGTCACGTTTTGTGGTCCGACCTAAGGACTGCCAGGAGGCACGCGATCATCCGGTGCGCCGCGCGAATGCTTCCCCATACACCTTGGACCTGACCACGGGAAACCTGTCATCTGAAAGCTCGATTCCATCAGGCAGATTAATTGGCAGGAACAACAAATTCTTCTGCACCTGCAAGGTGTCGGGAACGGGTGTGTCGAGCG
This sequence comes from Paraburkholderia sp. GAS41, assembly GCF_050436545.1. Lineage (NCBI taxonomy): Bacteria > Pseudomonadati > Pseudomonadota > Betaproteobacteria > Burkholderiales > Burkholderiaceae > Paraburkholderia > Paraburkholderia sp. GAS41. Next base: position 233,319 of record NZ_JBNDMK010000003.1, read on the forward strand.
TCAGCACGCCGAGGTCCACCAGCGGACGATCGTCGGGCCAAGGCTGGCTTGGATCGTTGGTCTGGTCGCCAGGGGCAGCCAGTTGGGCCTTCAGATGGAACTCCACTGGCGTCTTCGCGACGCGCTGCGGCAGGTCGTCTATCAGATAGTCGGGATGTTTTCCGGCGGCCTCGTCACCCGTCAGATACACGACCTCTTCCGGCGTCATGACGTAGCGCACCGCCTGCCTGTTCCCCGCCTTGTCGACGAAGATGAACGCATTGAGGCCGCGGTACACCTCGTGCGCAAAACTGTCCGGCGTACCGGCGCTGGCGAAAGCCGCAGGGACCGTCGGATGGCTGGCGGCGAACTGGTCCAGTTTGTTCGGCTTGGGTGCATCCTCTGGACTTTCGCTAATGGCAACCAGCAAATCGCGGAAGCTTTCTGGCGTCGACACCGGGAAGAACTTCACCGCCAGTATCACCATGACGGCCTCGGATCCGTCCGGCAGATGGAACTTGATGGCCATGCCTTTGGGGTTGGCGGGAGCGCCGTCCGGAATAGTCGGAATGCCGCCGTCGTTGGAAAAACGCACGGTGATGGGAATGCGGCTGCCGTCAAAGAGCGGCGCGCGGCTCAATGCCGCCGCTGCGGGCGTCGCCACGAAGCTGCCTTTCACCACCACGCCTTTGGCGTGGTTGACCCGGTAGCCCGGATGGGCACCGTAGATCTTGTAGAAGGTGTCCACGATCTCCGTGACAAGCGACGCGTCGTCATCGCCGCCGGCCGTAGCCGAGGTCGACAGGCTTTCCGCCGGTAAATCACCCATTTGAAACCTCCGATTCCATAGAGAGGGGGCTGTTGCCGATCGACAACTCGCTTCAATCTAAGGGCTTTCACGTCGAATTCGAACAGCCGCTGCGGACAAACACACTTGAGTCGAAGGAAACGATCCTGCGCGCCGTGCGCCGCTGTTTGGTTCTCAAGCGCCGCAGGCCTAAGCATTGCGCCACGCGCAAGCGTTCAAGGGGAATGCGGCCGTCGACACCTCTTTTTCAACTCCGCTTGCCTGCTGAGCATCGAGTCGCGTGTCGATCCTTTCTGCGCGGGCAAGGCTGTTTATCCCTGACCGGGGGTTGGCTCGGCTTGCCGATAATCCTACATTTCTGTTCTGGGGCCCGTTCAAAACTGCGACTGAAAATTCTTTCCGTGCAGTTGGCAATTACGAGGGCGTAATTCATTACGGGAATTTGTCATTCGGAGAACGTACGATGAAGTCAGACGAGAAGCAAGAATTCAACATCACACGCATCAATTCAGGTTACTGGCGCGTCACCATTGACCACCCGCCGTTCAACATCTTCGGCCCGCAATCGATTCCGATGCTCAACAGCGTCGTCACCGAAATAGAAAACGATCCGAACGTGAAGGTCGTCGTATTCGACAGTGCGGTACCGGGATTTTTCCAGACTCATTTCGACTTTATTCCGCCGCTCGAGACCACCACCGGCATGGCGCCCGGCGCGGCGACGGGCTTGCCGCCGCTGCCCGATATTTTCGTCCGCCTGACCCGCTCGTCCGTGGTGACGATCGCGGCGATCCGTGGGCGAGCCAGTGGGGTTGGCAGTGAACTTGCACTCGCGTGCGACATGCGCTTTGCCAGCCGCGAAAAAGCCGTGCTGTCGCAATTCGAAATTGGCGGCGGCTTTACACCGGGAGGCGGGCCGATGGTACGCCTGCCGCGTCTGATCGGCCGGGGGCGTGCCCTGGAAGTGATGCTGAGTGGCAACGACTTTCCCGGTGACATCGCCGAACGTTACGGCTATGTCAATCGCGCCCTGCCCGATGCCGAACTGGACGAGTTCGTCGACACGCTGGCGCGCCGGATTGCAAGCTTCGACAAAGAGACCCTTGGTGATATCAAGCACATGGTCAATGCGTCCACCCTGCCTGCCAACGAGGAAGTCGCCGCGGAGTGGGCTTCGTTCATCACTTCGGTTCAACGCCCCGCAGCGCAGCGCGCGGTCACGAAACTGATGGAATTGGGGCTGCAGAAGAATCCCGACGTGGAAATCAATCTGCCCAAGTACACCGGCCAGGCCAATCAGCCTGACTAGCAAAAGCAGACACGCACGCCGGCCGTCATCCGGGCGGTTGACCGGTCGGCATGTGCCCAGATGTGACAAGGGAAGATCGACGTCAATCCGCAGGTGGCTCCCTTCCGAGGGAGCCACCGCATGGAGAGGTTTTGCATGAACGGTTATCTCAATCACTATATCGACGGCTCGTGGATCAAGGGTACAAGCGGGCGCAATCACAGTGTGATCAATCCGGCCACCGAAGAGCCCGTGAGCGAGGTGGTACTCGGCACCACCAGCGAAGTCGAAGTGGCTGTGAAGGCCGCCCGCACCGCCTTTGAGAAGATCCGGGCATCGACATGATCTCCTTTACTGGATCAACGCGTGCCGGAATCCTCGTCGCCAAGAACGCAGCGGACACGGTCAAGCGGGTTCATCAGGAGCTGGGCGGCAAGTGTCCGGACATCATCCTCGAAGGCACTCCGCTCGACGCGCCGCTGCGCGCCGTCGCGAGTGCGATCTTGATCAATTCTGGCCAGAGTTGCCACGCACCGACCGCGTCGCAGGCGGGCTCGGTCTGCCGGCGGGAATGTCCAAGGGATATTTCGTACGCCCAACTGTGTTCGGCGGCGTCTCTAACGACATGGTCATCGCCCGCGAAGAAATCTTTGGCCCGGTACTGGTCGTGATCCCCTTTGAGGACGAGGCGGACGCGATCCGCATTGCCAACGATACCCCTTACGGTTTGGCCGCCTATATCGCCGGCGACCCCGCCAAGGCAAAGACGATCGCGCCATTACTGCGCGCGGGCGGCATATACATCAACGTCGCGGGACTGACAGTCGACTTCGACGCGCCTTTTGGCGGTTATAAGCAATCGGACAACGGCCGCGAGTGCGGCAGGTTCGGCATCGTCGATTTTCTCGAGTCGAAATCGGTCGTCGGCGAACTGGTCTGAGTTTGGTCTGAGTCTGGCCTGACTCTGGCTTTGCTGTCGCCACCTTCTGGAGAATTACATGCTATCCCCAACCGGAGTCCATCCGGCTTTGCATATCTCGGCAATACGCACACGTTTCGTCAAGGTTCCCAAGCGCTTTCCGCCAGGAACCAGCGCCACCACCGTGAATTCCGCACCGCTGCTGTTGGTGGATCTGGAAACCCGGGAAGGGGTTGTGGGCCACTCCTATCTGTTCTGCTATCGGGAGAGCGGCGCAAAGGCCATCGCAGACATCGTGCAGGAAGCGGCAGGGCTGATTGACGGAATGGCCGTGACGCCAATGAAACTGATGGATTTTCTGGCGAAGCAATATACATTGCTCGGCGTCGCGGGCGTCGCGCGGATGGCATTGGTCTGTTTTCAGAAATTACGTGCATCTGCTCGCGGCAACGCCAACCGCGCATTGGCTTGGATACGTCAGTTGGGCCGACAATATCCTGCAGGAACCGTTGGTCGTCTCGGATGGCTACATTGCGCCGCCAAATAGACCCGGTCTCGGGTTGGCGTGGTCCGAGGAGAATGTGCGGCGCTTTCGCGTCGATTAAGTGGGTGCGTGTGGCGGCCCTGCTCTGAGCCGCAGGGCTTCGTCGTATCGCTTGCCGGCGTGGCGTCCGGCATCACTACGCTTTTCAGCGGCGACCAGCATCGATCCGTCCGAGCATCGATCTGCGCGCTGCAATCCGGCGCTAACCGCTAGAATTGCGGTTTTAGCCCGGAACACGCCCATGTCTTTCGCCACGCTTGGCCTGATCGATCCCTTGCTGCGTAATGTGCAGGACCTCAATTACCAGACACCTACGCCGGTGCAGGCCAAGGCGATTCCCGCTGTGCTCACCGGCAAGGATGTCATGGCCGAGGCGCAGACCGGCACCGGCAAGACAGCCGGTTTTGCACTGCCGCTGTTGCAACGGCTGGTGCAACACGGCCCGGCGGTGTCGAGCAACCGGGCGCGTGTTCTGGTGCTGGTGCCCACGCGTGAGCTGGCTGAACAAGTGCTGCAAAGCTTTATCGAATACGGTAAAGGCCTCGACTTACGCTTTCTTGTCGCCTACGGCGGCGTGAGCATCAACCCGCAGATGATGAAGTTGCGCAAAGGCGTGGATGTGCTCGTTGCCACGCCCGGTCGCTTGCTAGATCTCCATCGCCAGAACGCCGTGCAGTTTGATCAGATACAGACGCTCGTGCTGGATGAAGCCGATCGCATGCTGGATCTGGGCTTTGCGCGCGAACTCAACGCCGTCTTTGCCGCGTTGCCCACTCAGCGCCAGACCCTGCTGTTCTCCGCCACGTTTACCGAAGATATCCGCGCGATGGCGGCGAGCATTCTGCGCGACCCGGTCAATATCAGCGTCAGCCCGCCCAACGCCACGGCCAGCAAGATCAAGCAGTGGGTGGTGCCGGTGGATAAGAAGAACAAGCCTGACCTCTTCATGCACCTTGTGGCTGAGAACAACTGGGAACACGCGCTGGTGTTCGTCAAGACCCGCAATGGCGTGGAATACCTGGCGGCCATGCTGCACGAAGCGGGCTATGCGGTCGACACCATCCATGGCGACAAACCGCAACCCGCGCGCCTGCGTGCGCTGGAGCGCTTCAAGACGCGGGAAGTACAGATGCTGGTCGCCACCGATGTGGCTGCGCGCGGGCTGGATATCGACGATCTGCCGCTGGTGATCAACGTCGATCTGCCGATCGTCGCACAGGACTATGTGCACCGGATTGGCCGTACCGGCCGAGCGGGCGCCAGCGGCGTGGCGGTGTCCCTTGTGTGTGCCGATGAAGCGCCGCAACTGGCCGCGATTGAAGCGCTGATCCGGCAAACACTGCGCCGTGAAGAAGAGCCGGGGTTCGAGGCGGAGCACCGCGTGCCGCAAACCAGCGCGACGGGCGAGATCATCAAGAAACCCAAAAAGCCCAAGAAACCGAAGGTGGCACAAGCTGCGCCCCGCGCCGTGCAGGTGCAGGCGCTGAGCAAAAAGCTGCGCCCGCAAAGTGGCGCAAACAAACCCAAACCGGCGGCGCAGCGCGCTGTAGACGCGGGCAAAGGAACAAATTTTTCCAGCGGTAGCCCGTTCAGCGCGCAAAAGCCGCGTGGCAAACCTGCCAGCAAGCCGGCTGCGGGTTCACCTAAGCCGGCCGGCAAACCCGCTGGTGGCCGCGGCAAACGTCAACCCTGATCCGTTGTGATGAGTTGTGCGGGCACCTGCCGGTCACTTGCCTTCCTTTCGTGAACGCACCCTGGTTGCATCGTGAAACACGCCAGGGAGATGGGACGCGCACCACGCCCGCAAGGCTGTCGCGCGACCGTAGTTCGTGTGATATCCAAGTGCAACGACGGCGCGGTGACTGAGCAGCAGGCCGCGCCCTCCCGCTCCTCTGAGCTCGCTAACGGCGTCAATCTCGCCTGTCGTTCGCACCTGCCGCAGGAGCTGCGCGGTCTGCGCGCGTTTCAGGCCGAACAGGTGGGTGACCTGATCCATCTCCATCCACAGCGTATGTTCGTCTACCCGTGCTGCGACTGCTTGTTGCTCGTTGCGCAAACATATACGATAGGTTTCATAGCGATTCGCCTGGTGATCATCCGGTAGCGCTCGCGCTCCCGAAGATTGCCGTTTCCGGTTATTCCGCGCTGATGGTCGTGACGGGCACCCACTTCGCGTCTTTTACCTGATAAAGCGTCGAGGTCGGGTGCTTCAGGTCGCCGTATGAATCGAACGTAATGCTCCCCGTGACGCCGTCGTACCGGGTCGTTCTCAGCGCAGACATAAACACTTCCGGCTTTGCCGAATTCGCCTGCTTCATCGCGTTGATAGCGACCCAGGCGCAGTCATACGCAAACGGCGCAAAGGTCAACGTGTCGGCGCCAAATCGCTTCTTGAACTTTTCCGCGAATGCTTTTCCCTGAGGAAGCGACTCGACGGGTCGTCCGTACTCCCACGCCATTGCACCTTCGGCCGCACTGCCTGCAGAGCCCGTGAAGGTACTGTCGGCAATCCCACCGCTTCCCACGAACTGCGTCTTCATGCCGAGCTGTTTCATCCGTTCGGTCAGGAGTCCAGCCTGATTATCAAGCCCGACGAAGAACAGAAGATCGGCGTTGGCCGCCTTGATATTCGTCAGTTGTGCGTTGAATTCGACGGCCTTGTCGGTCGTGTATTCAGACGCGACGATGTGGCCGCCGGCCGCCGCGACCGCCTTCTTCATTGAGCCGTGTGATGACCGCGGCCGAGGTCAAGGCGCTCGGAGGCACGAATTTGTGGGCGCTGATACCCGCGGACCCGATGGGCACCACCGTCCGGCGTCTCGCGACCGACCGTATCTGCGTTCGCAATCATTTTGCGTTCAGACCGGACCTGGAGGTTTCGCCGGGGGATCTGCGCAAGGCACGACATCTGCATCAGCGTTCCTTCGACCGGCGCTTTCCCATGCTCAAGGACGTCGAACTGGAATATACGTGGGGTGGCGCGCTGTGTCTGTCTGCCAACAGCGGCGCGCTGTTCGGCAAAAGAGACGACGGCCTGTATCAGGCGATCGGTTGCAACGGCCTGGGTCTCAGCCGGGGCTCGGCATCGGGAAAGGTCATCGCCGAATACGCATTGGGTATGACCAACGACCTGACCCAGCAGCTTCTGGGTCAACCCAAACCACGTCCGCTGCCCATACGCCCGATTGCCGATCAGGCGGTGTCCACTGCGATATGGGTCAAGGAATTCTCGGCGGGAGCCAAACTTTAATCGAGTGAGGATAAAAATGGCGACATTTGAAGAGTGGAAAAAGCGCGCGGACGCACTGTCGCTGGATGGTCGCGCCTTCATAGACGGCGTGCGCTGTACAGCGGTTTCGTCGGAGACATTCCCGACGCTGAATCCGGCCAATGGCAAAGTGCTTGCGGAGATCGCTCGTTGTGAAAGCAGAGATGTCGATCGCGCGGTGCGCGCCGCGAAGGAGTCCTTCGAATCAGGCATCTGGTCGAAAGCCACACCGGCGCACCGGAAGTCTGTGCTGCTGCGCCTTGCGCAACTGATTGAGGAAAACACCGACGAACTGGCCATGCTCGAAGCGCTCGAAGCGGGCAAGCCCGTCTCGGAGTGTCTGGGCTTGGACATTCCAGAATCGGCTGCCTGTATCCGCTGGCACGCCGAGGTGACCGACAAGCGCTACGACGCACTCTCGACGCGTAGCTCGAAAAAATTCAGGACATCCTGGCAAGCTGGAAGACAAGTCATCCTTTGGACCCGGACGTCAAACTTGGCGCCCTGATCGAGCAAAAGCACCATGCCAAGGTTCTGGGTCATATCGAACAGGCCAGCGCCGAAGGCGCGCGACTCGTGTGCGGCGGGAAAGCTACGCTCGCTGACACTGGTGGCTGGTACGTCGAGCCGGCCATCTTCGATAACGTCACGCCCGACATGAGCATAGCGAGAGATGAGGTATTCGGCCCGGTTCTCTGCGTTATCGCCTACCAGGACGTGGACGAAGCCGTACGGATTGCCAACGATACCTGTTACGGACTGGCTGCGTCGTTATGGACAGACAATGTCAACCACGCGCACAAGGTAGCGGCAAAAATTCGCGCCGGGACTGTCACGGTCAACTGTTTCGGCGAGGGCGACCTGTCGACACCCTTTGGCGGCTTCAAGCAGTCAGGGTTTGGCGGGCGCGACAAATCGGTCTACGCGCACGATCAACTGGCCCACCGGCTCGAGACGTCGGTGCGCCAGCTCGAACGATTGTTCAACACTGAAGTGGGCGATACGCCGCTGTCTTATGGGCGACAACTGCGTATTCGTACCGCCGCCTGGCTGCTAACCAGTTCGGACCGGACCGTGACCGATATCGCGTCCTCTTGCGGATTCTCCGATGCATCGCATCTGGGGCGCGAATTCCGTAAATCGTTTGGGGAATCTCCCATTGCCTACAGACTGCAAGGCGCGCATGCGGGAGCGGCGAAATGAGCCACTTTTGAGCGACATGCGTCGGCTTGAGTCTATCTGCGAAATTCCCGCCTGTGATCGCAACCGGGACGGGCTCCCACGAATCAACATTCGCATCCGAAAGTCATATACTGGCTTGATTCCCCGGCTGTTTCTAACGCAGGGGTGATTAGCGTGCGCCTACTCATTCGAGCTGGTTGAATGCGCTTGCTGCAGGACAGCTAACGGAATTGTGCCTGCCTCGGATCAGACGCCAGAGGCTGCGTCGTCGGTTTGCGCAGCTTCTATTGCGCCCACTGGACGGCCTCACATCACGTGGACCGAGCTTCCCCGCAACTGCCTGTTGGACGAAGCCATGCTGACAATCGACGACATCCGGGCAATTCCACTGTTTTCAACACTCTCTGACGCCGAACTGGAGCATCTCGCGCACACGTGCGCAGACCTGCATCTGTGCGCGGGTGAGTTCGCAGTTCACGAAGGTGGCGAGCGCGCGCTGTACGCGGTTCTGACCGGCAAGATGGAAGTCATCAAGACCTTCGACGGTATCGAGCGCAGGTTGGGCTGGCGCCTGCCCGGCACCATCTTTGGCGAAGTGCCGCTCGCGCTGAGTTCGCCGTTTCCAGGCGCCTATCGGGCGGCAGAGCCGTCACGTGTCATGCGCGTCGACGCGCAGCGCTACTACACACTGGCTGCCGCCTCGCCGGACATTGCGCTCAAGATGGGTGCCCTTGCGCGCGAGCGCATTGGCGGGCTGCAGGGCCTGTCCGCCGAATCGCCCAAGGCGCGCGTGACCATGATTGGAGCTCGCTGGGACACCGCTTGCGCGGCGTTACGCCAGTTCCTCGCCCGCAATCAGATCAGCTACGACTGGATGACACCGGACGCCCCCGAACTCACGTCACGCTGGTCTGGAACCTGTCCGCCCGAACAGGATTGTCCGGTGTTGAAACTGGTCGACGGCACGGTGCTGAGCCGACCGGCCACACGCGCGCTTGCCGAGTTGCTGGGTCTGCAGACACAGCCTCGCCTCGCCCGCTACGACACGATGATCATCGGTGGCGGCCCGGCGGGTCTTGCTGCGGCGGTCTACGGTGCGTCGGAAGGCTTGAGTACCGTGGTGCTGGAGCGCGAAGCACCCGGTGGGCAGGCCGGGACCTCCTCGCGTATCGAGAATTACCTTGGCTTCCCCAACGGTGTGTCGGGCGACGAACTGGCGAGCCGTGCCCTGCAGCAGGCCAGGCGGCTTGGGGCTGAGATTCTGGTGACACGGTCGGTCGCCCGAATCGATGTCGCCGGGCGTCGCGTTCACCTCGACGGCGGCGACGTGATCCAGGCACGAACGATCATTCTCGCGACCGGCGTCACGTGGCGTCGCCTCGCAATCGACGGCTTCGACCGGTTTATCGGCAAAGGCATTTATTACGGTGCCTCACGCAGCGAAGCGAATGCCACCCAGGGACTCGACGTCTATCTGATCGGCGGCGGAAACTCGGCCGGCCAGGCCGCGTTGTACTTTGCCAATCATGCGCGCAGGGTGACGCTTCTGATGCGTGGGGATTCGCTGCAGAAGAGCATGTCGCGCTACCTTGTCGAGCAGCTTCGTGGGAAGGCCAACGTCGAGGTGCAATTGCGCTCGGAAGTTGTCGGCGCGTACGGCGAGACCCATTTGACAGCGATCGACGTACGCGATGCGCCAAGCGCCGAGGTGCGTCGACACGACTGTGGCGGCTTGTTCGTCTTCATTGGCGCGGATGCAGAGACTGACTGGTTGCCGCCGGAGATTGCACGCGATGCGCGCGGCTACGTTCTCACCGGGGACGACGTCGTCAAGGCGGGACGGTGGTCCCACAGCCGGGATCCCTATCTCCTCGAGTCCAGCGTTCCCGGCGTGTTTGCCTGTGGGGATGTCAGGTTGAGCCCCGTCAAGCGGGTCGCCTCAGCGGTTGGAGAAGGCAGCATGGCGATCGCGTTTGCTCACAAGTATCTGCAGCACGACGCAAGCTAGCACCGCCGAAAACGATTCCGCCCTACAGGCTAGCCTTCTTGGTGTGGACGACAGGAAAGTCGATCACGGTCGAGGCCACCGCATTGATATAGTTCGTCCACACATTAAACGCCACATTCAACACGATCTCGACCACCGCCGCTTCGCTATAGCCCGCTGCCTTGACCGCGCTGAGATCGGCGTCCGATACGCGACCGCGCGCTTCGGCGACCTTCTTTGCAAACAGCACGCCGGCGGCGGCCGTCGGATCGTTGGAGCCGCCGTTCCGGTTCGCGGTGATTTCAGTATCGTCGAGCTTCGCGACGTTTCTTGCGAAATAAATGTGAGCGGACAAGCTGTAGTCGCAGCCGTTCACTTCGGCAACGGCGAGCGCGATGCGCTCACGCATCTGCGCCGAGAGCTCGCCCTTGTCCAGTGCGCTCTTCAGATTCAGATAACCCTCCAGGGCCGCCGGGCTGTTGCCCACCATGCGGAACTGGTTGGGCACGGCACCCAGTTGCCGGTTGACCATTTCGAGCAGCGGTTGAGATGCGGCCGGGGCTTCCGCGACGGTGGCTGGGGTAGCAATACGGGTCATGAGTCTCCCCTTGGAGAATGAGTTGCACGGGTGCAATTGAGGCACATACGATCCCCTCCCGCAGCGGGAGAGAATCCGTTAACATCGAACATCTTTCCTGCTGTTGCCGAGAGGATCATGGACCGTCTCGAAGCGATGTCCCTGCTGATCGCAGTCGTCGACGCAGGCAGTCTCTCGGCGGCGTCCCGGCAGCTCGCCATCCCGCTGGCAACCGTCAGCCGCAAGGTCAGCGAACTCGAAGCACATCTGAAGACCCGCCTGCTCCAACGCACCACGCGCCAGCTTTCGCTGACCGAGGCGGGCGAATCCTATGTCGCATCCTGCCGGCGCCTCCTCGAGGAAATCGAGGAAGTCGAGCGGGCCGCAACCGGCGAATACGCGGTCCCGAAAGGCTATCTGGTGGCCACGGCACCCGTGGTCCTCGGGCGCTTGCATATCGTCCCCGTCATGGCATCTTTCCTCGAGCATTATCCCGACATTACCGCGCGCCTCTTTCTGATCGATCGCAACGTCCATTTTCTCGAGGAACATGTCGACGTCGCGGTACGCATCGGTGAATTGCCGGACAGCGCACTCGTTGCCATACGCGTCGGCGAAACGCGTTCTATCGTGTGCGCAAGCCCCGCTTATCTGGCCGCTCACGGCACCCCCGGAACGCCCGCTGAACTCGCCAACCATGCCTGCATCAGCTTCAATGGACTCACCTCGTCGCGGGCATGGACCTTCTCCGACGGGAAATCGCAACAGACCGTGCCGATCCACTCGCGGCTGGTGACGAACACTGCGGATTCGGCCATGAATGCCGCCATGCTCGGCGCGGGGCTCACTCGCCTTCTGTCCTATCACGTGGTCGACGCCGTACGCGAAGGCCGCCTGCAAATCGTACTGGAGCCATTCGAGTTGGCGCCTTTGCCGATCCATCTCGTTCATGCCGGGCAAGCGCCGCTGCCGCTCAAGTTGCGAGCCTTTCTGGACTTCATGTCACCACGCCTCAAGGCTCGCATCTCCACCGCCTGATCGGAATCGTTACGGATAACTGATTGACCGCGTGCGTCAGCGGCTTGCCAGGTCATCTTTAGTCCAGCCGCCACCCACCGCGCGAATCAGGTCGACATTCGCATCCAGCTGCTGCGTTCGAAGCGCAATAACGCTGCGTTCCGATTGAAGCGCGGCGGACTGCGCCTCCACCACGTCGAGATAGCTGACCGCGCCGCGCCGATAACGCGAGAGCGACAGGTTAACCGACGTATCCGCTGCCGTGGCCGCGTCTTGCTGCTGATTCGTTGCGGTACCCAGATCGTCGAGCAAGGTGAGGTCGTCTTCCACCTGCCTGAATGAGGCCAATACCACGCTTCGGTAGCGGTCGCCCTCCTCCGAGGTTGCCGCTTTCGCGGAGTTGAGCTGGGCCCGCCGCTTACCGCCGTCCAGCAGGTACACCCCAAGCGTGGGTCCGATCGTCCAGAAGGAACTGGGCGCGCTGAGCAGATCCGCGAGCACCGAGCTTTGCGCGCCGCCCGCCGCACTGAGCGTCAGTGACGGGAAGTACGCGGCACGTGCCACGCCGATTCGCTTGTTTGCCTCCGCTACGCGGCGCTCGGCTGCGGCGATATCCGGCCGCCGTTGCAGCAACGCCGATGGCACGCCAACGGGAATGACGGGCAATGGGATGGGCTGGGTGCTCGCCGCAATCCGGAAGTCCGACGGCGACGCGCCAACCAGCACGGCAATCGCGTGTTCCAGTAGCGCTCGCCTGGCTCTGACCTGGGTGAGGTCCGACTCCGCCGACGACAACTGGGTGGTCGCACGCGCCACGTCCAGACCGGACACGATCCCCGCGGCATGCCGGCTACTGGTCAGATCGAGTGCCTTCTGATACGCCGCGTCCGTTCCCTCGATCAACTGGATCTGCTGATCGAGGCCGCGCAGGTCGATGTAGCTTCGCGCCAGCTCGATTTCGAGGCTCAACTGCGTCGACGCCAGATCGGCTTTCGATGCCTCGCCCTCATCCCGGCTTGCCGCAACGGAATCGCGCACGCGCCCCCACAGATCGACTTCGTAGTCGACCTGGACGCCCAGCGTGGCCGAGTTGTAGTCGGTCGGTCCAGTGGGGCTGCGCAACGGCCTCGTGTCCGACTCGCGGTCACGCTGGATATTGCCGGCGGTGGATACCTGTGGATACAGCTCCGATTTGACCTGCTTGATGTATTCGTCAGCCTGCACGTAGTGGAAATACGCGGCGCGCAGGTCGGGGTTACTCGCGATCAGGCGTTGCTCGAGGTCGTCGAGTTCGGGCTCCTGGTAAAGTTTCCACCAGCCGGCGCGGTCGAGCTGGTCAGCCGGACTGGCCGTGGTCCACGGTCCTTGAGACTGATACTGCGCGGCGACGGGTACATCCGGCACCTGATAGTGCGGCGCGAGCGAGCACGCGGCGAGCAGCGCGGCACTCGCGACTGACGCCAGGGTCCGATAGTTAGCCATGGCTCGTCACCTTGGCCGCGGGGTTGCTCACCTGGACATGATCGCCGTCGACCAGACCGTCGGGCGGCGTGTCGATCACGCGGTCAGTGGCAGCCAGTCCTGAGCCGATATCAACCGCGTTGCCCAGATCCTGCAGAATCGCCACGGACTTGAAACGCACCGCGTTATGCTCGTCGACCGTCGCGAGACGCAGGCCCTGGTTGTCGAAGATCAGCGCGCTGGCGGGCACGCGCAACGCACCGGCGCGCGCCGGCAACGCAAAGTGCAGATTCACGAAGCCGCCGGGCAGCAGCAGATGACCAGGATTGTCGACCAGCAACTGCACGAGCGTGGTTCCCGACGCCGCGTTGACCGAGTCGGCCAGACCCACGACCGTCGCCGTGAAGCTCTTGCCTGGATACTCGGGGACGGTGAAGGTGGCGGTGCCACCGGGTTTGATCTGCGGCGAGTTTTCTTGCGGCACCCGGACGTACAGGCGCAGCTTGTCCACGCTCGATACGGAAAACAGCTGCGGCCCGGTGCCTCCGCCGGCATTGATCAATGCGCCGACGTCGGTGTCGCGCGCGGTGATCACCCCGTCGAACGGTGCGACGATTCTCGCGAAACTCTTGGTCGCGGCCAAGCGGTCGACGTTTGCCTGAGCCGCTTCCACGCGGGCCTGTTTCGCCACATAGTCCTGCGTGCGGTCGTCGACTTCCTGGCGCGACACGGAATCGGAACTCAGCAGTCCCTGCCAGCGGTCGGCCGTCGTCTTGGCAAGCGCGGCATCGGCTTTCGCGCTGGCCAGGTCGGCCTTCGCCTGATTCAACTGCTGGTCGAGTTCAGGTGTGTCGATGACGGCGAGTTCCTCGCCTGCCTTGACCTGGCTGCCGATATCCACGCGCCACGACTTCAGGTATCCGCTGACACGCGCATAGATCGGCGCGCTCTCGAAGGCCTCCAGCCGGCCGGGCAGATCCAGCGAGCCGCCCGGTGCTTCCTTGGCGGGTATCACGACATTCACGGACGGCACCGCCTGAGTTTCAGTCCATGCTTCGAGCTGATGCTCGTGTTTCAGGCGATGGGTAATGCCGCCCACCACGATGATGACAGCGAGCGCACCACCAATGATGCCTGCAAGCGAAAGCTGGCGTTGCGGCAGCGCCGCACGCGGTGTAGGTTCATACGACATGAGAGTGATCTCCGGAAATCGGTGCGGGCGAGGTGCGACCCTGACGCGAATGGAACATGCAAAAGACGGCAGGCACGAGGAACAGCGTGGCGGCGGTGGCGAACAGCAATCCGCCAATCACCGCGCGGCCGAGCGGCGCGTTCTGCTCGCCGCCTTCGCCGAGTGCCAGTGCCATGGGCGCCATGCCGATGATCATCGAGAGCGCCGTCATCAGGACGGGACGAAACCGGGTCGAACCCGCCTCGAGTGCAGCCTTGAACGCGTCGCCGTGTTCGGCCAGACGTTCGCGGCAGAAGCTCACCACCAGGATGGCATTGGCGGTGGCCACGCCCATACACATGATGGCGCCCGTGAGTGCGGGAACCGACAGGGTCGTGTTGGTGGCGAACAGCATCCACACGATGCCGGCCAATGCGCCGGGTAAAGCAGAAACAATCACCAGCGGATCGGTCCACGACTGGAAGTTGATCACGATCAGCAGGTAAATCAGCACGACCGCGCCGAGCAACCCGAAGATCAGGCCGCTGAATGCGTTGTTCATGGTCTGGACCTGGCCGAGCAGCACCACCTTCGCACCCTTCGGCACGCCCTTCGCATTGGCCGCAACGATGCGGTTGATATCAGCGGAAACCGCACCCAGGTCACGACCTTGGGTGGTGGCGAAGATTTCCACCATCGGCTGGACGTTGTAGTCGCTGACCACCTCGTTGCTGGCGGTGCGATGGATACTGGCCACGCCGCCGAGAACCTGTCCTTCGTTGGCCGCACTGCTGCCGGTCAGCGGCAGATTCATCAGGGACGGCAGCGAATCGAGACCGTATTGCGGCGTCTGCACGACGATCGGATATTCCACGCCATTGGCCGGATTGAGCCAGTACGTCGGCGCAATCTGACCCGATCCCGCCAGGTGCACCACCAGGCTGTTGGTGACATCGCGTTCGGTGATGCCCTGCAGCTGCGCATGGGTACGGTCGACGTCGATATTGAGCTGCGGATTGGCCTGCGACTGCTCGATGCGCGCATCGACCACACCGGGAACATGGCGGATCTGACGCAGCATCAGGTTGGCGTAGGCAAAGTCGGCGGGCAGATTCTTGCCGCGAATCTGCAGGTCGATCGGTGCCGGCGAGCCGAAGTTCAGGATCTGACCGACGATGTCCGCCGGCGGGAACGAGAACGTGACGCCCGGGAATTCGCGCGGCAATTCCTCGCGCAACTTGCGAACGTAGGCGGCGGTAGGATGGTGGCCCTCGTTGAGTGCGATCTGAATATCGCCGTCCTGCGAGCCGATCGTTCCGGTGTTGTTGTAAGCCGTATTGATGGAACTGGTCGACAGCCCCATGTTGTCGACGACCGTGCCGAGTTCAGAGGGCGGAATCGTCGCCCGCACGCGGTTTTCCACATCCGCGAAGATCTCAGCGGTCGCCTCGATACGCGTACCGACTGGCGCACGCACATGCAACAGAATCTGGCCGGCGTCGACATCCGGGAAGAAGTTGCGCCCGAGAAACGGCACCAGCGCGAACGACAGCACAACGAATCCGAAGAACGCGACGACAAAACCACGCCGGCGGTTCAACAGCAGCTCAAGGATTCCACTGTAGCTCGAACGGATCCGTTCGAAACTGCGTTCGAAGCCGCGTTGAAACCGCACCAGCGGGTTCGAAGAAACCTGATGCACGACTTCCGCGCCTTGTACGTGAGGCTTGAGCATGTACTTGGCCATCGTCGGCACGAGCGTGCGCGACAGGATGAACGACGAGATCATCGCGAAGATCACCGCTTCTGCCATCGGCACGAACAGAAAGCCCGCTACGCCGCCGAGGAAGAACATCGGCACGAACACGATACAGATACACAGCAGCGAAACGAACGCCGGCGTGACGATCTGCGCGGCGCCGTCGAGAATCGCGGGCTCGACTTCCTTGCCTTGCTCCAGGTGCCAGTTGATGTTCTCGATGGTCACCGTCGCGTCGTCGACGAGAATCCCCACGGCGAGCGCGAGCCCGCCGAGCGTCATGATGTTCAGCGTCTCTCCGAGCGCCGTCAGGATCGAGATCGACCCGAGAATCGCGAGCGGAATGGAGGTTGCGATGATGACGGTCGAGCGCCAGCTACCCAGAAACAGCAGGATCATGACGCTCGTGAGCAGCGCGGCAATCACGCCTTCGCGGGCAACGCCGGTAATGGCAGAACGAACGAATATCGACTGGTCGCCGATCGGATCGATCCGCAGGTTGTCGGGCAAGGAGGCTTTGGCATCGAGCGCCTTCTGGCGGATGCCGGCGATGATGGACAAGGTGGAGGCCGAACCGTTCTTGAACACGGTAAGCAGAACTGAGCGCTTTCCTGCCACGTGAACAATGTTCGGTTGCGGCGGCGCGCCATCGGTCACATCGGCGACGTCGCGCATATACACGGTGGTGCCGTTGGCCGATTTGACCGGCATGTCAGCAATCGCAGCAATCGTCGACGGAGCGTCGTTCAACAGCAGCGTGTACTCGGTCTTGCCGATCTTTTCCGTGCCCACCGGTGTAATCAGATTCTGTGCCGCCAATGCAGCCTGCACGTCCGCGGCAGACAGGCCGCGAGCCTCGAGTTCAGACGGCTTGACGTTGATCTGAACCTGCCGCGTTTTACCGCCGAATGGAAACGGGATGGCTGCGCCGGCTACCGACGTCAACATCGGCCGCAACTGGTTCAGGCCCAGGTCCGCCAGATTCTGCTCGGAGAGACCCTTGCCGGACAGCGCGAGCTGGATGACAGGCACCGTGGAGGCGTTGTAATTGAGCACAAAAGGCGGCGTCTCGCCAGGCGGCAACTGTTTCAGGATTTCCTGCGAGATCGACGTGACCTGCGCATTCGCCGTCGCGATGTTGGTACCGGGCTGGAAGAAAATCTTCACGACGCCATAGCCGTTGAGCGAGGTACCTTCAATGTGTTCGACGCTGTTGACCGTCGTGGTCAACACCCGCTGGAACGGCGCCATGATGCGCCCTTCCATCTGGTCCGGCGAAAGTCCCGTGTACTGCCACACCACGCTGACAACCGGGATGTTGATGCTGGGGAAGATATCCGTAGGAGCACGAAGCGCAGACAGACAGCCAACGATAAGAATAAAGATGGCCATCACAACGAACGTGTAAGGCCTTTTGAGCGCAATGCGCACGATGCCAATCATAAAAATCCCACGATTCAAAGCCAGCGGACACCCGACTCACGGTGCCCTCCGGCTGCCAGATTCCTTGCGGCCTGTTTCAATCTGGGTTGGAAGAGATCCGGCCCGCCTTGATCGGCGCGTCGGGATGCGGAGTGTGCGGTGTCTTTGTGCCGGTCGGCGCGGCGATCCAGTGGATGCCGGCAGCCACCAGCCCGAGCACGATGCCGAAGGCGACGATGCCGTTCCAGCCGAAGCGGCTCATCAACCAGCCGCTGACCACCGTACCGACGGCGCCGCCGAAGAACGTGGCCGTCATATACAGGCTGTTGATGCGGCCTTGCGCTTTCGGATCGACGGCGAAGGCACGTGTCTGGTTCGATACCAGACCGGCTTGCACACCGATATCGAGCACGATGACGCCGATCACGAGCAAGGTCAGCGACGAACTTGCGCCGGACAGAAGCAGGTAGGCCAGCGTGACGACGCCGATACTGAGTCCGACGACATGGCGGGCACCGCGCCGGTCGGAGACATGGCCGCCCAGTGAAGCCGCAAACGCGCCGGCTGCACCGATGATGCCGAAGCCGCCTGCCCACGCGCTGCCCAGGTGCCACGGCCCGGTGGCCAGCAACGCAGCAAGATTGACCCAAAAGGCGTTGAAACAGGCCCACAACAGGGCTTGCACCATCATCGATTCACGAACAGGACGATGGTCCCGCGCCAATGGCCAGAGCGAAGCGAGCAGGCGTCCGTAGGAGAGATCCGTGGACGGTACGCCCCGCGGCAGAAGCGTTGCCGCGGCAATAAAGACCGGCACCATGAATGCCGCTTCCAGCCCGTAGACCGCGCGCCAGCCGTACGTCGCGCCGACTACGCCGGCCACCGTGCGGCCGAGCAGAATGCCCACCATGATGCCGCTGACGACCGTGCCGACCGAACGCCCGCGCTGGTGCGGATGCGACATGACGGCTGCGAAAGGCACGAGTTGCTGGGGTACGCAACTGACGATACCCAGACCGAAGGAGGCTGCGATCAGCGTCCAGATGCTCGGTGAGACCGCCGCGGCGACGCCAAAGACGAACGCGAGAGCGATCTGACCGAGCACCAGTTTGCGGCGGTCGAAGCGGTCGCCAAGCGGCAACAGCAAGGCCAGCCCGGCCGAAAAGCCGAGCAGCGCCGCGGCCGCGACGAGATCGACCGTCGTCAGGTCGACCCCGAAGCCTGCTTTGATCAGCGGCAGGATCGGCTGGGTGCAATAGATGTTGGTGATCACCGCGCCGGCAATGATCGCCATCATGACGATCTTGGCGCGCGAGGCTACCGCGGGCGCAGGGGGACTAACGGGTGTGGTGGACTGGCCGCTCACGGCGTTCTCCTTGGGTTTCGATCTGTCGGCTGTCTACGGCGCCATGCCGCAATCCAGGATTCAGGTGCGAAAGTTACCCGCTTGCATTTACAAAGAGAATCCCTCACGATCAAGAATCATCCTTCCACTATTTGATAGGTTCCATGAATCGTCTTGAATCCATGTCCATCCTCGTCGCTGTCGTCGACTCGGGCAGCCTGTCGGCGGCCGCACGGCGGCTCGACATGCCGCTGGCGACGGTCAGCCGTAAGGTGGGGGAACTGGAGTCGCATCTGAAGACGCGTCTGCTTCATCGCACTACGCGCCAGCTCTCGTTGACGGAAGCGGGAAGCTCATACGTGGCGGCCTGCCGGCGCATTCTCGAAGAAATCGGCGAGGCGGAGCGAGCCGCGACCGGGGAATATGCCGCGCCTAGAGGCGAGTTGGTGGTTACCGCGCCGGTCGTGTTCGGTCGCTTGCATGTCGTGCCGGTGGTGGCGGATTTTCTCGCGCACTATCCGGAGATCGACGTGAACCTCGTGTTGACGGACCGCGTCGTGCACCTGATGGACGAGCACGCCGACGTCGCGATCCGGATTGGCGAATTGCCCGATAGCTCGCTGATGGCGACGCGCGTCGGAACGGTGCGCCGGGTCATCTGTGGCAGTCCCGCCTACCTGGAAAAGCATGGCGTGCCGGGCAGTCCGCACGACCTGTCCCGGCATGAGTGCATTACGTTCGAAGTTCTTGCGTCCCTGCGCGCCTGGGTTTTCGGGTCCGGCAAGTCAGAGTTGTCGGTGCCGGTTCGATCGCGGCTTGCGGTGAATACGGCGGAGGCAGCGATCGAAGCCGCGACGCTCGGAGTCGGCCTGACACGTGTGCTGTCCTACCAGGTGGCAGAGGCAGTACGTGACAACGCGCTTTGCGTCGTGCTGAACGCTTTCGAGTCGGCACCGTTGCCCGTCAATCTCGTGCAAAAAGGACAAACGCCCCTGCCGTTGAAGTTGCGTGCTTTCCTCGACTTCGTGACGCCGCGGCTACGCACGCGGACCTCGCACGATCTCACCGACCGATGATGAGGTGGCCAAGCTGCCACAAACCCAGTCCAGCTAGCAGCGCGGCCGAGCACAGGTTGACGGCGCGTTGCCAGCGTTGGTCGAAACGGTCGCGCAGCCAGCCCACACCGGTGGACAGGATCAACCACCACAACGCCGAACCCGCCAGCACGCCGGCCACCATCACCCAGGGCGACGCCGACGGCGCGCGGCCTGCCAGCGCGCCGAACACCGCCATGAAAGACAGGATGGTGGTCGGGTTCGACAGGGTCAGCACGAAGGTGCCGGCCACGTAGCGCAGTAGCGTGCTGGTTGGCGAAGGGCCATCCGCGCTGCGCACCGCCGGCTTGGTGGCGATTCGCCAGGCCAGCCATAGCAGGAACCCGCCGCCGAACAGGCCCAGCCACAGCCTCAGGCTCAACAACCAGGCAATCAGTCCGTTGACGCCAAACGCGCCGATTGCACCGTACACGGCGTCGGCGAATGCCGCCCCCAGCCCCGTGGCCAGGCCCGCACGGCGACCATGGTCCAAGGTGCGCTGGATGGCCAGCAAGCCAATCTGCCCGACAGGTGCGGCGATCGATAGCCCGATCAGTAGCGATTGGCCGAACAGCACGGGCACGGGCGATGACAAGTTGGGTTCCATAGCGGGAAGGACTCAGCGTTCCGTGGAATGCGCTGCGAATAGTTGCAGGTGACGTGCTTCCGTTTCGTCGTCGGCGGGGAACATGCATTCCAGGCGCAGCTCCTGCGCGGCGACAGTTTGTGGTGTCCCGACGCTCGTCACCATGGAAAAATATCTCAGCACCCCACCCTCGCTGACGAAGCCCATCGGAATGACGGGCATCGTAGGTGTGGCGGTCGGCGCATGATGCGCCTTCCAGTCGCTCGGCACGTCGGGATACGCAAGGAGCTCGTCAAGCAGACGCTGCGTGTTGCCGTCGATCACGTGGCCGACCGATTCGCGATGCACCCGTTGCAGCAAGCTTCGCGCGACGCCGTCCCAATCGGCCACGAACGGACGCATACCCTGCGGATCGAAGATCAGATGCAGCATGTTGCGCGGTCCTTCGCGCGCAGCCATGTCGATGAAGTGGTTGAAAAAGCGTGGCGCTGCGTCGTTGGTCATCAGCACGTTCCAGTGACGGTCCATCACGATCGCCGGAAACGGTTCGTGCTGGCGAATGACCCGCTCGAGCGCGCGGATGACACCGTGCATCTCCTGCGCGTTCCACGCTGCCTCCGAATATACGGGCGCGTAGCCGGCGGCGAGCAGCAGCGCATTGCGCTCGCGCAGCGGCACGTCGAGCGTCTGCGCGAGGGTCAGGAGGGTGTGCCGGCCCGGCACGCTGCGCCCGCTTTCGATGAAGCTGATCTGGCGCTGCGAGACACCGGCCTCGAGCGACAGATCGAGCTGACTCACGCCCCGCACGTCTCGCCAATAGCGCAACAAATCGCCCAGTTCGCCAGGCGGAGCTTTCGGATCGGGACGGGTGACGTTCATCGGGTTTCCTAAGCAAGACGGATGACTATAACGGACTCAGGGCGCAGGCACCTGCCAGGCGAATTCGTCGAACGGCGTTTCGAGCGCCGGCTGGGTCACGCTGCCGGTGTAGTTCGTGATAGTCGAGGCGGCAACCACGGCAATGACTTCGAGTAACTGCTCGGGACTGAACCCCGCCTCAAAGAAGCGTCTCTGGTCCAATTCAGCCAGCCGGCCGCGCTTTTCGATCAGCGTACGCGCCAGCATCGACAGCGCGGCCAGGCTGGCGTCATCAGGCAGGCCGCTGTGACGCATTGCGTCGACATCGGCGGGATGCACGCCCTGCTGCAAGGCGAGCGCGGTGTGAAACGCGACCGCCCACTCGCTGGCGTTCGTGACCGCGTTGGTCAGCAGCAAGGTCTGGATCTGCGGCTCGGTCAGACTGCTCGCATGCACGCGCTCGAACAGGCCGATGAAGCCATTGATCAGCACCGGTGAAGCGGCCATCGCGCCCGCAATGTTCGGGATCAGGCCGAACGCCTGTTGCAGTTGCTGGAGTACGGGCTTCGATTGTGCGGGCGCGGACTCGATCGTGTGAACGGGATAAGTAGACATCGCATTTCCTCGACGGTGAGCGCCACCGGATTGGTGGCGCGACAGCCAAAGAGTAGAGGCGCTGGTGCTGCACGCCAATTACATCGGATGTAATCGTCGCGCTCGTCAATCGTGTTCTGCGCGCCTTCCGTCGAAGCCGCAACTATGCGCGCCGCCTCGCTGCACGTTTCTGCTGCGGTGGCTGCATGGCGCGAAGCTCGGACGCATCGAGGAAAAAGTTCCGGTTACCCGCCATGCGTTCAACCATGAAGTCGATGAACGTCTTCACGCGCAGCGATTGTTCCGTTCGATGCTTATAGTAGATGTAGATCGCGCCGTACTCCACGACATGTTGTGTCAGCAACGGAACAAGCCTGCCGCTTCTGATATGAGTCGCGGCACTGAAACTGCCCAACTGCCCGACGCCGAGACCCGACAGCACAGCCTGCGTTTCCATTTCCGTATCGTTCACACAGATGGCAGCGGGCAAGTCGACGTAGACCATTTCATCCCCGCTCCGGAACTGCCACTGCGCGAGCTTGCCCGTGTTTGCGCGCCGATATCCCGTGCAGCGATGTTGAGCCAGTTCTTCGATGGTCCGCGGCGCGCCGTTGCGCTCGATATAGTCCGGCGATGCGCACACGATCAGCTGAATCAGTACCAGCCGACGCGCGATCGAGCCGCCCGAAGGCGGCGGTCCGCCGCGGAATCCCACGTCGGAGCGGTCGGTCACGAGATCGGTGAATTGGTCGTCGAATTGCAGTTCGAGTTGCACGCTCGGATAGCGCTGCTGGAATTCTTCGAAGTACGGCCAAAGGACCGCGAGCCCGAATGCGCGCGGCGCGCTCACGCGCAGCATGCCGGCCACGTCTTCCTTGGAGCGCCGGGCCTCGTCGAGCGCAGACGACAGACTGGCAAGCGCCGGCTCCACGCTGTCGAGAAGCCGTTGACCTTCCTCGGTCAGGCTCAGCTTGCGGGTAGTCCGATGAAAGAGCCGCACGCCCAGTTCCTTTTCCAGTTGCATCACCGCATGGCTCGCGGCCTGCGGCGAGATGCCCTGATCGACCGCTGCGCCCCGCAGACTCCCGAGCGTTGCGGCACGCACGAAGGTGGTGATCGCACGAATTTCGTTCATTTTCGGGGCCCCTGATTCGCAAATAAACGTTGATTATCACTCCACTAATATACGGCTAGTTTATGTCAATCGTCACGCCTACCATGACATCACTTCATCACACACGTAGGAGAGACATCATGGCTAACGCTCAACAAGGTGGCTTCAAGCGGGTCTGGTTCATCACCGGTGCGTCGCGTGGTATTGGCGCGCTGATTGCCGAGGCTGCGCTCGCGGACGGCAACGCGGTCGTGGCCGCCGGACGCAACGTTCGGGCAATCGTCGAGCGCCTCGGCGAGGCGGCGAGGTTGTTGCCTGTCGCGCTGGACGTGACCAATGAGGACCAGGCAAAAGAAGCCGTGAAGCTGGCGATCGAAAAATTCGGCCGCGTCGATGTGCTCGTCAACAACGCAGGCTTCGGTTTGCTGGGTGCGGTGGAAGAGTCCGCCGACAAGGACGTTCGGCGCATGTACGACACGAATGTATTCGGCCTGCTGAACGTCACACGTGCCGTGTTGCCGACAATGCGCTCAAACCGCGCTGGCCACGTGATCAATATTTCATCGATTGGCGGTTATCGGGCCGCGGCGGGATTTGGCGCGTATTCGTCGACGAAGTTCGCTGTCGAAGGCATTACGGAAGCGTTGCACGCCGAGTTGAAACCGCTAGGCATCCACGCGACTGTTGTCGAGCCGGGGTATTTCCGCACGGACTTTCTGGATGCGTCCTCGCTGCTCGTTGCTCCCGATGTGATCGACGATTATGCCGAAACCTCGGGCGCAGTCCGCCGCAAAGCCATGCAAATGAATCACAACCAGCCCGGCGACCCGACGAAGCTCGCGGCCGCGCTGATCACGCTCGTCGATGCAGCGAATCCACCGTTGCGACTTCCCCTTGGCACCGACACGCTAGCTGCCATCGCTGCGAAAAACGCTTATGTAACGGAGGAAACGGACACGTGGAAGGACCTGTCGGCATCGACCGACTTCGCGGTCTGAATGACAAATGCGGCGGCTCAGCTTTGCCTGGGCCGCCGCTAGCCTGAACGGTAGTTGTGATCCGATCAAGCGTGCAGAACCAGCTTCTGTACGCGCCAGTTCAGCAGTTCGGCGACGAACAGTACGTTCTCCGACGGACACGCCATCTGATGTATCCAGCCGAATTGCTTCGGCTGTTTGCCTGATTTACCCAATACGCCGAGCACCTTGCCGTCGAGCGTCATCTTGTAGATACGGCCCGGAAAGGCATCGGCGCTATAGAGCACCTGGTTCGGTCCGGGCGAAATGCAGATGGCCCATGGCGAGCCCGGCGCAAACGTGCCGGCCGCGATTGCCGCTTCGTCCGGCATGTTGCCGATTGCCGGACGTGCATCCGGCGGCACCGGAACGCCGATCGTGAACTGCCGCTGGAAATTGCCTTCGGTGTCGAACACCTGAATGCGCCGGTTGCTGCGATCCGCGACATAGATGTTTTCGTGCGCATCGAGCGCGATGCTATGCGGCGTATGGAATTGCCCCGGCCCGGTGCCGCGCTCGCCCCACGACTTGATCCAGTTGCCGTCGCGATCGACTTTGGCGACGCGCGAGTTGATATAACCGTCGCTGATGTACGTGTTGCCCGCCACGTCCCACGCGACGTCCGTCACCTGACGGAAGCGGCCAGGCTCGGCGGGCAGCGGCGGGTTCGGGTGCTTGAGCGGACCGGTCTCTTCGTCGGCGGCTTCCTGCTTGCGACCGAACACCATGTTGACGCGTCCATCGGGTGTGAACTTGATCACCATGTCGGAGCCTTTGTCCGTCACCCATATGTTGTCCTGACGGTCTACCTTGACGGTATGCGCGAACGACCACGCATACAGGTTGTGTCCTATCTCGCGGATGAAGCGTCCGTCAGGGGCGAACTCCAGAAGCTGCGCCGCCGCCGCGCCGTAAGCCGGCCCGTTCGAGTTGCCGCGTGACAGCACGAAGATGTGCCCTTGCGAGTTGAGTGCGACACCGGAGCATTCGCCGAAATAAATGTCTTTAGGTAAGCGAACGGGATCGGCAATCGAGTCGTAAGCAATCGACGGCACCGGTTCTGCGTCGGCGAAAGCGGATGGCATCACGAGTCCAGCGGCACTGCCGGCGACAAGGCTCATGAACGTACGGCGACTCATCGCCCGATGCTCCGCACTGCCGCAGCACGGGCAAAACGACCCATATTGTTCGCTCATCCGATGTCTCCTGTGTGATATCTCACGTACCGTCCGGTCGCGATGTATTCAACTTACCGGACGTGCAGAGGCAATCGTAGTGCAGAAAACACTTAATTTAAATGCTTTCGGCCTGACGTCGCATACCGAACTAAGCAAACAAGCAAGGTTTCCTCACTTGTTTCCTGCTTCATTAGTCCACGTGTGCGAGGCTTCGTGTCGTGCAAACCTTGGGCGGCCGATCGCGCAACAACAGCGGCATGCAACGCCGGGTCGCTGTCTGTGCCGCCCATTCGCAATACTGGGCGCTGCCGAGCACCCAGCCCTTGAGCGTCGACTGCATCAGGTTATTGACCTCGAGTTCGTCAAGCGGCTGCGCACCCAGATCGCGGTAGGCCTGATGGCGCTCGACGGGCGTATTGCCGAGCGTCCGGTAGAGCGGATGGTCCTTGATGAACCTGTCGACGCGCAGCCCGACGTGATGCGTGAAACTCGACCACGGGTAGCTTCCCGGCTCGGCGACAAGGCGATTGCGCACCGGCGCGTGATCAATGACCTGACTCGCGAACAGGAAATACCTATCCGGCTCGATCACGGTTGCGCAGTAGCCGCCCCGCCACACGGAACCGCGGCGTCCATGCCGGCGGTTGAAAGTCTCGACGTAGCGACGGCCGACCGCCTGCATCGCCATGGCCACGCTCGACTCATATGAAGGGGTAACGAGAAACTGTATCGAGTCCGGCATCAGTACCCATGCGTGGACTGCCAGATCGGCGACGCGCGCTGCGTCTGCCAGGCAGCCGAGGAAGTACAGATAGTCTCCTTCATCCAGGAATGCGGGCCCTGTGAGCCCCTGCAACATAACGTGCTGCGGTTGTTCTGGGACGTAGTGCCGTGAAAGCCGTGTCATGCTGAAGTAACCGGAAATCCGATGTGAGAAAGAGATCCGACAGGTATCGGATCCGTGAGGTGCGCAACAAAATTCTATCGGTGAGGTGCGTGCGGTTTCGTCGCGAAAAGGCCTTTTAAATGGCCTCATTTCGTTGATTTGGCGATCACAGGCGGCCATTTTTTTAGGTCGACGCTGAATAGCAGCGCCGCGATACGTTTTGCGATGTTCAGCCGCTGGAAACCTCAACCTGGATGCCGCTTGCGCTTAAAAGTGCCGGATCAAATGCAACCAACCGCTTGCCTGTTCTCGCAGGCGCCGTGGCTGCCACGGTCGGACTTGCGCGGCGCGGGGCGATTCCATGGAAGCGCACGCTGGAGACCGCTGGCCCGATCACACTCGGTGCGGCAGCGGGGGCGCTGCTAAGCGAACGGATTCCTGGCCACGATCTTCGGATCGTGATCGTGGCTGCCGTGACCGTCGCGCTCGTTCTCATCCTCACCAACCTCAAGAAATTGTTGAACTCGGCCGCCAAGGGCGACGCGAAGGTCGACTGGAAGGTGATGCTTCTGCTTTTCTGTGTGGGTGTCTGGACAGGCTTCATCGTGCTCGATGCTGGCACGTACATGTTGCTCGTTCTCGTCCTGGTGGCGGACTTTGCGCTGCCCGAAGCGAACGCCCTCAGAAATGTCGCGACCGCTACTGCCACTGCAGTGGCGATCTTTGCTGGACATGAGAGCGTCGACTGGACAACCGGCGGCGTCATGGCGCTCGGCAGCGTCGCCGGCGGTTTGCTGGGTGCACGACTGGCCATCTCCGATCAGGCACGTCGCTGGATTGTCGGACTGCTCGTCGTCGTGATCGTTGGCGAACTGGCCAACCTGTCAATACGATACTTCGCGCATTTACTCTATTGAAGGAAGGACACAGCCAGGCGACATGCAGGCGATGCTTAACACCTCTAAGAATGCGGCCATACCCGGCTGTACAGCAGCATGTCATGCAGCGCCTGTTCGACGGAGGCAGGAGCGACGCTAGTCTCGCCGTAATTCCGGACTAAGTGACCGGCGACACTATTTAGGTAACCGAAGTGCAGACCTTCGGGACAGCCTGCCGGCACATCGTCGCCCTATGAGAAATGCATTGGGTTGTGCCCTGCCCCCGCAATCCGATTCAAGGAGAAACGCCATGCGAACAGATTTCCTGTCCAACGGAAACGTTGCCGCCCCTATCGACATCCCCGCCATCGGGCTTCATATTCAAGCACACGCCATGAGCAAATCACCCCACGCAAATTGTTCGGTGTCATCGCGGGGCTTGCCGGGATATGTCTGGTGGTGGGTGTCAGCGCATTCCAGGGGCTTGGGCGGCAACTGGTTCCACCATTGGCGATCGTCATGGCGACGGTTTGCTATGCAACCGCGGCTATCTACGGACGGTCCTTCAAAGGACTCCCGCCCATTGCGCCTGCTGCCGGGTCGCTCGTGGTCGGCGTGATCCTGCTCGTGCCTGTCAGTCTGGTAGTCGACCGCCCCTGGACTATCCATCCTTCGTGGCAGTCGCTCATGGCGCTTACGGCGCTGGCGGTCTTTTCGACCGCGCTAGCGTTCGTGATTTACTTTCGGCTTGTACAGACGCTCGGGTCGGTTGGTACCACGGCGCAAGCCTATCTGCGGGTTCCCATTGGCGTCGCGATAAGCATCGTGTTTCTCGGCGAATCGATGTCGACGTCAGCCTGGCTGGGACTAGGATGCGTCGTCGCTGGAGTCGCCGCGATGACCATTCCGTCACGGAAACGCCAGAAACAGAACGCCTGACGGTATCTCAGCCGCTAACCTTCTGCTCCGCGGCCGCCTGCTCGCGCAGGTTACGGGCCTCGTCGCGCAGGAACTGCTGGTAATCGTCCAGATCGCCGTCGAAGGGTTCGACGCCGCCCTTGGTGACCAGCCAGAACTCATCGCAGACGGCGCGCAACAGGGCCCGGTCGTGACTGACCAGCATCACCGTGCCTTCGAATTCGTTGAGCGCCATGGCTAGCGCTTCGCGAGTGGCCAGGTCGAGGTGGTTGGTCGGCTCGTCGAGCAGCAGCAGGTTCGGACGCTGCCACACGATCATGCACAACACGAGCCGCGCCTTTTCGCCGCCGCTCATCGTGCTGACCGCCTGATGGACCATGTCGCCGCTGAAGTTGAAGGTGCCGAGGAAAGTGCGAAGCGATTGCTCAGTGCCGCTCTGGCCGGGCGCGCGCATGTGCGGCGGCGTGTCCTTGGCGAGGCGGATCATGTGTTCCATCGGCGTGTCGTGCGGACGCAGCACGTCGAGTTCCTGCTGGGCGAAGTAGCCGATGTTCAGGCCCTTGCCTTCGCTGATTTCGCCGGCAATCGGCGCCAGGGCATGCGCCACCGTCTTCACCAGCGTGGACTTGCCCTGGCCGTTGGCACCGAGGATGCCGATGCGCTGCCCGGCCAGCACGGAGCGGTTGATGCCCCGCACGATGACCGTGGGCGGCGTGCCCGGCAGTGCGTCGGCCGGCGCCGGATAGCCGAAACTCGCATCCAGCATCGACAACAACGGGTTCGGAACGTTGAGCGGCTCCTTGAACTCGAAGGTGAACTCGGCGTCGGCAAGCACGGGGGCGATCTTCTCCATGCGTTCGAGCGCCTTGACCCGGCTCTGTGCCTGCTTGGCCTTCGAGGCCTTGGCCTTGAACCGGTCGATGAATTTCTGCAGGTGAGCGATCTTGTCCGCCTGCTTGGCCATTGCGGCCTGCTGCAAAACGAGTTGCTCAGCGCGCATCTCTTCGAACTTGCTGTAGTTGCCGCCGTAACGCACGAGCTTGGCGTGGTCGACGTGCACCGTCACCTGCGTCACCGCGTCGAGGAATTCGCGATCGTGGCTGATCACGACCAGGGTGCCCTGATAGCGCTTGAGCCAGGCTTCCAGCCAGACCAGTGCGTCGAGGTCCAGGTGATTGGTCGGCTCGTCGAGCAGCAGCAGGTCGGACGGGCACATCAGCGCGCGCGCCAGTTGCAGCCGCATGCGCCAGCCGCCGGAGAAACTGTTGACCGGCTGGCTAAGCTCCCCATCGCTGAAGCCAAGGCCCAGGATCAGCGCCTGAGCGCGTGCGGGGGCATCGTGTGCACCAGCGTCGTGCAGGTCCATGTAGGCGTG
Source organism: Paraburkholderia sp. GAS41 (assembly GCF_050436545.1). Taxonomy (NCBI): domain Bacteria; kingdom Pseudomonadati; phylum Pseudomonadota; class Betaproteobacteria; order Burkholderiales; family Burkholderiaceae; genus Paraburkholderia; species Paraburkholderia sp. GAS41. The sequence continues at coordinate 262,543 of NZ_JBNDMK010000003.1, forward strand.
CGCCATGCGCATGCCGTCGTCACTGGCCTCAGCGGCGGCTACCTCGGCCTGCGCGGCCAGCAGCACGGTGTCACCCTCGACGACGAAATTGGTCGCGCTCTGCTCGGTCTCCGGCATCTCCTGCGCAACCTGCCCCATTTTCCACGCAGCGGGAATCGAGAACTCACCGCCATCTTCGTGCAGCGTGCCGTTGAGAAGGCCGAAGAAAGACGACTTGCCGGCGCCATTGCGGCCGACAAGGCCAATCTTTTCGCCGGGAGTGAAGGTGATGGAGGTGCTGTCGAGTACGACATTGACGCCACGGCGCAGCGTGAGATTACGGACGGAAATCATAAGGAGCTACTTCAGAGAGGATTGGCATGATAGCCGACCGGACGTGCTGGGCGGTCGGTTTTCTGAGCCGCGGGCGTTTTGCGACGCAAATTATCCCGGTAAATCGCGTCGTTTTCGATTGGCGACGACTTGCGAAGGGTAACGTGACGCCTGAAAACCTGCTGGTTTCGCGTCTTTATTGTGAACCCGGCGGCTGGAGCCTTGTGGGGACTGCGTTCTGACCCCTTCCGTCCAGTGACGATACCGCGTTAGCCCTTCATCCATCCTCTGCGCCGCCTGGTGCAAACCCGATATTGAATCCGGCTCATACCCAACATCAAAAAAGATCGACTCTTGCCTATCCACAACGAATGACACAATCCCGACGTTCGTTCTCTCGTGAACAGGCGCGGGCTGTTGATCTTCGAAACGCTCCGCTATGTTCCTTCGAACGACACTCAGACTGGAGAGCCTTGATCAAAGTGTCAAAAACTATTTTTATTACCGGCGGTACCAGTGGCATTGGCGCCGCGACTGCCCGGCACGCGGTGGCAGCAGGGCATCGTGTCTTCGTGACAGGGCGAAGTCAGGAACGACTTCGGGCTTTGCTCGACTCGTTTGACACCACACAGCAGGACCAAGTCGACGGCCGCATCGTGGACGCCTCATCGTGGGACGAAACCGATCGTGCAGTACGCGGCTGCATCGAGCGCTTTGGCGGCCTGGATGTGGCTTTTGCCAATGCGGGTTTCTCGGCCCGCGGAGATCTCGGCAGCGGTGACCCTGAAAAATGGCGCGAGATGCTATTGACGAACGTCCTCGGTGCCGCGCTCCTCATCAAGGCAACGCTCCCTGCCCTTACTGCTGTTCGTGGACACTTTCTGTTCACTGGCAGCACTGCGGGCCGCAAGGTTTATCCAGGCAACCTCTACACCGCAACGAAATGGGCGGTCACGGGCCTTGCGGAGAGTCTGCGGCAACAGGTGGTCGGAACAGGCGTGCGGGTGTCCAATATCTCTCCCGGCCATGTGGATACGCCGTTATGGGCGGAACGGCCCGATGCGATGATGGAACCAGATGACGTCGCACGCACGGTGATGTGGATACTTGAGCAGCCTCGGAACGTGGATATCAGTGAGATTATTCTCCGGGCGACGGGGCAGGCGTTTTGAGGTGTGGGGTTGGTGGGTGATGCTTGCCGAAGAGCATCGCCCCAAGCTGATCATTGCCGGATGATCAGCCTTCGAGTCGCCCGTGTCGTCGTCCTCGCACAGATCGTCGATCATTTGACCTGGAAAACGTCGGCCTCCGGCGACATGCATCTAAAAGGCGAGAAAAACGTTGGATAGCTGTAGCATCAGCGAACTCAACGGGGGAAGACGGTGTTTCGGGAAATCAAAGCTCGCACAAACTCAATCGGCGTCCCGCTTGCCAGTTTGCTTCTCAGCGATCTGACCCGGATCCTGGCGGAAATGGTTGGCTATATCACGCTCCCCTGGTGGATCGTTCATCGGGGCGGCGCGCATGACCTGGCGATCTACAGCGTCAGCATCGCCATCACCACGATTTTCGCAATGCCGCTGCTTTCGCCACTCGGGGATCGCTACGCAAAGCGACCACAGATTGCATGGGGTCTATGCACCTTGATGCTCGTCGCCTTCACCCTCGCCTCGCTCGCTTCGCGGTCCGACTACCGACTGACGTTCATCATCTGCATAGGCATGGTCACCGTCATAGCGAAAGCTTTCGTTGATCCAGCCAGCTCCACCATTTCGACCGAGCTTCTTCCGGCGAATCGTTTGGCCGAAGCGCTTCGTTTACGGAAGTCGACGCAAGCGGTTGGCCGCGCCTTAGGTCCAGCATTGGCTGGCGCGACATTGGCCTTGGGTGGGATTGCCGCGACCTTCTGGATCAATGGCATTCTGCTCGGCATTGCTGCTTACGTGACTTTGCGGCTGCCGTCACACACTCAACATCGCGGACACCGGCGCGGATTAGCCGGTTGGTGGAAAGACCTGCGCGCCGGACTGCATGCTAAATGGATCGTGCCGTTGGAGCGCGGCTGGACGCTTGTCAACTTCCTCGTTTGGATATTTCAGGGCCCCGCGGTCGGCATGCTGATCCCCATCAAAGTTCAATCGCTCGGGCTGTCGGGTTTTTGGCTAGGTGTTTGCGAAACGGCCTTATCTCTGGGGTTACTACTCGGAAGCTTTCGTGGTTCCGATGCACTCGTCAATCGCTTCGGTCGATTCAACGTCCGGGTGGGGGCCGCTATGTGCGAAGGGCTGGCACTGGCTGCTTCGGGCTGGGCCCATTCGCCCATCGTTCTCGTTTTGGCGCTCACGTGTGTGGGATTCGCCAATGCATCGATGGGACTCGTTGGAGCGACGCACCGCTCATTGGCCATCCCGCAGAATTTCCGCGTGCGCATTCTCGCTGCCAGCATGATGACCACGCAGATCGCGGGCATTCTTGGACCGATGATCGCAGGCGCGGCGCTCACGCATTGGGCGGTGAGCGAGGTCTATACATGCTTCGGCCTCGCTACTTGTCTGCTCGCTTTTGGGTTTGTCCTGATTCCGCGCTCGCGCGAATTCTTTGCGCTTAATCACGATCAGGTGAAGGACTGGTTTCGTCACGAGTATCCCCATGCGTTCGACTCATCCACGGTGCCTGAATCGAAGCAGACTACGTAGATTGTGACGCTGCAAGGGGGCGCGGGTCGTCGCTTGAAGTGCTTGAGGTACGCGTTGCATATGGGCATCGCTCGAGGTTGCGTTCGGTCGCGTAGGGGCGCTGGGCGCAAGAGCCAAACTCGTCAACAATCCGGCGCTTCGCAACTGCGTCATCGAATAACGAATATCGTTTGAACGCCGTCATCGCTAACGTCGAATCGAACGTACGCCGCGTCGTCGAGAACGTATATCAACGATTGCTGACCAGGCGGCGCGAACGGCGGCTTCTTTACTGGCTTACCGAGCGTTGATGTTATTTTTTCGAGGCTAGCTATCCGGTTGCCGAAGAGAACCGCCCCAGCCGGCGTATCGCCGAATCGTTAGGCGGCGTAATCGTAGAAAGCCGCATGACGCCAAAGTACAAATCCGTCGTTATCGAATTCCTTGCCGGCCAGTCACGAGCGAAGTGTAATCGGTTCGGCGTTCAAATTGACTTCCGTCGGCCATGTTCGGACGCACGACCTGAACCTCCAGATTGTTGACAACGTGGCATCCGAAGACGCCGCGATTGGAGATCTGCCTGATTGGTGAGCTACCATGTCCGGTCAATACGGGACTGTCAGTTCAATCTGTGACCGTAAGGGAGACAGTGATCGACGAGCCTGAGTTATGGCCTGTTATCGTCGCAGATACCACGTATTTCCCGACGGGATCGTTGTTGGCAAGACCTACCGTCAGGCGTGCGTCTCCTAACTGCACAATGCCTGGTTTTGGCGCGGCGCGTTGCCATAGGTTGTACGAACCGACGTCCTGAACGGTTCCATCAGGTCCGGTAAGTCGATACGTGACGCTAACGTTGCATTTGCCCGCTGAGTTTGGCTTGCATCCAGAGATGCAAAAGCATAGTTAGTCTTCCTTGCGAAACTGAATGTACTGCCACGCAGGAAGATCGCGCCACAGGCCGCCGATACGCTCACGACGCTCCAGCAACACGGTCTTGAGCCCAGCGTCTTTGGCGTATTTCAGACAGATGCCACCGCCTACGACAACCAGATCGAGATCCGAGCCTGTGGTCATGGACGTGGAATATGCACAATGCCCCTCACTCTCGATCCCCGCCCCACGCCCTCCTCACCTTACAACGGTAAGCTCAGGCGTTGACCAGCCCGTGGGCAGACTCATGTGGTGCGGTGATCATCTCAGTTCGCTCAGGAAACTCCCGGCAATCAATCTACTTGCGGGTAGCGATGTGTTCCTCAAACGAAATGCGGGACCGAATTGGCTCGCACGAGACGCTTCTGAAAAGTATAGGCGGCCAATGCTGAATGGGAGGCAGCGCAGCGATATTCACGAAACTCTCTCTAAGTGAACTCCCCGCCCGACGGCCAGACGCCTTCAATGGCCGGAACGTTCGGCAGCGTACAACCGCCACCGGAAGCTCGAACCAGCGCGACGACATCACCCCGTCTCAATCCAGCGTATCTCCGATGCTTTCAAATGAGTACGCATCGCCGACTGGGCGGCAAGCGGGTCGTGCTCTTCGAGCGCACGATAAATCGCCTCGTGCTCCGCAAGCGCGGCCGCCCAGGTCTGACTTGACTCTGCATGGCCGCTAAGACGCGTCGAAATTGGGCTATGCCGCTCATCGAATAGCTCGGTCACCATCCGCACCAGCACAAGGTTGCCGCTCATCTCGGCGATACGGACGTGAAATGCACGATCGTGATCGAGCGGAGAATGGCCTGCCTCGACCTGCGCACGCATCGCATCGAGCGTTTCGCGCAAGCGAGCCAATCGTTCGGGGGTAATCAGCGCTGCGGCCAGCACAATCACTGATCCCTCGAGGACTGCCCGCGCCTGCATCAACTCAGACGGGCTTTCTCCCAATCCGCTGATGGCTTTCGGTGAGCGTTCCGGCAGTCGGCATACATAGACCCCGGAGCCTTGGCGAATCTCAACGGAGCCGGCGATCTCCAGCGCAATCAACGCTTCGCGTAACGACGGCCGCGACACGCCAAGCTGTTGCGCCAGATCGCGCTCAGGCGGCAGACGCGTGCCCGGCGCAAAGCCGCCCGACTGAATCAGTGCACGGATCTGATCGGCGATGTGCTGATAGAGACGCTTGGTCTCAACCTGCTTGAGTTGCGTGCTTGTCAAATGTCCTCCCCGCAAGCGGATGCCCTACCGAGCGCCAGAATGATTCGCCCGACTAAATTGGTTGGGCCAATTTACCCAGCAAGGGCCTTTCAGAAAGTATAGCCGACGCTGGCGTGCCGCCGCCAATCTTCTATATCCCACGGTCGATTGCGCCGCAATTTTTATTTCCGGCAACCCCTTCCATCAACCAACACGATCCGTTTGCACGATGAATTGTGTAAAGTGGCTTGACCAATTAGAGCGGTGTACCTATCCTGAGTCAACCCCCCGAGCGTTCGCCGACACGTCAGTTACGGGCTGGAAACGCGAGGAGCAGAACGACGGACTTGCCACCGTGCGAAGTCACGAATGGGAGACAGACTTGCTGGAATTCTCAAGCCAGCCCGCGCCGCGCCGCTGTTTGTCGGCTTGCCCGGACGCCGGTCATTCTGGTCGTGTGGAACTGGAAGTTGCAGCGGGCGAGCGCCTTGCGTCTTCCCATGCGTCAGCGCCTTGGCCCGCAAAAACGTCCACCGTCGACGCTCCGCGCGGCGCCGCGCAGCGCGACGAGAACGCCGAATTGCTGCGCCTCACCAACGTGACCAAGCGCTTTCCCGGCGTAGTGGCGCTCGACAGCGTCAGCTTCGACCTGAAGCGTGGCGAGGTCCACGCCGTCTGCGGCGAGAACGGTGCCGGCAAATCGACACTGATGAAGATCATCAGCGGCCAGTACCCGCCCGACGAAGGCTCGCTCCTCTACAAGGGCAAGGAATGCCGCTTCGCGTCGTCTCTCGAAGCACAGGCTGTGGGCATTGCCATCGTTCACCAGGAACTGAACCTGGTCCCTCACCTGTCGGTGGCCGAGAACATATTTCTTGCCCGCGAACCGCGGCGCGGAATCTTCGTGGACCGGGCGCGACTGCGCACGGATGCACAGCGCTGCCTCGACCGGCTTGGTGTGGACATCGCGCCCACGACCCTGGTGCGCACACTTTCCGTCGCGCAACGGCAAATGGTGGAAATTGCCAAGGCGCTCTCACTGGAAGCGGAAGTGCTGATCATGGACGAGCCGACTTCGTCGCTCACGGAGGCGGAAACCGGCCAGCTTTTCAGGATCATCCACGAACTGAAGCGCGCCGGCGTCGGCATCATTTATATCTCCCACCGCCTCGATGAAATGACCGAGATCGTCGACCGCGTCACCGTCATGCGCGACGGACGCTATGTCTCGACCGACGTATTTCGCGAGACCACCATCGACAAGGTGGTGGCGCGCATGGTGGGTCGGTCGCTGGAGGACAAATTTCCGCCGCGCACCTCCGTGCCGATTGAAGAGGTCCTGCTGTCTGTCGACCGGCTCACGCGCACGAATGTCTTCGGCCCCGTCAGCTTCGAGTTGCGACGCGGCGAGATCCTTGGATTCGCCGGCCTCATGGGCGCGGGCCGCACTGAAGTCGCGCGCGCTATCTTCGGTGCGGATCTGCCCGATAACGGCACGGTCAAGCTAGGCAATGAGATTCTCGCCATCCACTCGCCGATCGACGCAATCCGGCACGGCATTGCGTATCTCTCGGAAGACCGCAAGGCCAACGGTCTTGCGGTCAACATGCCTGTGGCCAGCAATATCACGCTGGCTCACATGGATGCGGTATCGAACCGCTTCGGCTTCATCCGCTTCGCAGCGGAAGCCGCCGTCGCACAGCGTTATATCGACGCGCTAGGCATCCGCACGCCAGGCGTCAGGCAGATCGCCCGCAACCTCTCCGGCGGCAACCAGCAGAAGGTCGTCATCAGCAAGTGGCTGTTCCGCGACTCGCGCGTGCTGTTCTTCGACGAGCCCACGCGCGGCATCGACGTCGGCGCCAAATTCGCCATCTACGAATTGCTCGACAAGCTTGCGGCGCAGGGCATCGGCGTTGTCATGATCAGTTCGGAACTGCCCGAGATCCTCGGCATGACGGATCGCGTGGCCGTTTTTCATGAGGGTGAACTGGTGACTATCCTCGAAACCCGTCAAACCAGCCAGGAAGAAATCATGCACTACGCCTCCGGCCGCATGCTCTCCGCGCACGCATCAGGAGACTCGCAATGAGCACGGTCACTCGCCCGAGCCCAGCCCTCGCGAACGAACGGCGCAAGGATCTGATCCAGAAGTTTGCCGCGTTCGCCAGCCTGATTGTGATGATCCTCGTGTTCTCCTCCACGAGCGAGGCTTTCCACACCGTCGACAACGCGATGACGGTCGCCTTGCAGGTGACCTCGATTGCCTACCTTGGCGTCGCCGCGACCTGCGTGATCATCACCGGCGGCATCGACCTTTCGGTCGGCTCAGTGCTCGCGCTCTCCGGCGTTGTGGCAGCGCTCGCAGTGAGAGCCGGTATGCCGGTTACTGTCGGAATGCTGCTTGGCATTGTCGTCGGCGCGTTGTGCGGCGCGGTGAACGGGCTGTGCGTGACGCGTATGCGTCTGCCGCCGTTTATCGCCACGCTCGGCATGATGCTGGTGGCGCGCGGCCTGGCACTGCAGATCACGGGCGCGCGGCCCGTGTCGGGACTCGGTGAATCCTTCGGCATCCTTGGCAACGGTTCGCTCTTCAGGATCGAGACGATCGGTGCCGATGGCTTTCCGGACGTGACGTTTCCCGGCATCCCCTACCCCGTCCTGCTGATGATCGTCATAGCCGTTGCGGTGTCGATCATGTTGAGCCGCACGACGCTTGGCCGCCATATCTACGCAGTCGGCTCGAACGCTGAGGCGGCCCGGCTCTCGGGCGTCAACGTGGCGCGCGTGACGATGTTCACCTACGTGCTGTCCGGTGCGCTTGCCGGTGTCACCGGCTGCGTGCTGATGTCACGCCTGCTCACCGCGCAGCCCAATGAAGGCGTGATGTACGAACTCGACGCCATTGCCAGCGCCGTCATTGGCGGCACCTCGCTGATGGGCGGCGTCGGCACGATCTCCGGCACGGCCATCGGCGCTTTCGTGATCGGCATTCTGCGCAATGGCTTGAATATGAATGGAGTGTCCAGCTTCATTCAGCAAATCATCATCGGCCTGGTGATTCTAGGCACGGTCTGGATCGACCAGCTTCGCAATCGCCGGTGAAATCCATCGGCGCCTCGGACCGGTATGGTCTGCAGCGCCGAGAAGTCCACGTACGACGACCAATCCTCACAGGAGTAGAGACATGCGCACTTTCCAAATGGGCCTGGTGGCCGCCACCCTGATGCTGGCAACCGGACTCGCCAACGCAGCCGGCGGCGAAATCGCCGTCATCGTCAAGACCTCGAGTTCGAATTATTGGCAGAACGTACAGAAGGGCGCGAACGCCGCGATGGGCCAGCTTCAGGGCTATACGATGACGTTTCAGGGGCCCGCCGCCGAAACGGCGATTGCCGATGAAGTCAACATGGTCGAAAACGCGGTGAACCGAAAGGTGGCCGGCATCGTGCTCGCGCCGTCCGATCCGGATGCGCTCGTGCCTGCCGTCAAGAAGGCATGGGAGGCCCATATTCCGGTTGTCATTATCGATTCCGCGCTCTCCGATTCCGGCAAGCAGTACTATCAATCCTTCCTGTCCACCGATAACAAGAAGGCCGGCGAGCTATGCGCCAAGGCGCTGATCGATCGCGTCGGGCCGACCGGAAAAATCGCCATCATGTCGTACGTCGCCGGTGCGGGTTCGGAGATCGGCCGGGTCGGCGGGTTCCGCGACTATCTGAAGGCGCACTCGCAATTGCAGGTAGTCGGTCCGTTCTATTCGAACTCGCAGATGGCGACCGCGTTGAACCAGACCACCGACACCCTCACCGCCAATCCCGACCTCAAGGGCATCTTCGGTGCGAATGAGCCGACTGCCGTAGGCATGGGCCGTGCACTCGAACAATCGGGCAAAGCGGGTAAGGTGGTGGCGATCGGGTTCGACGGTAACCAGGACCTGCAAGGTTTCATCAAGGACGGCACCCTCACTGCCACCGCCGTTCAGGGCTCCTACCAGATGGGCGAGCTCGGCGTAAAAACCGTGGTCAGCCTGATCGAAAAGAAACCCGTTCCTAAAGACCTCGACACGGGCGTGGTGATGGTGAACAAGGAGAACATCGATAAGCCCGAGGCGAAAAACGTGCTGTATTGATTGAATCATTCTGGCGGGTCCTCGTGCTCCGATACACGCCTACGCGAAGACCCGCTGCAAGGAATACTCATACTACTCTCGCGCCGTCCAGAGCGGCGACCAAACAGGGATTGCCATGCTGACGGTGATATGCGAGACGCCAGGCGAGCTGCGCGCACAGGAACGGATCAAACCCGAAGGCGGTGAAAGCGACGTGCTGTTGCGCGTCAAACGTGTCGGCGTGTGCGGAACGGATCTGCATATTTTTACGGGGAATCAGCCGTATCTGAGCTATCCGCGCGTGATGGGCCACGAACTGTCCGGCGTCGTCGAACAAGCCCCCGCGAACAGCGGCTTGATGCCCGGCGACCCGGTCTACGTCATGCCCTACCTCTCGTGCGGCCAATGCATTGCATGCCGGCGCGGCAAGACCAACTGCTGCGTGAATATCCAGGTGTTAGGCGTTCATCGTGACGGCGCATTCACCGAGTACCTGAGTGTCCCCGCGCAATTCGTTCACAAAGCCGAAGGGATTACCCTCGACCAGGCGGCCATGGTCGAATTCCTTGCGATCGGCGCGCACGCAGTCCGGCGTGGCGACGTAAAGCAGGGAGAACGGGTGCTCGTAGTGGGCGCCGGTCCGATTGGGATGGCCGTCCTGACGTTTTCCAGGCTGCGGGGCGCAACGGTTACTGCCCTGGACACGCGCGCAGAGCGGCTCGCCTTCTGCGCGAAGGAACTGGGCGTTGCGGCAACCGTTCAGGTCGGCGAGGACGATACGGCACAGCTGTCTGCGCTCACGGACGGCGATTTCTTCGATGTCGTGTTCGACGCAACGGGCAACCCCAAGGCGATGGAGCGAGGTTTCCAGTACATTGCGCATGGCGGGCGCTACGTGCTGGTGTCAATCGTAGCCGACACCATCAGCTTCTCCGACCCCGAGTTCCACAAGCGCGAAGCCACCCTGCTCGGCAGCCGCAACGCAACCGCTGAAGACTTTGAGACGGTCGTCAAGGCAATGCGAGCCGGCCAGATTCCGGATCGTGCGCTCAATACGCATCGGCTAGCGCTCTCTGATGTTCCCGCTCAATTTGCAACACTGCTCGATCCAGCCGCTGGTGTCGTAAAAGCGATCGTAGAATGTTAGACATGCGAACTTTGCATGACGGCCGCGACGCCCTCGCCGCGCCGCTGCAGCAACCCATTCTGCAGTTTGGCACGAGCCGCTTCCTGCAGGCGCATGTCGATTTCTTCGTGTCGCAGGCACTCGATTCGCACGAATCAGACGCGGCGATCGGCGGCATTGCGGTCGTTCAAACCACCGAAAATGCCGCCAGTGTGGTGCGCATCGCCGCGCTTGCGAACGGCCGCGGCTACCCGGTGCGCATACGGGGACTTCAGGCAGGACACGTCGTCGATGAGACGCTGACCGGTCACGCGATCCGCCAGACCGCGCACATCCGCGACGATTGGGCCCGCGTGCGCGAGGCCATCTCCGGTCCGGTGCAGATCGTAGTTTCTAACACCGGTGACAGTGGCTACCAGCTCGATGAACGGGACAATGCCCATGATTTCGTCGACCCCGCTCACGTACCGCAAAGTTTCCCCGCCAGACTGGTCGCGCTGTTGCATGCACGCTGGCGACGTCAGCCCGAGGCTCCGCTCTCGCTGTTTCCTTGCGAACTCGTGGCCAGAAATGGCGAGGTGCTACGTGGGATCGTCGTGAACCTCGCGTCTCAATGGGGCCTACCCGGCGACTTCATTCACTATCTCGCCGTGCATTGCGTGTGGGCCAATTCGCTGGTCGACCGCATCGTTTCAGAATCGATCATGCCCGTGGGAGCCGTCGCCGAGCCCTACGCTTTGTGGGCGATCGAACGGCAGCCGCGATTGCAGGTGCCGTGCGTCCATCCTTCAGTCATCCTCACCGACGATCTGCAACGCTTCGAGCGCCTGAAGCTGTTTCTGCTGAACCTCGGACATACGTTCCTCGCCGAGCGCTGGTTGCGCGACGCGCGCGCAGCCGACGAAACCGTGTATCAAGCGATGAACGATCCGGTTTTGCGCGCCCAGCTCGAAACAGTCTGGCGTGACGAAGTACTACCCCTATTTGAAGCATGGGGAGCACGTGACGATGCGCTCGCCTATGTGGCGCAACTTCGGGAGCGGCTCCTCAACCCGTTCCTGGAGCATCGACTCGCCGATATCGCGCAGAATCACACCCAGAAAAAACAGCGCAGGATCGCCCCATTGCTGGAGTTGGCAGCCTCTTTGGCGCAAGCGAAGGGGATCAGGATCGCCCAACCACGCCTGACGGAAATGATGGCGCACCCGGTCTGACGAGACGGACAGCACGCGCCACGCATTAAACGTCGAACGCTGCAGTTTTGCACGCGACAACGCCCGGACCTGTTGGCCAAAAACGAACGGGAAATGTCCCGAAACCATCGCAACTGAAGCGGCAGGCGAAAACCATAGAATGTAGACTGTTTTCAACAGTTACACGGACTGGATCGCACTGAGGAGTCACACCGGCTGCGTGTGGCGCAGTGTGGGTCGTCGGCACGCCAATCGCAAAAGCGTGGGCCGCCAATCTATTTCATTAGAGGAACGTATGAACCAGGTCAATCAACGCGCCGCAGGTGTGCGCGAGCTGAGTCATTTTATCGACGGTCAACGCGCGCCCGGCGCAAGCGGGCAATTCGACGACGTCTTCGATCCCGCGCAAGGCAACGTCTCCGCCCGCGTGCCACTCGCCGACGAGGCTGACGTCGCCAGCGCTGTCGCTGCTGCGACCGCAGCATTTCCCGCCTGGAGCGAAACGCCGCCCATCAAACGCGCCCGCCTGATGTTCAGGTTCAAGCAACTGCTCGAGGAACATCAGGACGAACTCGCCGAACTCATTACGCGCGATCATGGCAAGTTGCTTTCGGATTCGAAGGGCGAAGTACAGCGCGGTATCGAGGTGGTCGAATTCGCCTGTGGCATTCCTAATCTGCTCAAGACCGATTTCAGCGATCAGATCGGCGCCGACATGGACAGCTGGAATCTGCGTCAACCGCTTGGCGTGGTCGCAGGCGTCACGCCGTTCAACTTCCCCGCAATGATCCCGCTGTGGATGAGCGTGATGGCCGCCGCAACCGGTAACACGTTCATCCTCAAACCCTCGTCGCGCACCCCCTCGGCGTCGATCCGGCTCGCCGAACTGTTCATGGAAGCCGGTTTTCCGAAAGGGGTGTTCAACGTCGTACAAGGCCACAAGGAAGCGGTGGATGCGCTGATCCAGCATCCCGATGTGGCCGCGCTCACTGTCGTCTCGTCTAGCGAGACTGCCGAATACATCTACGGCGAAAGCGCAAAGCGCGGTAAGCGCGTGCAGGCCCTGGGGAGTGCGAAGAATCATCTGGTCGTCACGCCCGACGCCAATCTGGATCAGGCCGTCGACGCGATCATCAACTCGGCATATGGCTCAGCCGGCGAGCGTTGCATGGCGACCTCCGTCGTGGTTGCGGTTGGGAGCATTGCCGACGAACTGGTGGAGCGCCTCACCTCGCGCGTGCGCTCGCTCAGGATCGGCGGCGGCATGGAACCCAATCTGGACATGGGGCCGCTCGTTACCGCCGCGCATCGCGCCAAAGTGTCGGGCTATATCGATGCTGGCGTCGCCGCAGGGGCCACGCTCGTCGTCGATGGCCGCGGCTATCGCGCGCCCGGCCTCGAATCGGGCTTCTTTCTCGGCGGCTCGCTGTTCGACCATGTGACGCCTGAGATGAGCATCTGGCGAGAAGAGATCTTCGGGCCGGTTCTGTCGGTGGTCCGTGTGCCCGATCTCAAGGGTGCCATTTCGCTAGTGAATTCGCACGAACTGGCGAACTGCGTCACGCTCTTCACCTCCGACGGTGGTGCGGCGCGTGCATTCACCCGGCAGATTCAGGTGGGCATGGTAGGGATCAACGTGCCGAGTCCTGTGCCGGCGGCGTGGCATTCGTTCGGAGGCTGGAAGCGCTCGCTCTTTGGCGACCATCATCAGTACGGCGAAGAAGCCGTGCGCTTTCTCACGCGCTATAAGAGCGTCATGCAGCGCTGGCCCGACAGCATTGCCTGAGGCGCGGCACGTTTCGTGGACGGTTAAGTGATTCGTCCCTTCCGTCCATACCTTACCTCTTACGCTGCCGACGTTCGCTTCGGAGGCTCACCTGATGGCGCGCAACGCATGGTTTCCACATCCGACACCAGAAAGCGCCCCTCTGCGGGGATCTCCGTGACCTTCTTGGCCCGATGGAATTCCCATTCGAAGGGCCTCGCCGTCACCGGGTTATAAAACATGTTCCGGTGATGTTGCCTCACCCGCTCCGGATTGCCTGGCGTCCCGTGCTCAGACAGATACCCTGGAGACGCGACCGTGATGATGCGCGTCTCGAGCAGCTTGCGTGCAACCAGGGTTCCCATCGGCGGTGGCCCAAAGCGCACCGCAAGGTCAAATCCATCGGCGACGAGGTCGCCGACGTCATCGCGCATGATGAGTTCGAGCGAAAGGTCAGGGTGGCGCCCCAGAAATTCCGGCAAGCGCGACGCCAGCACCGTCCTTGAAAAGAACGGATCGACGTTCACGCGAAGCTTTCCCTGCACCACGTTCGCTGAACCTGACGCTGCCGAAGCCGCCTCCTCAATGCCGCTCAGGTGAGGTCCAACCGCGTCATACGGACGCCGCCCTTCGTCAGTGAGTGTCTGCGAGCGAGTCGTACGGTCAAGCAGCCGCACCCCGACGCGCTTTTCGAGGCGTGAAATAGCGCGGCTGACGCCCGATGGCGACAAGCCGAGCGCATCTGCGGCGCGCACAAAACTGCCGCTCTCCGCGACTGCGGCGAGTACGGTAATGCCGAAAACAGTCGACCATCAAACGTCATGCGCACTCCCATGCTCATTTCATTCCGAGATTTTAATTACGAGTGATATGAGCAGCATGTACTTTATTCATGGCACGAGAACCTCAAGCCGGAGTCGATTCGCCGCGCACTGGACGCCAGTCTCATCAAGCTGGGGGTCGACTATGTCGACCTCTACATGGTGCATTGGCCGTCGCGCGACATGGACCTCGGCGCAGTCATGGAGACCATGCAAGGATTTCTTGTGAAATAGACACCTCGTTTGGTGTGCGCGTTGGGTAACAGATCGTGCGCATCGCGCCATGACCTTGCGAGCGTGACCTTAAGCGGTCGGCAAGCGCGCAGCGCAGCACCCGGTTTTGTATCTCAATGTACCTGAGCGCCGTGTAGACACATGAGCTTGCATATCCGCCAGTGGTGGACACATCCGAGATACGTTCAGGCGCTCCAATCGCTCAAGTGATGAACGATTGGAGAAACCGTCATGTTCGACCGTCTGAAGATTGCCACCGTGATCGGCGCGTTCGCCGGTGCGGCTTTACTGGCCGGCGTCGTCTACGCCGGAGGCGAAACCGGCCAGTCCGCCTCAAACTCCTTGCAGACCGGCGCGCCGGCGCCAGATTTCACGGGAATCACCAACTGGATCAACAGCCCGCCGCTCGATATGAAGCAGTTGCGTGGCAAGGTGGTACTCGTCGACTTCTGGACCTTCGATTGCATCAACTGCGCGCACACCATTCCGTACGTCAAGGACTGGTATGGGCGATATCACGACAAGGGGCTGGTGGTTGTCGGCGTGCATACACCCGAATATTCTTTCGAGCACAAAACCGAAAATCTGCAGAGCGCAATCAAGCGATTCGGCATCGAGTATCCGATTGCGCAGGACAACCAATATGCAACCTGGAATGCGTACGGCAATCAGTATTGGCCCGCGCTCTATCTGTTCGACCAGCAAGGGCGGCTGGCCTATTCCCATCTCGGCGAAGGGAACTACACAGAGACGGAAAAGACGATCCGCGGTCTGCTGGGTCTCGGCGACAAGCAAAGCTGAAGTCGCGGTTTGCGCCTAGGCCTCCAGGGCGACACCGCCCTGCCTGTCTCGCGCGATGGCGAGCATGAGAGCGGCAATCCCGCATGCGGCGATGAGCGCGACCAACGTGCCTCGCCCCAGGTGGACGAGTACCCAGCCGCCGACTGCCGGGAAGCCGAACGTGCCAATGAAGTACGACACCACAAACCAGGTCAGCGCGGCCAGGCGATGCATCCTCGCGGAATCGTTGACGGCCTGCGCCTCGATAGTCGGATAGAGATGAGCAACACTGTCGTGATGCCCTCGCGATGAAGTGCGATCACCAACCGCCCCAGCAACCAGCGCGCCAACACGACTGCGATCGCATAGAAGCTGAAAAAGGTGCCGGCTTGCGCATGAGTGCCTCGTTCGGTCACGGATAAGCGTGAATCCGTTCGACGCGAGGTGTACTACCCTCCTGCTCTCAAAGCATTCGCGATGCTAACCAAATCCTTCCGAAGTGTCCACGCAGCGATTCAATGGAAATGCGTCGCATAGCCGTGCCACCGCGGCTCAACCTCGAGTGAATTCGGCGGCGTGTTCCTTCACGAACTCGCCCATGCTCAAGGGATTTTGGCCCGTGAGCCTGAAAACGTCGTCCGTCACGCGGTCGAAGCGGCCTTCTCCGTGAAGTTCGGCCAACACGGCAAGATGGCGAATCAGGTAGTCCGGCACGCCCAGTTCACGAAGCTTCTGCGACCACGCCTCGACCGGCACGTTGCGGTAACGGATCGTGCGGCCGAGCGCTTGCGAGAAGACCCATGCGTAGTGGTCCAGATCAGCCGATTCGGGACCGGTCAGGTTGTAGATCTGGCCGATGTGCGAAGCCGGGTCATCGAAGATCACGGCCACGATGCGGGCTACATCAATGGCCGCAATGGGCGAGGTTCTGGAATTGCCCAACGGCAGCACCAGCTCGTCGGTTTCGCGCACACCGTTGGCGACGAGGCGCAGGAAGAAGCCTTCCATGAACGCAGTGGGCCGCACGGTAACGACCGGCAGACCCGACCAGGACAACGCCTGTTCCGCGAGCCAATGCAGTTTGTGTTGTGGACTGTTGGTGGTTTCGGTGATGCTCATCCCCGTTACCGTCATCTGCGACATGTTCACGATGACCTCGACACCATGATGACGCGCTACCGCCGCAAAGTTCACCGTGGCTTCCAGGTAGGCCGCCGACACCGACATGCCGAAGTAAATGCGCTTGCAATCCTCAATGGCACGGTGCACCGACTGCAGATCGGTCAGGTCGCCGACCACGACCTCGGCGCCGAGCTGGCGCAAGCTTTCGGCACGTTCGTCCTCGCGACGCACCATGGCGCGTACCGTGTGCCCCTTGGCCAGCAGCATCGCCGTCAGATGGCGGCCAATGGAGCCGATATCTCCGGCTGCGCCGGTGACGAGAATCGGGCTTTCATGCGTAGATTTCAGAGTCATATGAGTACCTTGTTGGTTGCGTTCAGATAGCTTGAGATTAGACGGCCAGCGCGGCGTCGTTTGCTCCGCACCGGCTTATTTCATCTCAGTGCTTTCACGTGTATGTATATGCACATATTGGTGCAGAGTTTGTTGGCTGTCAGCCGCTCGCTCAGGCGACTGTTACGCCTTGATCATGCGCATCCTGTTGGCTGTTCGTAATGCGATGTGTGGTGCGTTCATGGACATGCGCGGTCGGTGTACGGTCGATCAGAAGTCCTAGCAATTCCGGACGGTTGTAGTGGCCAGCGGAATCCATCAGCATCTTGCGCCGGTCGATCGCCGTGAAATCGAGGTCGGCGATGACCTCGCCCTCACCTGTACGCAGAGGCTCGCCAATCAGCATGCCGTCGGGTGTCACGATGGTGGTGAAGCAACCGCCTGAAATCGCGCCAATCGGACAACCTGTGTCCTTCATGATTTGCGCCTGCTGATCCGCGTCCAGCCACGCCGTAGCGTTCACGACGAAGGCGCCAGACTCCAGGGCGTGCTGACGGATATTGATTTCCATCCGCTGGGCAAAACCATCACCGAAAGCGGAACCCGGGTACATGGCCGAATGAATGTGCTCGCCGTCGGCAATCATTGCGTAGCGGGCCAGCGGGTTGTTGTGTTCGAAGCATGCAAGCTGACCGATGCGACCGACCTTGCTGTCGACTGCGCGCAGCCCCGAGCCATCGCCCTGCCCCCAGATCATGCGTTCGAAATGCGTCGGTGTGATCTTGCGGCGGCGCTGGATCAGGGTGCCGTCAGCGTCGAACAGCAACTGCGTGTTGTAGATCGTTCCGCCATCACGCTCGTTGACGCCGATCGACACCACCATCCCCGCCTTGCGCGCAGCCTCGCCGATCGCGTCGGTTGCGGGAGACGGTACCGTCACGGATTGCTCGAGCAGTCTGAGATGCTCGATTCCGGACAGAAGCTGAATGCCCGTTTGCACCGCGGCAAAATACGGGTAGTAAGGCACGACGGTTTCCGGGAACGTCGCGAATTGCACGCCCTTCTCACCGAGTTCGAGGATCTTCTGCACCACCTTTTCGACGGTGGCCTCACGGTTGTAGAGTACCGGACTGATCTGAACTGCAGCGGCTTTGACGACTTTCATTACAAACTCCTTGACTGATAAGGACGGGCACGAAGCCCTCTAGTGGTATTGCATATGCAAGTACGGCACCGGCATTTCGATCAGACGAACGTTGCAGTACCGGTCCAACTTTCGATGGACGTATTTGAGCGGATGAACGTATCTGGCATGTGTCGGGACGGACGGCTCTCGTATGCGCACATGTCAGCGCAATTCGCAGATACGTTCAGATACGAAGTCGAGGCGAGCGAGGCGTGGCGCATGTCCCGCGCAGCTACCGGCTTCAGGCGCGGTCGGAGACAGCGTCAGCAGCACCGACCAGCATGGCACGTGCTTTCTCGCGACGTCGCCGTGCCAGCCGCGCCTCTCCCGTCTTGCGATTCTGCTCGCCGGCAATCATGGCGTGAATGTCGGGAAGCCTGCGGATCCCGCCTGCGGCACCCCATTGGCCATCGGGAATCTCGGTTGGGAAGACCCACACCCGTGGCGCTATCTCTTCAAACGTTACGCCTTCAGCGCGAGCAATTGCAGCGGTAATCTGCTGGACAAGGCCTTCACGTGCAGCGTCGGTGTATTGCCCTTCGGGTACTGAAGGAATGATCCGGTAGCGGGGCGACGGTGACGGAGCGCCCCCTACAAAGATGGCAGCGGGCCGGTGAAGAAAAAGGAAAGATACGCGCTGTGCGTTCGCGTTATCGGGTTCGTATCCTTCGGCCCGAATCAGGATGTCGGTCATCTCCTTGAGCAAGCGTGTTTCGGCTTCAGGAGTCAGCGCGTTTTCAGGAATGAGGGCGTCGATCATTGGCATGGCGATACTCGTATGGCTGTGGTTTGACAGTGGTCATCATCAGTCTTGTCAAACGTTTACACCAGTGGCAGGATCGCCATTTTTAGAGGCAATTCAGACACCATTCCCGGCGATTCAAATGCGCTCGGACTGGCGTACCCGAGCGCATCCGCAACCGTCGCGACCGGCTCCCCCTTCTCCAGCCTGTTCAGTGCCTCGGCCAGGCGAACCTGCTGATCATCCCGCCCGGTGAATGGTTCGCTTTTAGAACATGACTGACAAGCTCGCTTTGCAAACCGGCCACGACCACGCAAACCGCTATAGACCTGACTAGTTGCCCACTGGCTTCCCGGCAGTGTCCTTGACCCGTGTCTGCCATTGCGAACGAATTTCTGTGACGACCGAATCTGGCAATGAAATGTAATCCAGGGTGTCCGCGGCCTGACTCCCATTCTTGAATGCCCAATCGAAAAACTTTAAGGTTTCCTTACCGTGGTCAGGCTTGTCCTGTGCCGTATGTAGCAGTACGAACGTCGCGCCAACGACCGGCCATGCATCCTTTCCCGGTTCGTTGGTCAGGATTTGATAAAACGACGTCTTCCAGTCGGCCCCGACCGCGGCCGCCTTGAATGTTTCGGGGCTGGGCTGTACTACCGCGCCCGACGCATTTTTCATGGCGGCGTAGGTCATATGGTTTTGCTTGGTATAAGCCCATTCGACGTAACCAATGGCGCCAGGCAAACGTTGAACGAAGGCGGCCACGCCATCGTTGCCCTTGCCCCCAATCCCCGTCGGCCAGTTGACGGTGGTGCCCTCGCCAACCTTTGTCTTCCACCCGGGACTCACCTGGGTCAGGTAATGCGTCCAGATGAAGCTCGTGCCCGAACCGTCCGCACGCCTAACCGCAGCAATGGCGGTATCCGGAAGCTTGAGTTTGGTATTCAGTGCGACGATGACGGGGTCATTCCACTTCTTGATCTTGCCGAGATAAATGTCACCGAGGACTTCACCGGAAAGCGTCAGATCGCCAGGCTTGATACCGGGAAGGTTGACGACGGGCACCACGCCGCCGACGACCGTCGGAAACTGGAACAGTCCATCCTTCGCCAGTTCGTCGTCCTTGAGCGGAGCATCGGACCCCGCAAAATCCACCGTCTTTGCGATGATCTGCTTGATGCCGCCCGCGGAGCCGATTCCCTGGTAGTTCACCCTGCCGCCACCACTCTTCTGGTACGCGTCGGCCCACTTCGTGTAGATCGGCGCGGCGAACGTGCTGCCGGCGCCGGTGATGTCGGTTGAGTGCGCTGCGACTGAGACCAGCGCGGCCGCCAGACCGCACGTCAAGGTGAGCACGAATCTCATGGGTTTCTCCTGAGAAGCTCTTCCAGTTGTCCTTTTGAACGTAGACCTGCTCGATGTCAGATTGGTGACAGATAGGGACAAAGCGCAGCGAGGACACGCATGCACTCAATGTCCGCCCGCTTTCGATACCTCTTCGACGACCTCGTCACCCGATTCATTCATCGTCGATTTCGTTTCCGCCACCGCGCGTTCGCTGATCTGCGCCATGCTCGCTGTCTGCTTCGCGGCGTTATGCATGCTGTTGTGCGCGGTGTCGGCAAGCTCGTAAATCTGCTTCAGCAATGCAACTGCGGCTTCGGCGTGAGCCGGCGCGTATTGTGCGATTTCCTCGATAAACCATTGAGCCTGACGGCTGCTCTGCTGGTAGTGGGCATCGACAATCTCCGCCAGTTGCGTCTGGGTGGTCGACGCAATCTCTGCAATCTGACGCTCGTACGTCGTCACTTTCTCCGCTGGTGGCAAGGACAAGGCATTTTTTAGAATTGAAGCCTCTGCTTCATCGGATTTCGTAAGAGCATCATGCATACCTTCATACCAATCAGAGAAGGTGGCTTTGACCGCTTCGAGGTTCAGTCTGACCAGCTTTTCCCCACATTCGAGCATCTTGCTGGCGACGCCGAAGCAGAGGGCCACATGGGCCTGTTGAGATACGACAGCCTGTCCCTGAATATCGCTCACGTGTGTCTCCTGAAGAGGTTTCCCGCGTTTCAGCATGTCCCGCAACGGTGACGAATTGATGAAGCGCTGTCGCCTTAGATCGGAAGGATTGCTGCGCTGGCGGGTATGGTGAACAATACCAAATCGCGGATCCTTCAGACGTTGAGTCAATGAATGGAGCCTACGAGAATTGAGGAAAGGGAGGAGTAGATGACGGATGCATACGAGCGGCGCGCCTTGCTGCTTCATCTCGGGGCCGTTCTGGAGGCAGCGAGTTGTGTCATGGCCTGCGGTGACGGCGAGCAAACCGTGCATCAGTTAGTGGCCGAGCATGAACTGCTGGAGGCTTTTCCCCTGATCACGCATGTGTCGGTCGGGATGCGCGCGAGGGACTTTGCGCAACGCACGATGAGCGCGTTCTGTTCATGGCCGCAGGAGCTGCTCGAAGCCGAATTGAATCACGACCTGCTGGCCGGCACCGTCCAGAGGCATCTGTTTGTGGGTAACCCAACAGGCTGGCACGCTTATCTTACGACTCTCCAGCGCGAGGTTCCCTGGTTCGGCAGAGGCATACGGGTGGCCGAAATCATCGAGGATAGCGCTCAGGCGACGGCAGAGCTTCAGGTCGGCGACGCTGAAACAGCGCCGCTTGATGAGCCCTCGAGCGGCGCGGATATCGAGCGCGAAGACGAGGCGGGCGACACGGGGCGCCGCGAGAGCGTCGAGAGCGTAACGGGCCTTTACCCGGCGTGGCCGTGGAAGCCGGATGTCTAGGCAAACAGCGTGGCATAAATCAGACGAGACTAAAGCTCGCTTGCTGTCCGCAGCGCTCACCTGGCGGTGGCTCACGCGTCAGCAAAATGAACGTCCTGCATTTTTCCGCCCTCGCCCAGCATTTTGGCGAACTGATCGCCAGGAATCGCTGGGCTATACAAAAAGCCCTGACCCTCGGTACACCCGTGTTGCACCAGGAAATGCCGGTGGGCATCGAGTTCGACTCCCTCGGCGAGCACGTCGAATTTTAGCGCCTTGGCAATGCCGATGACAGCGAGCGTTAGCGCTTCGAACTCCTCATCACGTCCAATCTCCCGAACAAACGCCCGGTCGATCTTGATACGGTCGACGCTGAAGCGCTTCAGATAACTCAGACTGGAGTAGCCGGTGCCAAAGTCGTCAATGGCGATCTTTACGCCCAGACTACGCAATTCCCGCAGCGTCCTGGCCACATCTTCGGCATTGCGCATCAGTGCGCCTTCTGTGACCTCTAGCTCGAAGCACTCTGGAGGCAACTGCGCTTCGGTGAGTGCCGCGTTCACGACTGTCACCAGATCTGAGCGCTCTAACTGTAGCGGCGAAACGTTCACCGAAACCCGGATGGGAGGCAGGCCCTGATCGAGCCACGATCTCGCCTGCTGGCAGGCGGTTCGCAGCACCCACTCGCCGATGATCTGAATCATCCCACTCTCTTCCGCAACAGGAATGAATACAGCGGGTGAAACGGTGCCTAACTCCGGATCGTTCCAGCGAAGCAACGCCTCTGCACCGAATATGCGCCCCGTCACCATGTCGATCTGCGGTTGATAGGCGAGCTGCAGTGCCTGCGCCTTGACCGCACGCCTCAGTCGCGTCGAGAGCTGCAGCCGCTCGGCAGCCGCAACATTCAGCTCCGCGCGGTAAAACTTGTACCCGTTACGTCCGTGCGATTTGGCGAGATACATGGCCGCGTCAGCGTTCCGGATCAACGTATCCGCATCGGCGCCATCCTGAGGATAGGTGCTGACGCCGATACTTGCCTCTACATACAGTTCCTGAATCCCCATGTTGAAGGGCTCGGACATGGCGGCAACCAGCCGGTCGAGCATGGGTATCAATTGCTCTGCGTCCGAACGCTCGGCGACAATAATGAACTCGTCACCGCCGTATCGGGCCACAAGGTCGGTCGCACGCACCAGGCGTTGCAGACGTTTGGCAACCTTGGCTAGAAGGGCATCACCCACACGGTGCCCCAATGAATCATTGACCTCCTTGAAGCGGTCGAGGTCAAGGAACAGGACCGATACCTGCCCCTCAGACTCGGACGCTCTCACGATCGCTTGCGCAAGCCGTTCATCCAGCAGGGTTCGATTGGGCAACTCGGTCAATGAGTCATAGCGTGCCTGGTGTTCGAGGCGTTGCTGGTACTCGACCAGCGTCGACACATCGCTCATCACGCCAATGTGGTGTGTCACCTGCCCATCCTCATCCCGGACGGGAGCGACCAGAATGTTGTTCCAGAATCGTTGTTTATCTTTCTTCGCGCACAGCAGCGTGATATTGGCTTCCGAATTGGCGGTCAACGCGCGTCGGACGGGCTCCCATTTTTCGGGCTCATCGTTCAAGGAAAAGAGGTCCTCGCAGTCGGCGTTCAAAACATCGCTTTGCTGATATCCGGAGATCCGCTCGAATGCCGCGTTGGCGAATATGATGATATGCCGGCCAGCGCGTACCTCCGCGATGATGATGCCGTTGATGCTTGCCTCCAGCGCCCGGCTCTGCAGGCGCAATGCGACCTCCGCGCGGCGGCGGCTGGTGATGTTTTCGTAGGCTCTGAGCACGCCGATCACGGCGCCGCTCTGGTCCTCCAACGGCAGTTTGGTTTCTGAAATCCAGACTTCCGACCCGTCCGCGGCAATCGCTGCACGCTCAAGATGCTTGCGCGTGATTTCGCCTGCCATGACCCGTCCATCTTCCGCCCTGACAACCTCCGGGTCATCGCCCCATTTGAGGTCGTCGTCGCTCAGGCCGATTAGCGAGCGCCGCGACGGGAGTCCGGCGTCTCGCGCGTAGATTTCGTTGCCGCCCACATAGCGATGGTTCGCGTCCTTCCACGCGATCCCCTGAGGAACGTGGTCGAGAACGTACTCGAGTGTCTGCTTCGATTTGAAGAGTTCGGCTTGCGTGTCCATCCTGAGCGTGACGTCCACCATCACCGAAAGCGTCACGCGATGGCCCTTGTCGGCAAGGCTCAGATGGTGCACATCCATCGACAGACGCTTCCCCGTTTTGCTCCGGTGCAGCCAGGTGCCGAGTGAACGCGTCGTCTCGTCGTCGCCATCCCGGCGCAGCGCCATCGCTTCCTCGAATTGAAGATGCTCCTCTTCAGGCCGTACGTCGCGCAACGACATGCGAAGCAATTCGGCTTCGGAGTAGCCGAATGTCCGTTGTGCCGTGCGGTTGGCGGCGACGATGGACAATGACGCATCGTCGAATACACATATCGGCAGAGGATGTTCGTCGAAGAAACGCTGATATTTTTCCCGTGCACGGTCGGCTTGTCGAAGCGCCACTCGCAGCCGCTGTGCAATTCGCGAGTTACGATAAATCAGTGCGAGCAGAATTGCGGCCGCAGTCAGGCCGCAAAAGAGCGACGCGGTGGAAACCGATTTCGCGTCCCTTGATGATTTGCTGATGGTCGTATCGACAGCCGCGTCCGCCTGCATCCGGACCTCGACGACGTGCTCAAGCACACTATAAAAATAGGCATCGATTTCACTCAATTGCGTGTCACCCAGTCCCACGCTCCCGGGATGCTCGGTCGCCCGCTTGAACAACGCGTCACTGCGTCCGCCCAGAAGTCGAACCATCCCGTCGAGGTCGTCGAGTTGCGACAGGCAAGATGTCTTTCGCCCGCATGCATGGCGGGCATCATTGGTCAGCTCAGACAAAGCCTGCAGCGGAAATACGTACGGGGAACGCCGGTAGAAGGACTTTGTGCTGATGAGCGTATAGAGTTCACCGTGCTCATCCAGCATCTTCTGCTGAAGCTGGTCGAGGTCCTGCTTCAGCCGGCTGGACGACTGCAGCGCCTGTACTGCGCTGTTTTGCTCGACGGTCTGGCGAACCGCAAGAACGGTATTTCCGGCGATGGCGACGAGAATGACAAAGACCGCCAATACGGAGAGGGCTGTCCTTCGCACAGTCCCAAGCAGATTGCTCCCGTCTTTGGTCGAGTCTTTTCCCGA
This sequence comes from Paraburkholderia sp. GAS41, assembly GCF_050436545.1. NCBI lineage: Bacteria > Pseudomonadati > Pseudomonadota > Betaproteobacteria > Burkholderiales > Burkholderiaceae > Paraburkholderia > Paraburkholderia sp. GAS41. The sequence continues at coordinate 287,102 of NZ_JBNDMK010000003.1, forward strand.
GCGTGAGTGCCGTTCGAGAGATCGCTTAAATTTGATCATACGTCCTGTCAGAGTTGAAATGCTTGAACGGCTGCGCGAAGGGATTGCGCCTGAGCTTCGAGGGCACTCGCGGCCTGCACGCCGTCCTTGGCAAACGAGGCGTTCTTCTGCGTTGTATGGTCCATCGTGGTGACCGCCGCGTTGACCTGGTTGATGCCAACGCTCTGCTCGCTGGAAGCCGTAGCAATCGATTCGACCAGTTTCGACACGCCCGTCACGGTTTCAATCAGGTCGACGATGGTCGTCCCGGCTCGATTGACCGCGAGGCCGCTCAGGTCGACTTCGGACGTCATGCCCTTGATCAAGCCATCAATTTCCCTCGCAGCGTGTGAACTGCGTTCTGCGAGCGCACGAACTTCCTGTGCAACCACTGCAAAGCCCCGGCCATGCGAGCCTGCACGCGCTGCTTCCACGGCTGCGTTCAGGGCCAACAGGTTAGTCTGAAACGAAATGCCTTCAATCACCGACGTGATCTCGCGTACGCGTCCCGAACGTTGCGCCAGTTCGTTCATCCGCGCCATGGCATCTTTGGTTGCGCGATTCCCGTCCTCGGCCTTTGCAGACGCCACGCGCACGAGCGCGTGAGCCTGTTCTGCGCGCCCGGCGTTCGCCTTGACCGTGGATGCCAGCTGCTCCATCGTCGCAGAGGTCTGCTCGATGCCGGCCGCCTGCTCTTCTGTTCTACCCGCTAGCAAAGTGTTTCCCGCAGCGATGCCGGCTGACGCCCCGGTTATATTTTCGGTTGACGAGCGGATGTCTCCAATCATTGACGCAAGCCGCTCCCGCATTGCAGCCATGGCGAAAAGCACGCTGCGTTCATCGCCCGGCTTGATGGGAACGTGAACTGAAAGGTCTCCGTCAGCCACGCGTCTGGCGACCTCCGCAGCCACATAGGGCTCGCCGCCAAGCTCCCGGAACAGGCTTCGTGCCATCGCGGCACACAGCAGCGCAACGGCGCCAAGGCCGCCTGCCACGAAGACAGCGACGACCACCTGGGCCACGTGACCGGATGTGCGTGCGTCGTCGTACTCCTGCTGGGCGACCACCAGTTCGAGCTTACGCAACGCGGTTCCCTGTTCACGGACGGACCGGGTCGTCGGTTCAATGGTTTGAGTTTCGACCCACTGAGCTTCGGAGAGATTATTCGCCGTAAGCAGTTGCACCGCCGGACGAAGCCCCTTGTCGCGCAGGATGGTCCAGTTCGCAGAAAATTGGGCGGCAAGCCGGCTCTCATCACCTGGGGGTGTATTCGCGAGGTATTGCGCCATCAACGCATCCACCTGCAGTATGTGACTGGAGGTGGCTTCTATGACAAGCCTGATTTTCTGCTCGGATGGGTCCAGGATCGCGTCACTGACGGAGAAGCGCGTATCCGCCACCAGCTCGTCGATTGTCGAAATGAGCTGCACATCTCTCGCGCGTCCTTCGAACATGCGTTGCAACGCGTCGGTCGCCCGGGTGACACCTATAAAAGCAGTCGCGCCAATCGCAAGCAGGACGAACGCCACCGCTGCGGTGACAAAGACAAGGCGGCTTCTAACCGTAAAGTTGCTCATCGAGGACTTACCCAAACCGAGCCGACGCTACAACCAAATGCTTGCAGAATGGCATCTATCAAGAACGAAAGCGCCGCGCACATCGCAGCAAGGCGACTGGATAACGGCCTGCACGCAGAATTATTTAGTGAATTTTTTGTGACCACGCGCGCGACCTGGCCCAGACGCTCATCGCCGGGTACGACGGTCGATGAGCCGCGTCGTTGCCGGTAATGCGTTGAGTGGAAGCACGAAAAAGCTATTGGGACCACAATGTCGCATGGCGTCCAGCGCCGCGAGTCCGCGCCGGCAACGCAGTTTCCCCCTCTCATCAGGCAGAGCCACAGATGGATCGAATCGACGCGATGAAGGTGTTTGTCGCCACCCTTGACGAAGGCGGACTCGCGGCCGCTGGCCGCCGGCTTGGCCGGTCGCCCGCCGCGGTCAGTCGCGCCATTGCATTTCTCGAAGAGCACGCCGGCACGACCCTGCTGCATCGCACGACCCGTGCAATCAAGCTCAGCGACGCTGGCGAACGCTACGCCGCCGCATGCCGGCGCATCCTCACGGACCTGGAGGAAGCCGATCTGCTGGTGGCCAGCGAGCGCTCCGCCCCGCGCGGCACGCTGACCTTGACAGGGCCCGTCGCCGCCGGCCAGGAATTCTTGCGGCCGCTTCTCGACGAGTTCGTCGACGCCTACCCGGCCGTCACCGCACGACTGCATCTGCTCGATCGACCGGCCAATCTGATCGAAGAAGGCATCGATGTCGCCCTGCGGTTTGCGCATCTGGCCGATTCGACGCTCGTCGCGCTGCCGGTCGGCGAAGTGCGGCGCGTGATTGTCGCGTCACCGCGCTACCTCGCGAAACATCCGCCGATCACGGAGCCCGCCGATCTCGCGCAGCATCGGATCATCTCGATGACGCATTTCGGCGTCGACTCCTGGAGCTTTCCGCCGGCGCACCAGTCCGCTGTGCCTCGTGTGGTGCAGTTCACGCCACGGTTGATCGTCAACAGCATCGACGGCGCGGTGGCCTCGGCCGTCGAAGGGCACGGCGTCACGCGCGTCTTCTGCTATCACATCGCGAGGCAAGTCAGAGAGGGCTCGTTGCGCATCCTGCTAGCCGGATACGAACACGCACCGCTTCCCGTCCATCTGCTCACACCGCATGGCCGTCTGGCAGTGCCGAAGGTGCGCTCGTTTGTCGATTTCGCCCTGCCGCGTCTGCGCGCGCGCTTTGAAGAATTAGAACGGGCGATCGCCGTCGATTAAATCGCTTCGCGGAAGAATATTTGCCTTAACGCGACGATTCTATCGGCTGACAGTTGTATTTACACTGCTTCCATCAGTAGCGGATGGCCGCCCTCCACAGCGGCCCCACCCCGATACGATTGGAGCAGACCATGGGCAGAGAACAGAAAGTCGTCATCATAACCGGCGCGTCGCAAGGCATCGGCGCGGGTCTCGTCAAGGCGTATCGCGACCGTGATTACCGGGTCGTCGCGAACTCGCGCACGATCAAGCCCTCGCTCGACCCTGACGTGCTCGCAGTGGCGGGCGACATCGCTCAGCCGGACACCGTGCAGCGGGTCATCGAGGCCGCGCTGGAGCGTTTTGGGCGCGTCGACTCATTGATCAACAACGCGGGTATCTTCGTCGCGAAGCCGTTCACCGACTATGACGAAGCGGACTATGCGGACGTGCTCGGCACCAACCTCGCAGGCTTTTTCGATATCGCCCAGCGAGCCATCACCGTCATGGCGAAAGAGCGCTCTGGCCACGTCGTCGACATCACCGCGAGTCTCGTCGATCAGCCCATGTCCGCACGCCCCGCCGCGCTTGCGGCTCTGAGCAAGGGCGGTCTGAATGCAGTGACACGCTCCCTCGCCATCGAATATGCCTCGCGTGGGATTCGCGTCAATGCGGTGGCACCCGGCGTGATTCGCACGCCGCTACACGCGCCGTACACTCATGAAGCGCTCGCAAAGATGAATCCCCTCGGGCGTCTCGGCGAAGTCGATGATATTGCCGACGCAGTGTTGTACCTCGAATCGGCCAGCTTCGTGACCGGTGTCGTTCTTCCTGTGGACGGCGGCCGAAGCGTCGGCATCTGACGCGAGGTTCGCGAGCGGGTGCGTGAGCGGGTATGTGAGCGGAACACTGCGCTTGCGATGCCGCGATCGGCACGCCACCTGTTCGCGTGCCTAGTTCACCGCGCGCAATTTCCTGCTCCATCACACTCACCGCATTGCGAATTGCGATGAATCAACCCAGCAATATTTTTACCGCCACCGGGATAGCCCACGACCGGAGCAGTTACGCCGAGCGCAACGCCCTTTACTGGCGGCGCAATCTCGTGATCTGCGTATTCGGCTCGTTCACCACGCTGGTCAGTCTGAGCATGCTGTTGCCGTTTCTGCCGCTGTACGTCCAGCAACTGGGTGTGAGTTCGCAGGGCGCCGTCGTGCAGTGGTCGGGTGTCGCCTTTGGTACCACCTTTCTCGGCACCGCCGCTACCGCGCCGCTCTGGGGACGCCTTGCGGATCGCTACGGCCGCAAGCCGATGCTGGTGCGCGCGGCGATCGGCATGGCAATTGTGATGTCGCTGATCGGCCTCGCACAGAACGTGGTCGAACTGGTGGCGCTGCGACTGGTGGCAGGCCTGGTGGCTGGATACGCATCGGCAGCCATCGTGATGATCGGCACTCAGGCTCCACGCGAGCGCAGCAGGTCGATTCTTATCGTATTCATCAGCGAGTTCCAACTTACAGCACGGGAGAAAGCGACGTCGCTTCGCGTGACCTACGACCGTCATCTGGATCTCCGGCATATGCATGCAGCAAGCATGAAGCTAAGTCGTCCCAAGCACGACGCCGCCAATCCTGTCCGGAGAGATGTCAATGAAAGCGCTCGTTTATGAAGGTCCTCGCAAAGTCGTAGCGAAGGAAATGCCAGACGCGAAAATTGAAAGGCCGCACCGACATGGAAGCGGGTCGCATTCTCGGACACGAAAATCTTGGTGTCGTCGTTGAGACCGGGAAAGGCGTGGAACGCATCAAGGTCGGCGACCGTGTCTGCCTTCCTTTCAACATCGGCTGCGGATTTTGCAAGAACTGCGAGAAGGGTCTAACCGGATTTTGCCTGACGACCAACCCCGGAGTCGCTGGAGCCGCATACGGTTTCGCCGGCATGGGTCCGTACAGCGGTGGTCAGGCGGAATATCTGCGGGTGCCCTTCGGCGATTTCAATTGCATGGTCTTGCCACCCGACGCCGAGGAAAAAGAGAACGACTACGTGATGCTGTCTGATATTTTTCCAACGGGCTATCACGCGACCGTGCTGGCTGGCGTGGAGCCGGGCGACAGCGTGGTGATATACGGCGCGGGGCCAGTCGGACTGATGGCAGCACTTTCGGCGTCGCTAAAAGGCGCAAGCAAAGTGATGGTCGTCGATACGCATGCGGATCGGCTCGCACTCGCGGAGAAGCTTGGCGCCATCCCGATCGACGACAGCGATGGTTCGTCCACGGATCAGGTATTGGAGCAAACCGGCGGCGAAGGTGCGGACCGAGGTTGTGAATGTGTTGGGTACCAATGCAGTTGCAAGGGACACGAAGTCCCCAACGCGACGATCAACAACCTTATCAAGGCGGTTAGACCAACTGGCGGTATCGGTGTGGTAGGCGTTTTTGTCGCCGAGGATCCGAGAGCCAAGGACGACCTGGCCAAAAAAGGCCAGCTTGCCGTCGATTTTGGTCAGTTGTGGATGAAAGGACAGCACATTGCGACCGGTCAGGCCAACGTAAAGGCTTATAACCGCAAGCTTCGCGATCTGATTGCTGCGGGAAGAGCAAAACCTTCCGACATCATCTCTCACGAACTTCCGCTCGCAGAAGGCGTGAATCACGTCTGCGCTTTTGAGCCGGATTCTGACCGGCACGCCCACCGGGATAGGGATTTCGTTAGCAGTCACAACATGCCGCGTCGCAGCGGAGTCGTCGTAATCGATCTTCCACCACCAGTCGTACGCGGTAACGGTAATCGTCATGGCCGGTACGGAAGAAGGTTGTGCGACCGCCTGCAGTGTGACGAGGGTGTAGAAGAGCGCAACCAGCAACGCGAGCGTCGACACGCCGGCGCCGATGTAGATCCACGCCATGCCCCCTTCCTCCTTGCCTAGCGCCTCTGGGGCGGCCATCGGACGACGCCGCGCGAGTGCGACCGCCAGCAGGATCCCAATGAGGATGACGACTGCGACACACAGTGCAGTCAGCCCCCAGCCGAGCCGCATGGTCGGCGTTGCTGCGGGACCCGCGGCATGCATGAAATATTCGAACGGTGCGTCGGCGTGTTCCTGAGGCGCGAGGGCGGACAGGGCCATGAGCGGCGCCCCTCACCTGTCCTTGTGACCCGGCAACACTGCATCGAGCACCTGTTTGGCCGTTTCGACGATCACATTGCCTTCGTTCGGATCGCCTTTCATCAGCGCCGACGCGAATGCCTTCGCTTGCGCGAGCGTGATATGCGGCGGCAACGGCGCGATATTCGGATCGGCCTTGACCTCGATCACCACCGGCCGGTCCGATGCCAACGCTTCGTCCCAGGCGGCGCCCATGCGCTCGGCGTCATCGACGTAAATGCCCTTGAGGCCGATCAATTCCGCAAACTTGTGGTACGGCACCGACGGAATATCCTGCGACGCTTCGAATTTCGGGTCACCTTCCATTGCGCGCTGCTCCCACGTCACCTGGTTCAGATCGCTGTTGTTGAGCACCATGCAGATCCAGCGCGGGTCGCTCCATTTTTTCCAGTACTTCGATACGGTGATCAGCTCGGCCATGTTATTCATCTGCATGGCGCCGTCGCCGACCAGAGCAATGACCGGGCGCTCGGGAAACGCGAACTTCGCGGCAATCGCGTAGGGCACCGCGGCACCCATCGACGCGAGGCCGCCCGATAATGAGCACATCATGCCGCGCTAGACCTTGAGGTCGCGCGCATACCAGTTCGCGCACGAACCCGAGTCGCTCGTCACGATTGCGTTGGCGGGAACCTGCGACGATAGCTCCCAGACGGTGCGCTGCGGATTGACTGCGTCCTTGCCCGGTTGATGCGCACGCTTTTCGAGCGTCTCCCACCAGTCCGCGGTCCAACCTTCGATCTTCTTGCGCCACGCCCCGTCGGTTTTCTGTTCGAGCAGCGGCAGCAGCGCGCGCAGCGTCTCTGCGCTATCGCCGACCAGGTTCACCTCCATCGGATAGCGCAGGCTCAGCATGTCGGCTTTCAGATCGACCTGCACGCCGCGTGCGGCATCCTCTTTCGGCAGAAATTCGGCGTACGGAAAGCCCGAGCCGATCATCAGCAAGGTGTCGCATCCGCTCATCAGTTCGTAGCTCGGCTTGGTGCCGAGCAGGCCGATCGCGCCTGTCACGTAGGGCAGATCGTCAGGCAGGACGGCTTTACCGAGCAACGCTTTGGCTACGCCTGCCCCGAGTTTTCCCGCGACGGCGATGACTTCGTCGGTTGCGCCCAGCGCGCCGGCTCCGACCAGAATCGCGACTTTCTTGCCGGCGTTCAGGACGTCTGCGGCCTGCTGCAGATCTGCCGCGTACGGCACGAGTTTGGGCGCGCGATAACCGACACCAGAATGCAGCGTGCCGTGTTTTCGCCCAGGTGCTTCAATCGGTAAGTCCTGCAGATCGTTCGGCAGCACGATCGCAGTGACCTTGCGTTCGGCCAGCGCAATCCGGATTGCACGGTCGACGAGATGACGCACTTGCGCAGGTACGGTTGCCTGTTGAACGAACGCGCCTGCGACGTCCTTGAACATCGAGACCAGATCGAGTTCCTGCTGGTAATGGCCGCCCAATGCCGCACGAGCCTGCTGCCCGCTAATCGCGAGTACTGGCATGTGATCCATACGTGCGTCGTAGAGACCCGTGATCAGATGCGATGCGCCCGGCCCGGAGGTCGCGATGCATACGCCCAGTTCGCCCGTAAATTTCGCATGGGCGGATGCCATGAACGCGGCCATTTCCTCGTGTCGCACCTGGATAAATTCGATCTTTCCTTCGGCACGATTGAGGGCTCCAAATACACCGTTGATGCCGTCGCCCGGATAGCCGTAGATACGGCGGACGCCCCATGCATAGAGTCGTTCAACGATGAAGTCACCGACAGTTTGGCTCATTGTGTTCTCCAGAAAACGGACGGTGGACTCTGTTCCAGCGCGGCGGCAGCAGTGCCCGGAATCGCGCCAGACATGGATCTGGGAGTAAACCTTTGGCGTGGCCGAGAGCGCGCCATGTTCGCCAGATAGAAGAGCAATCTGTGCTCCCGCGTTTTTCCTTTGAGTTTTTAGGGTTCACGGACGTAAGCACCGCTGACAGGTCACACGGGTAGCGGTTGTTCTCTTTCGTTGTCCGAGGCAATCATCGCCACAGCGTCGGCTTCTTTCGGTCCTTTGCGGGGGTTGGCCTGCGTCGCGTGTAGTTCGACCGTCTTTGTAAGACCTATCATTCCGTGACATTTGCTCGTGTTCATACCAGCCAGCGCGGCACGCTGGTGATCCGGCAATGAAACTAGTCGTGATCGTGGTCGTGATCGTGATAATGGTCGTGGTCGTGATAACCGCCGTCTGGCACGACAATGCAGCCGTTCAAGGCAGTTCCAAGACAAATAGCCATCAGCATCAGCGTAAATATTTTTTTCATAACGTGCCTCCCTTGTCAGTTGTGAGCGGACTGGATTCAGATCGCACACTCCGGTGTCTTTGTGCGTGACCGGACGTGTGATTTGAAATACCTACCGTCTCCAGCGCTTTTGGATATGCTGAAATGCGCTTGCAGCGCATAGCAGCAAGATGTGTTCCGCGGCGGCGGCCGCACATGCGTTCCAAGGCTCCGCAGCAAATCGGGAGGCGGGCGCATGACATCCACCGGGCCCGCTCTGGAAACAGCGATCTCCTGTAGATCACGAGCCCGATGCTTCGCAAGCACTGACACAGGCCAGTTTCTTGCTGTGCTTCCTGAGAAGACAACCAACGCCAAGCGCCGGAAATCTCAATGCGCCTCTTGAATCGTCTCGCTGTTGCATGGGTATTACCGCTTGCCGCCTGCGCGATCGGATCATCAGGCCCGGGTGATACAGGCTTTGGCGCGTCGCCTACCATTCCGGCTCCGCAATCGGCGTTGCTTCCAATGGTCAACGTCGCGCCCGTGCAGGCGCGTCCCGCCAATTTCCTTCCCACCGCACCTGCTGGCTTCGCCGTCACTGAGTTTGCCCGCGGTCTTACACATCCACGCTGGCTTTACACGCTGCCCAATGGCGACGTACTGGTCGCGGAAAGCGACGCGCCCGCAGTGCACGATAGCGGCAGCGGCCTATTCGGCTGGATCAGGCGTCAGGTCATGAAGCGCGCTGGAGCGGGCGTACCGAGTCCCGATCGGATCATGCTGTTGCGCGACGAAAACAACAGTGGAGTCGCCCAGACGCCAACCGTGTTTCTCGACGGCCTGCATTCGCCATTCGGCATGGCGCTGATCGGCAACGAGTTGTACGTGGCGGACACGGATGCGCTGCTGCGTTTTGACTATGTATCCGGAGCACGCAGGATTACACGCCCCGGCGTCAAGGTTGCCGACTTACCGGCTGGCCCGATCGACCATCACTGGACAAAAAATATTCTGGCCGACACGTCCGGCAAACATTTGTATATCACCGTGGGATCGAACAGCAATGCGGGGGAAAACGGCATCGAGGCCGAAGAAGGCCGAGCGCGAATTCTTGAATTCGAAGTGGCAAGCGGTCGCTTGCGGCCCTACGCGACTGGATTGCGCAACCCCAACGGTCTCTCCTGGCAACCCGATAGCGGCACGTTGTGGACGGCCGTGAACGAGCGCGACGACCTCGGCAATAACCTTGTGCCCGACTACATGACGGCAGTGAAGGATGGCGCGTTCTATGGCTTTCCCTACAGCTATTACGGGCAGCACGTCGATACGCGCGTCAAACCTCAACGTCCTGACAAGGTTGCAGAGGCCATTGCGCCTGACTATGCCCTTGGTAATCACACCGCCTCGCTAGGACTCGTCTTTTACAACCAGACGGTATTCCCGGCTCATTACGTTGGCGGTGCATTCGTGGGTCAGCACGAATCATGGAACCGCAAGCCGCGCAGCGGCTACAAGGTGGTGTTCGTGCCATTTGTCGACGGAAAACCCGCTGGCGCGCCGGAGGACTTCCTGACCGGCTTTCTGACGCCGGACGGCTCCGCCGTGGGCCGGCCGGTTGGCGTCGCGCTGGACGCGCATGGAGCATTGCTCGTGGCAGACGATGTGGGAAACGCTGTCTGGCGAGTGGCGTGGCGTAACGACGTGAGTTCGGCGAATCTTGCGCCGGTGGGCAAATGATTCCGGGCTCGTGCGCGTCGCAGAACGACAATCACCTTTGTGATTCGGTTTCCACCCTGAACCGTCGTACGTCGCGCCGCAAGGATGGCCCAGTTCGTGCGCCGGGCAATGTGCGGATCAAGGAGACAATGTCATGAAATCGCGCATCTTTACTTACGTGGCCTGCGAATGCGGACACCTCGGGGCCATTATTGAAACCTTCAATGAAAGAAAGGTCGACCGGCGCTACCGGGTTTGGCGGCGAAACCTCTCTAATGTGGGCATTTACGAAGGGGACGACCCGCTATTCGCGGCAACGAAGCCGGCATGTCCGGAGTGCGGCCGCAATCTCGGGCCCGAACATATCGTCGCGCAAAGCGAACTTCACGGTACCGACGAACTTCTGCTTCCAAACGACCGGCTTGAACGCGAGGTTAGCCCGTCCGATCAACATCCCGTCTGTTTCACACGTTCGACCGCGAGCCCGAACACCGGGCGAAGCTTCGTCCCGACGACGTTGCCGAAAAATGCCGAAACGAGCCAGAGCCAGCCGTGCAGGCTGCCCGACACGATGCCGCTGAAGTACGCGCCGATATTGCAGCCGTACGCAAGGCGCGCACCGTAGCCGAGCAGCAGGCCGCCGACGACTGCCGCGACCAGCGAGCGCAGTGGCAGGCGCCACACCGGCGCGTAGCGGCCGGCAAGCGAAGCCGCAATCATCGCGCCGATCACGATGCCGATATCCATCACCGACTTGACGTCGTGGCTGATGGGAGCCGCGAGTGCAGCCGCGTTCGGGCCAGTGCTCCACACCTGCCAGCTCGCGACGCCGATGCCCATCGCGGAAGACGCCTTGGCGCCCCACAGCGCGAACGCCGACGTAATGCCCCAGGGATGACCCGACAGCGCCAGCGTCGCAAAGTTGAGAATCGCGAGCACGGCGCCACCGGCGAATAGCGGCCACGGGCCATGTAACCATGGCGCCGCGGTGGCTACGCGATCGCTCACGAGACGGCCGTGGCGGCGCTTTTCAATCAGCACGGTCACCCCGGCAATCGCCGCGAATACCACGAGGTTCAGCGTGATCGCCGGGCCAACACCGAGCGTCTTCACGAGCGAGATCGGCGGCAGATGCGGCAGCCCGGCCCAGAATGGCAGGTGCGCGGTACCGATCACCGAACCGGCGATGAACGCAATCAGCGTGACCACCATGCGCGTGCTGCCGCCGCCGACCGTATACAGCGTGCCGGAGGCGCAGCCGCCGCCTAGTTGCATGCCGATGCCGAAAATAAACGCACCCACCACGACCGACGTGCCGACCGGTGATACTTCGCCAACTACCGGATGACCGAACAACGTGCCGGCCGAAAGCGCCGGAAAGAACAGCAACACGCCAATCGCGAGCATCAGCATCTGCGCGCGCAGCCCTTCGCCGCGGCCGTCGGCGATGAACACACGCCATGCGGAAGTGAAGCCGAACGCAGCGTGATAGAGCGTGATCCCAAGTAGCGCGCCGAGGACGTACAGCGCGGCCTGCTTCGCGCTAACGGTCTGCGCGAGATAGATCGCCCCGAACATGACAAACGCGAGCGCAACGGCGAGCGGCTTCGGATTGATGTTGACGGAGCCGCGAGGCGTGCCGCCGAACGACGTGGATAGATCGGACATGGTGAACGGGACGGGCGCGCTCGTCGCACAAGGGCAGCACGCCGGTGGAAACCGGCGGTCGCTGCACGGGCGAAAGGCCGCGAAAGATCGTTTAGGAGAAGACCGCAAGTATAACGAAATGTCGCATTGTGACGGCTATCGGCAAGGGCTCGCGTCTTTCGATGGCGAGACCCGGAGCGCATCGTGCCGTGAGCTCGGCATGCCTGTCGTACGGGGCCTGGCAAGCCCCGACACCGGTTAGAACCTGCCGCTTAATAACCCGTTCGTATATCGATATTTCTAGATTGAATTGACAGGACACCCAAAGAACGGAGAGTGTCACCCGGTACTCGCACTACTACCGCACTCAGCGTAGCGAGCCGGGTGACTTCACGTTGTGCCGCCCCCCGGACTTCAGGGCGTCGTATTGCGCATCGTATGGCGCAACTCCTGGTAACTGCGTAAGCCTGCCAGACCGAGCTCCCTGCCCAGCCCGCTTAGCCCGAATCCGCCCCACGACACATGCGGATAGATGAGTTGAGGCGTATTCACCCACACCAGTCCGGCCCGCACGGCGCACTGATAGTGTTGCGCCATTTGCTTGTTGCGCGTGACCACCGTCGCGACCAGACCATAGCGCGTATCGTTCGCGAGGGCAATGGCCTCATCGTCGGTGCGAAACGACTTGACGCACGCGACCGGGCCAAAGATCTCATCGGTCCATAAAATGTTGTCGGCAGACGGCTCGGCGATCACCACTGGAGCCATGAAAAAGCCCCCGTCTGTATCCTGCGCGCTTTGCCCCTGGAACGCGACCTGCGCGCCGGCCTGAACGCCAGCTTCGACGAGCGCCTGGACGCGCGTGCGCTGCCCCTCTGAAATCAGCGGCCCCATTGCGACATCCCGGGTTCCGGGCGCTGCCACGACGAGCGCGCTCACCGCCGTTTCAAAAGCCGTCATGAACTTCCGGTACAGGCTGTCGTGGACGAGAATGCGCGCGGTAGCCGAGCACATCTGCCCGGCATTCGTGAATGCACCACCTACCGCGAGAGAAACAGCCAGCTCGACGTCGGCATCCTCGCGCACGATCAGCGCGGACTTGCCGCCGAGTTCCAGCGTCAGCCGTTTCATGTCCTCAGCGGCGGCGCGCATCACATGCTTGCCAGCGGCCGTGCTACCAGTGAACGAAATCTTGTCGACCAGCGGATGCCGCGTGAGCAACGCGCCAACTTCAGCCCCACCATTGACCACATTGACAACGCCCTCGGGAACGCCGGCCTCGGCGAGCAGATCGACGAGCGCGCACTCAACTGGTGACGTCAGTTCCGAGGGCTTCAGAACCACGGTACAACCCGCCGCAAGCGCGGGCGCGATCTTCCAGGCAGTCGTGACCATCGGGAAATTCCACGGCACGATCAAGGCTGCCACGCCAACCGGGACGTGGAATCGCTCTGCCGCCACACCATCACCTGGGAGTACGATGGATTCGATCTCGAACGCAGTGCCTTGCGTGCAAAGATCGGCGTAGTAGTTGAACGTCGCAATGACATCGCTCACGTCGGTCCATGCCTCCACGGGAGGCTTTCCGCTCACGCGCATCTGCAGCACAGTCAGCTGGTCGCGCCGAGCCTCGACAAGCTCGGCCACCTTGCGCAGGATTTCGCCGCGTTGGGCCGCCGTGAACGCTCGCCAGGAGGCGAACGCCTCGCTCGCGACGCGCACCGCTTCGTCGATCTGCGCGGCGCTGGCGCTTTCCTGCCAGCCGATCGCCTCACCCGTCGACGCGTTGAAGATCGCCGAGCGGCTTTCAGGTACCTCTGCGCGCAAGGCACGTCCCGCGATGCGCGCGGCGGGCAGCACGGGCAAATCGTTGCCAACGGCCGCGAAGAACGGCGTGTCTATCGTATTCATCGCCTGTGGCCTCTCAACGGTAGTGAACACCCGGCATCACGCACAGCATCTCGTACGCGAGGTTCGCGCCGACGAGCGCAGTCGTGCCCGCCTGGTCATAAGGCGGCGACACTTCGACCAGATCCGCGCCGACGACATTGAGCCCTTTCATGCCGCGCACGATTTCCAGACCCTGTTGCACGCTCAGGCCACCTATTTCGGGGGTGCCGGTGCCGGGCGCGAATGACGGATCGAGTCCGTCGATATCGAAACTCAGGTACACGGGTGCGTCCCCCACGCGCTCGCGCACCTCTTCCATCAACGGCGCGAGCGAACGGTTCCAGCATGCCTCCGCCTGCACCACCGTGAAGCCCTGCTGACGGCACCAGTCGAAGTCGTCGGCGTGATAGCCCGTACCGCGCAGGCCGATTTGCGTGACCTTGTCACATTGCAGCAGGCGGTCTTCGACCGCGCGCCGGAACGGTGTGCCATGTGCGATCTTTTCGCCGAACATTGTGTCGTTGACGTCGGCATGCGCATCCACGTGAACGACTGCCACCTTGCCGTACTTCTTGTGCAGCGCGCGCAGGATGGGCCATGCGATCGTGTGGTCGCCGCCAAGCGTGATGGGTCGGCAACCGTTTTCGACGATACGGTCGTAAGCGGTCTCGATCAGACGGATCGAGTCCTTGAGGTCATACGGATTCGTGGCGACGTCGCCAATATCGGCGACCTGCAGCGAATCGAACGGCGCCGCGCGCGTTGCCATGTTGTACGGACGAAGCAGTACGGACTCCGAGCGAATCTGCCGCGGCCCAAAGCGCGCGCCCGATCGATTCGACGTACCCAGGTCGAGCGGAACGCCGACAAAACAGGCATCCAGCCCCTCGGTGGTGGCCGCGTAAGGCAGCCGCATCATCGTAGCGATGCCGCCAAAGCGCGGCATGTCGTTGCCGCCCAGCGGCTGATTCAATTCGTGCGTCATCGCGCCTGTCTCCGTGTAGATAAAAACAATGGGGGCGATGATAGAGAAGAACATCCGCACAAACATATCGAAGATGCAGCGTTTGCATCGAGGTTTATCGATGCAAACTTGCGCGCGTCCGCCATAAGCGCGCGATTACCCGGAGAGCGTGCCGGCTTGCCCGGTGGCCGCGGTCGCGGTCGCGGTCGCGCGAACTGCGCCCTGCTCTTCGCTGCCACTCACCAATGCGACGAGTTCGCGCTTGGTGGTCACGCCGAGCTTGGCGAACGCGCGTTTCGCGTAGGACGTCACCGTCGCCTGGCCCACATCGAGGATCTCCGCGGTTTCAGGCAACGTCTTGCCGGAGATAAAGTGCTTGCAAGCCTCGTATTCGCGTTTCGACAGCCGGATGCCGCCCGCCGCGACCAGTGTGTCGAAGCGCGTCAGCGGAAGGTCGGCCGATTTTCTTTGTGCGACCAGCCTGGCGGCCGTGGTCGATGCATGCAGTTCCAGCACCGGAAAGAGAAAATCGCTGACGTCGCGGAACTGCCGCATTTCCGCGAGCGAAAACGGCGGCCGGTCAAGCGATCGTTCGAGCGCAATGGAAACCTGCTTGTAGCTCGAGCCGCGGGCCAGCACGCATTCGTGCGCGATGGCGACATCATCGTAGATGCGCTTACGGAATTCGCCGGGAGGAATGGCCTCGATATCGCGCACCACGAGCAAGGTCCCGGTTTTGCCGCGGATGCCTGCAAACAGCGGATCGTTGGCCTGAAAGCGCTCGTAATAGAGCGTCATGACCTCGGAAATCTGCGTGTCCGCCACGTCGATACCGCTGCTGCCGATCCATTCGCAGCGATATCCCGACGGCATCGTTTCGTCGACGCGCGAGCGCTCCACGTGTGCAACATCAATGGGAATTACGCCATTCAGAAACCTTGCTAATTGGGGCACGAAGTCAGGTGTACCGACGACCTCCACCAGGTCGCCCAGCGACTTGAACCTGACGGGAAGTGGATCAGTGTCTCGAATGAAATGGGATGTATTCAGTAGCATGCCGTTCTGCCTGTGGCAATTTCGCGAGTATAGCAGTGCCCCCTGGCACGGTGTCCTGCCTTGGCGTAGACAGTGGACAAACCTGGTGAAAGCCCCAGGCAAACGGGGTCCCCGACAATAAAACTGGTTTTGCCCCCCCCGGAACAGGGGCATACCGGTGCTTTCGAAATCGATAGTCTTTCACTCACTTTTCAACGGTTAAGTGAGACAAAAAATGAGCAAGCTGATTCAAGACATCGTGTTGCTGGGTTCCGGCGAAGGCGAATTCACCAAGCTGGAATTCGGCATGGATGAAATCGACTGGCGGGGTGCGGCTGGCCACAGCAGCAAATACGTCGCGGGTTGGTGGGAGGGCAAGGTCGGCGCTGTCGATTTCCCCGAAACCGCCGCAGACGAAGCCGTCTGGTTGACCGAAGGCCGTGTCGCGCTGATCGACGTTGCCGGCAACCGCAAGGAATTCAGCGCCGGCCAGGGCTACCTGCTGCCCGCAGGATTCGCCGGTCGCTGGGAAACACTCGAGGATGCCAAGAAGTTCTACGTCGTGCTCGAGCGCGCCTAAGACCTCGCTTCGGTGCAGGCAATGCACTGCGGGCGTGGCGTACGGGTCACTGTGCCTCGCGCGTCGCGAGGCGTAATCCACGGCACGCCCTCTTCCCAGGCAGGTCTTCGTACATTGCGCGGCAGTCGGCCAGCGGTCGCATGAGCCGGGTCGGCCCATGTCGCTGCGCCATGGAACCGGGCAATCCATTTCAGAAGCATGGCCGCCATGGCTCATTCGCGTAGCGGCGGGCACATTTCAGACGGACGCATCATGAGTGAAATCCTCGAGAGGGGAACGGCAGCGAAGAAGTCCGCAGGCGCCCGGCATGCGCCGGCCGCGCTGGGCATCTCCGAAGCGCTGGCGAATACCTCGCTCTTCCCCTATTGGCTCGACAATCCCGCAGCGCCTCCCGCCGAAACGGAACTCGTTGGTGCAACGAACGCGGACCTGCTCGTGATCGGCGGCGGGTTCACCGGGTTGTGGGCCGCGCTGCAGGCCAAGGAGCAGATGCCGGAACTGGACGTCGTGGTGATCGAAGCACACCTCGTCGCTCACGGCGCGTCGGGACGCGCGGGTGGCATCATCTCGACCTCGGTCATGCACGGTCTGCCGAATGCGGTACGCGTCTTCCCGAACGATATCGAGCAGCTCGAACAGTTCGGACAGCTTAACCTCGACGGCTTCGAAGAGACGCTGCGGCGCTATGACATCGACGCGGAAATCGAATGGAACGGCGAAATGACCGTTGCCGTCGATCCAGCTCATCTGGATCACTTACGCGCCGACTATGAACTTCACCAGCGCCACGGGCACAACGTGCAACTGCTCGATCGCGAGGAAACCCGCGAGCAGCTCGATTCGCCGCTCTTCGCCGGCGCGTTGTGGTCGCGCAATCGCAGTGGCATCGTTCATCCCGCGAAGCTCGCCTGGGGCCTCAAACGGGCGGCCCTTTCGCTCGGTGTGCGGCTCTACGAACACACGCCGCTCGTGACCATCAAGGACGAAGGCAAGACCATCTATGTGACGACGCCCAAGGGCTCCGTGCGCGCACCTCGCGTGCTGTTCGGCAGCGGCACGGCGAAGGTGGGCGTGCCTGACATCAACCGCCGGGTGATGCAGGTCCGCGACCATGTGCTGGCGACAGAACCGCTCACGGACGAGCAGCTTGCGCGGATTGGCTGGAAGAATCGTCAGGGCGTCTATGACACGCGTACCCAGCTCAATTATTTCCGCCTGACCCGGAACAACACCATCATTTTCGGCGGACTCGTGAGCTATCACTTCGACGGCCATCCCGATCCGCATCAGGACCGCAATCGCGAAACCTACCACCGTCTCGCACAGGCGTTCTACACGACGTTCCCGCGGTTGTCCGACGTGAGGTTCTCGCATGCGTGGGGCGGCCCGATCGATTACTGCTCGCGCGGCTCCGTATTCGCGAAGCGCTACTTCGGCGACAAGGCGGTATTCGTGGCCGGGTACACGGGCTTTGGCGTCGCCGCGAGCCGGTTCGGTGCGTTCATGGGACTGAATATCCTGTTCGATCGAAACAGTCCCGAGCGTCGACTCGACATTGCCAACCAGAGTCCCACGTATATCGTCCCTGAGCCGTTCCGTTGGCTCGGCGCAAAGATCACGTTTCACGCGTTCGACGGCGCGGATGCAGAAGGCGGCTGGAAGCGCGCGTGGATTAACGGGCTCAAGGCGATGGGCTTCCCGATGTAAGCGTGGTCTCCATGTGCGTCGGTTGCATGGCGCAAGGTTGTTTCGACTAGCAGGATGCGCAGTATGTTTTCGAATACCACTGACCTCGATTTAAAGCTCATCCGCGTTTTTCTTGCGGTGGCCGATGCCCGCGGAATCGGCGCGGCAGAAGCGTCGCTCGGCGTACGCCAACCGACGATCAGCACGCAGCTCTCGGCGCTCGAAGCGCGGATTGGCTTCAGGCTGTGCGAGCGGGGACGCGGCGGCTTCCGGCTGACGTCGAAGGGTGAGCGATTCGCGGCGACGGCTCGCACACTGATCGGCGCAACGAGTCATTTCGTTGCGCGGGTGCGCGAGATCGATCGAAAGCTGGCGGGTACGCTTTCGATCGGCTTGATCGGACATGCATCGCACGTCGAGAACACGCGCGTAGCCGAAGCAATCAGCGCATTCCAGCGGCGCGATCAGGCGGTGAACATTTCGATGAAAGTGAAATCGCCGCAGGAGCTCGAGGAAGGACTCGTCAATAACCAGCTGGATCTCGCGATCGGCTATTTCTGGCACCGCGTGCCCGGACTCGTCTACCAGCAGCTGTTTGCCGAAAGACAGGTCATCTATTGCGGCCGTGGGCACCCGCTTTTTCAGGAACCTGCTCCCGTCACGGCCGAACATTTACAGAGCGGAAACTGGGTATGGCGTAGCTATCCGATACCGGAAGCACCGTCGACGATAGCCGAACGCCGCGTCACGGCGCTCGCAGACAGCATCGAAGCGGCGACGATCCTGATCATGTCGGGTAATTACCTCGGCTATCTCCCGGCGCACCACGCAGCACCGTTTGTACAGAGAGGGTTTCTCAAGGCATTAGGCGACACCACATTCAGTTTTGAGGTCCCACAGCATCTGGTCACGAAGCGCAGCGCAACGGCCAAACCGAATGTCGCCGCGTTTCGCGAGGACCTGTTCGGTGTCTATGGGATAGATCCTGACAGCGCTAACGGAGCCGACCGAGAAAAGCCGAATGCTGATGTAGACAAGAATCCGACGCCGTGCCGCTTCGACATCCAGGCACAGCGTTCCATAAGAGAAGGAGACAGCGAATGACAGTAGCTTTGCGCAAGTCGAGACAGTCGGCTTTGAGCGTATTCCCGACAAGTCGCGATACGCGAGATCTAGCGATCTTTCCACCCCCATGCCTGGCGTCCTCACCCCATTTTCTGCGCCAGTGAGCGGCGCCCTTGCGGCACCGGTCGATCTCTCGTAACGCCATTGACTCAATGGGCGGCGGCATCCAGCAAGGAGCAATCCCCGATGCCTTCGCCTCGCCACTACTTTTAGGGAAAACCAACATGCGTCATAGCCATCTTCATCGCGCGGCCGCTGCCGCCGCCGTAGCGCTCTTTGCCGGCGTCGCCGCCACCTCGAGCCAGCCGGCCCAGGCAGCCGACGACGTCCTGAACGTCTACAACTGGTCCGACTACATTGCCAAGGACACGATCCCGAATTTCCAGAAGGAAACGGGCACGCGCGTCAAGTACGACAACTACGACAGCGACGACACGCTGCAAGCCAAGCTGCTCGCCGGTAGCTCGGGCTACGACATCGTCGTGCCCTCGTCGAACTACATGGCCAAGCAGGTTCAGGCGGGCGTCTACCAGAAGCTCGACAAGTCACATATCCCGAATCTGAAGAACCTCAACCCGACGCTCATGAAGATGATCGCGGACACCGATCCGGGCAACCAGTACGGCGTGCCGTGGGCCTACGGTATCGACGGCATCGCCTATAACGAGCAGGCGGTCAAGAAAGCGCTCGGTGACAACGCACCGGTCGATAGCTGGGCGCTCGTGCTCGATCCGCAGTACCTCTCGAAACTGAAGGGTTGCGGTGTCTCGTTCCTCGATCAGCCTGCCGACGTATTTGCGGCGACGCTGCAGTATCTGCACAAGGACC
Organism: Paraburkholderia sp. GAS41; assembly: GCF_050436545.1. Lineage (NCBI taxonomy): Bacteria > Pseudomonadati > Pseudomonadota > Betaproteobacteria > Burkholderiales > Burkholderiaceae > Paraburkholderia > Paraburkholderia sp. GAS41. The sequence goes on from NZ_JBNDMK010000003.1 coordinate 306,822, forward strand.
CGAACAGCACGAACCCGGCCGACTATCAGGCCGCGTTCGAGGTGCTGAAGAAAGTCCGCCCGTACATCACGCAATTCAACTCGTCGGGCTATATCAACGACCTCGCGAACAACGACGTCTGCGTGGCCGTGGCGTATTCGGGCGACGTGGGTATCGCACGCCGCCGTGCTCAGGAGGCCAAACAGTCCTACACCATCAAATTCTCGAACGTGAAGGAAGGCGGCGTGTTGTGGTTCGACATGATGGCCGTGCCGAAAGATGCACCGCATCCCGAAGCCGCGATGAAGTGGATCAATTACATCGAGGATCCCAAGGTCAATGCGCAGATCACGAATGAAGTGTTCTATCCGACGGCTAATGAGGCGGCTCATCAGTATGTGACGCCCGCAGTCGCCCAGGACGCGAGCGTCTATCCGCCCGAAGATGTCCTCAAGAAGATGACGTTGCTGAAATCGCTGCCGGTCGAGATCCTGCGTCTCGAGAACCGCCTGTGGTCCCAGTTGAAGACCGGACGCTGATTGTCTAAAAAACGCTCCTCGAAGGACATCATGAAATCGACGCATTCCGCTCACGCAAAAGAAGCCGCGCGCTCGCCGGCAACGCATTCTGGGGACGAGTTCGTCCGCATCGAAAATGTCGTCAAGAAATTCGGCGACAGTACTGCGGTCGATAACGTCAGTCTGACGATCGCAAAGAACGAATTGTTTGCACTACTGGGCAGTTCAGGCTGCGGTAAATCCACCCTGCTGCGCATGCTTGCGGGTCTGGAGACCGCAACCTCGGGCCGGATCTACGTCGACGGCGAAGACCTCGCTTCGCTGCCGCCCTACCGCCGGCCTGTGAACATGATGTTCCAGTCGTACGCGCTCTTTCCGCATATGAGCGTGGAAGGCAATGTGGCGTTCGGCCTCAAGCAGGAAGGCGTGCCAAAGAGCGAAATCAGGGAACGCGTTGCCGATGCCCTCAATCTCGTGCAGATGAGCAAGTACGCGCAGCGCAAACCGCATCAGCTTTCAGGTGGTCAGCAGCAGCGGGTGGCGCTCGCCCGTTCGCTGGTCAAACGTCCCAAGCTTCTGCTGCTTGACGAGCCCATGTCCGCGCTCGACAAGAAGATCCGCCAGAAGACCCAGCTCGAACTCTGCAACATCATCGACAAGGTGGACGTGACCTGTGTGATGGTCACCCACGACCAGGAAGAAGCGATGACCATGGCGAGCCGTCTGGCCGTCATGAGCGAAGGACGCATCGTGCAGATCGGCTCGCCCAGTCAGGTCTACGAGTACCCGAACAGCCGCTTTTCGGCCGAGTTCATCGGCTCGACCAATCTGTTCGAAGGGACGGTGGTCGCGGACGAACCGGATCACATTTTCGTCGCAAGCGAAGACCTCGAAACGCCCATTTACGTGAGCCACGGTATTACCGGTCCACTCGGCATGCCGGTTGGCATCTCGGTGCGTCCGGAGAGAATCCATGTTTCGCGCGACAAGCCCACCGCAGCCAACAACTGGGCGCGCGGTATGGTCTCCGATGTCGCCTACATGGGCAGTTATTCGCTCTATCACGTGCGCCTTCCCGGCGGCAAGGTGGTCGTGTCGCATCTTTCGAGTCATGAACTGCTCGGCGAGAATGCGCCGGCGTGGAACGACGATGTCTACATCTCCTGGTCATCCGCCAGCGGTGTAGTCGTCACGCAATAAGGAAGCCAAGCACATGAGCACTTCCCTGCCCTCCACTCACGCGCCGTCCACTGGAGGCGGTGCGCAACGCGCCGCCCTCGCGCGCGCGTTCTATCGCTTCGTGCCCTCGGGACGCTCCACCGTCATCGGCATTCCGTTCTTGTGGCTCACGGTATTCTTCGCGCTGCCGTTCGTGCTCGTGCTCAAGATCAGCTTCGCCGAATTGAAGATGGGCATTCCGCCTTACACGAACCTCCTCGAGATAGAGGACGGCGTCATCCACTTCGCCCTGCAACTGGGGCACTACGCGTTCCTGCTGCAGGACGATCTGTACATTGCCACGTATATCAGCTCGTTGAAAATGGCCGCCGTGTCGACCTTCTTTTGCCTGCTGATTGGTTATCCGATTGCGTATTACATTGCCCGCTCGGAACCGTCGCGACGCAACATGCTCATGATGGGCGTGATGCTGCCGTTCTGGACCTCGTTCCTGATTCGCGTGTATGCGTGGGTTGGCATCCTCAAGGACGACGGTTTGCTGAATCACACGCTGATGTCGATCGGCCTGATCCACTCGCCGCTGCGCCTCTATCACAGCGACGCGGGTGTCTATATCGGCATGGTCTATTCGTACTTGCCGTTCATGGTGATGCCGCTGTATGCGCACCTCGTCAAGATGGACCTGACCTTGCTCGAAGCCGCGTACGACCTCGGTTGCAAGCCCTGGACGGCATTCACGCGCATTACTTTGCCGCTGTCGAAGAACGGCATCATCGCCGGCAGTTTGCTGGTGTTCATTCCGGCCGTCGGTGAATACGTCATTCCAGAACTGCTCGGCGGCGCCGACACGCTGATGATAGGCCGCGTGATGTGGGATGAGTTCTTCAACAACATGGACTGGCCGATGGCCTCCGCTGTCACCGTCGCGATGGTTCTGCTGCTGCTCGTGCCGATGGCCGTGTTCCAGTACTACCAGGTCAAGGATCTGGAGGCAAGCAAATGATCAAGCCAAATAGAACGCTCTCCAATACCGTGTTGAGTTTCGGGTTTCTGTTTCTCTATATCCCGATCATCAGCCTCGTGGTGTACTCGTTCAACGAGTCCAAGCTCGTCACCGTCTGGTCGGGTTTCTCGCTGAAATGGTATGCCGCACTTCTGCAGGATGACGAACTACTTACGGCCGCGTGGCTGTCGCTGAAGATCGGCCTCATGACGGCATTCGCGTCAGTCGCCATCGGTACATGGGCCGGCTACGTGCTTGCGCGTATGGGGCGATTCAAGGGCTTCACGCTCTACACCGGCATGCTGAATGCGCCGCTCGTGATTCCCGAAGTGATCCAGGGCATCTCGCTGCTGCTGCTGTTCGTCGCCCTCGAGCAGTTTATCGGCTGGCCCAAGGGCCGCGGCGTGGTGACAATGTGGATCGGCCATGTGATGCTGTGCGTCTCGTACGTAGCAATCATTGTGCAGTCGCGTGTGAAAGAGATGAACAAATCGCTCGAAGAGGCCGCACTCGATCTCGGCGCCACACCTCTCAAGGTGTTCTTCGTGATCACGTTGCCGCTCATTTCGCAAGCACTCGTCTCGGGCTGGCTGCTTTCGTTCACCTTGTCGATCGACGACCTCGTGCTGTCCGCGTTCCTCTCGGGCCCAGGCTCAACCACGCTGCCCCTCGTCGTATTCTCGCGTGTGCGGCTCGGTCTCAATCCTGAGATGAACGCACTGGCCACACTCTTCATCTGCGCGGTGACGATCGGCGTGATCGCAGCCAACCAGATCATGATGGCCCGTGAGCGCAAGCGAGCACGCGACATGCAGATCGCCCTGACGCTGCCTGATCCTGCCGACACGCCCGCACGCGCGGTCGCGCACGGTGCGGTTCGCCGTCCGGTCGGTCAGAGCGCCGCCACCTGAACCCGACCCGCGGTCTTCGACGTTCGCAGCGACGTGCCAGCGTGTTCACGAATGCGCTAGCACGTCGCTATATTTTTTCCGCTTCCCTCCCGCGTCGCGGCGTTGCGGAAGTGAGAGGGCCAGCCTCTAACGAAGTGGACGCTGAGTCGATCAGGAAGTCGCGAAATGCTGTCGCCACATGCGGCAGGCGCCTGTCCGACACATGGACGACATGCCACGCACGCTCTATCGGTGTAGCTGGGACAGGCAACAACGCAAGCAGGCCGGCCTGAAATTCCAGTGCGCAAGCATGCAACGACAAAAAGGCGACGCCGAGCCCCGCTTCGACGAGTTGCTTGATCGCCTCGTTGCTGGAAAGCTCAGAGGCGGCATGAAGCTTCAAGCCCTGCTCCTTGAAAAGAGCCTCGACAGCCACCCGGGTGCCGGAACCCCGCTCCCTGACAAGCAGATTGGCGGCGCCAAGGTCGACTAACTGCACCTGTCTTGCACTCATCAGCGGATGCGACGGCGCGGCAACGAATGCCATTGGATGCCGCGCGAATGCCGTGGCATGCGTGCGCAATTCGCGTGGTTGGCGTCCCATGATGGCGAGATCGATTTCATGGGTTGCCAGCATACGTACGATATCGTCCCGATTGCCGATGCGGAATTGCAGTTTCACGCCGGGCCTCGCCTTCGTGAACTGAACAAGCAGCGGCGGCACAAGATATTCCGCCGTGGTGATGGCGCCGATCCGCAGCGTTCCGCCCAGTTCCCCACGCAGCGCCGCAACCTCTTCTCCCGCTTCATTCCAGAGACTGAGAATTTCGTTTGCATAGCGAACCATCACCTCGCCGGCGGCGGTGAGCTTCACTTCGCGGCCAGCCCTGCGCAGCAGTGGCGTGCCGGCAGCCTCCCCTAGTTGCGAGATCTGCAGCGATACCGCCGGCTGCGTCAGATGCAGTTCCTCTGCTGCGCCGGAGACACTTCCCACACGCGCCACCGTATGCAGCGTTTTCAACTGACGAAAGGTGGTGGTTTTTAACATTAGCAAAACCTTATGGTTTGACTGCAATTATTCAATAGTGGAAATAATACGGGCACCTTATATTTCTATCCGGCAGGTCGTCAATAGGAAGTTCACTGCATCCCTTAGCGCACGGTCAAACCCAGAGAGACATAGCATGGCTCACCATCGCAATAGGCACACCGTTGAAGCGCCTCACCGCATTGTCATTGTGGGAGCTGGCGCGGCTGGACTCGAACTTGCCACGAGACTCGGCAATGGCGTCGGCAGGGACCGCCTCGCCGACGTGGTGCTGGTCGACCGGAATTCCGCTCACTTCTGGAAGCCGCTGTTGCATGAAGTTGCAGCGGGCCAGATCGACGCATCGAGTCATCAGATCGAATACGCAGCGCATGCCAAGTGGAATCACTATCGCTTCGAACGTGGTGGATTGCAAGGCATCGACCGCGAACGACGCGAGATCATCGTCGACGAAACCAACGACACGGACGGCAATACCCTGCTTCAGCGCCGGTCGATTTCCTACGATACGCTTGTACTGGCGCTGGGTAGCGTCACGAACTTTTTCTCTGTGCCGGGCGCTGAGGACTACGCACTGACACTCGAGACCGTAGAACAGGCGGAGTCCTTCCGCAGACGGCTTCTGTCGCGCCTTCTGCGTGCCGGACATGCACAGCAGGCGGTTCCTCGATCCGGTAAGACGCCCGTCTGTGTGACCGTGATTGGTGCGGGTGCGACCGGCGTCGAATTGGCCGCTTCGCTACGCAGTCTGGCGGAGATGCTGCGCGACTACCACCTGCCCTCGCTCAATCCGCTCACGGACATTCGCATCCGCTTGCTGGAAGGCGCGAATCGCGTACTACCGGCGCTGCCGCAGGAGATTTCGTCGCGCGCTCACGACGTCCTGAAGCGTCTTGGTGTCGAGGTGCTGACCGACACGCAGGTCCGCTCCGTTCATGCGGAATCGGTTGTCGTCGGCGATGATCGCGCGTTGAGCAGCGACCTCACGATATGGGCTGCTGGCGTCGAAGGACCGGCCGTGTTGAAAACGCTGGGAGGATTGAGCTTGAACCGCCTTGGGCAGGTGGCCGTCGATCGCATGTTGCAGGTCGATCCGTCATCGGGAATCTACGCGATGGGCGATTGTGCCGCCTGCTCCGCACGCGGAGACGATGCCCTCGTGCCACCACGGGCTCAAGCGGCCTGGCAACAGGCGGTGTATCTGAACGACGCGATCGCCAGGCGCCTGAAACACTGTCCCGTGCCGCTCTTTTCGTATCGGGATCAAGGGACACTCATTTCGTTCGGCCATGCGGGGGCAGCGGGAGCGCTGATGAGTGAACTGTTGCGCCGCCCATTGATTATCGACGGGTGGTTTGCAGCGTCGTGCTACAAACACCTGTACCGTCGACACATCCTGGGCCTCACGGGTATCCGGCGCACGGTCATGTATGCGGCGAGCCAGTGGCTGCGCGAACGGGTGCGACCGACGGTTAAGCTGAACTAGTGGGCGGGGGGCGTCTGTCCCCACCCGGAGGTGCCGGTCGGTGCCGGAACACGCAGAACGTTCGCCGGTTTCTGACGCGTGAATGTGGTGAGACGTTCAGGTTCAATCGGTCCTTCATGGCATGGATCAAAAGCGGAGCCCCCAGGAACATGGGAGAGGTCGCAGATGAATAGATCAGGTTACACAAGGCCGACATCAAAGCCTAGCCGCCTTATGCCGTACGCATCAGACGGCATGCGGGCAGGACGTGACAATCGAACGTCGACCCCACATCGTTGACAATACTGCGTTTGATTTGCTGCAATCCGTCGAAGCAAGGATTGATCGAATGCGCAGCACCTCCACTGCGTTTCAACAAGAGTCAGCGTTGTATCTATGTATCAGCCTATTCGCAATCCACGTGGTCCAAATCTATTTCGCAAGACGGTACGTCGAGTAGCGAGGAGCATGTCTCGCGGGGTGAATGGAACATTTTTTCGTGGTCCTGAACGGCTGCGACGCAGCGGCTCGACTGCAGTGAAAGGGACGAACTCGGCCGGACGTGACCCTGCGCGAGCCGAAACGTTGATTTAATAAGGCCCCTCGTTGAAGGGGCCTTGCACTACGAAATCACCGTGTTTCTGTTAGTACGTCACAGAAGTCCCGCTGCCGGTAAAGCTGTGCTGGACAGGAGAGTCATTTGCATAGTCGTTCACGGCCTGGATAATGTTCGAGATCTGCTGCGGCAACATGCCGCCGCTGACAGCGGTCATTTCGGTACGAGCCATCTCAACGACTACGGGGAGGTCTTTGATCGCGAGCGTGTTCATTTCGATTCTCCAAGGGCATATTGGTCAGTCAGGGAACGTCGGAGCTTTGTTTTGAGGGTGTCGCCACGCCTCGATAATGATTAGGCAAAGTGCGTGCCAGACTGTGGCGCCGTGCTATGACCTCGCGCAATCACTTGAAAATACTGGCTTTTAAATGGTCAACCGTGCGAATTAATAAACCGACGTGCGCGCTGAACCGGTGGGTCGAATCCAACTTTCTGTCTGCCGCTGTGGGTTAGATCGCGACACATGCGCTGCGCCGGCTGAATTGAATACCTCGGAAAACGATGTTTCCAATGCCCGCTGGGGCCACAATCATGGCCGGTGTGACCATGACATTGATGTGCCGAGAAGTCGCTACTTGTTGCGTCATTCCAAGTTGCCATCGTTGGATGTGCCATCGCGCTGATTTCGGCGGCTATCGAGGCGATCTCCGCGCGCACGCTGCTGTAGTCGTTGATCCATCCTCGCCGCGTACGGGCAAGCTCGTATTCGTCCTCGCTGACGAACATCGCCACGGCATAGCATTCGAAGCGAGTGCTTAAACGATGCCGATTCAAGGTATCAATGATCTCCTCAGCCGTGTCGCGCTGTTCAGCGTCATTTGTCCCATGATCTTGTCTCAGGAGATAGAGAAGCTGGCGTAGAAAGCCCCTGATTGCTCTGCGACGAAAAAAAACCGGCGAACATCATTTCACCTCGAGCGATCATGAAGTATACAAACAGTAATGCACTTCCCGTCGCGTTGATATACGGGTGTGCGCTTTACTGATCGCGATTTGCGAATCGACCGATCACCCTCCCCCCAATCCGGAGTCGGGGGCTGATCTGGCAGGGCGGCTCAGAATCCGGGATCAGTCACAAGTGTCGCTAGAGAAAGATCACATTTTTACCGGAGGTTACATGCAATTTCTCGTTAAGTACGGCAGTTGCGATGTCTACGTCTCGGACAAGGCCTCGCAGGAGATGACGGCAAAACAGAACTCACACCCGATGTATAGGAGCAAGCCTTCGACCGAATTCTTGCGACTGGTCCACGACCTGGACGTCACGAAAGTACAGAAAGCACTGGAGTTCGCAGAGACAATGGCGAAGCAGGGCTCCCGGGCCATCCAGGGGCACCTGAAATCAATGTCCGCGTTTGACAAGGCCGCTCAGGCGAAATTCGCCGCCACCGGGCAGTGGCCCGTCAGCGCGCTGAACAGCCTGCCGAGTGACGGGCTGAATCCCCAACTGACCGTCGATCAGATCTTTGACTTCTCCCCGGTCGGCATGGGCCTGCAGAAGTACTTCCATCTGGGGTTCGCCGATCCTGCCTACCTTGAACGGGTCCAGCGGGTCGGAAATGTACTCGAAAAGATCGTGCAACACTTCACAACCGGCTTCAAGCTGGAGTTATTGACCTCGTCCGAGGTAAACGGCTGGAATGGGAGGGCGATGCCGGCCCGACTCGGTGACCGGAATGGCATCCGCGATTTCTTTGGCGATCCGCAGATGCAATATCACGAGCCGCGGAAGTATGTTGCCGAGTTCGACAGGATGCAGTTGCCGATCGACTACGTCGCATTCTGTGAGCGCGACGCGGTTGCGCGCACCATCGTTCACGAGATGTCGCACATCGCCGCGCTCACGGAGGACGTTCTTTACAAGCACGAATCTTTCAGCAAGAACGAGGCGGAGCGCACAACCTCGGCGGGGAAAATGATGCCTCAAGGCATTGCCGTGCCAGGCAGAGCCAAGCCGATGCAGCCACTGACCGGCGTGGCGCGCGATCGCAAGGCAAATGTTCGCAGCAGCGATCTGATCGACTCGGCGACCTACGTCCACAACGCGGACAGTTACGCCTGGTTCTCCCGACGAATGATGAAAGACCTCCAACCCGTGGATTTCCAGAAGTTCAAGCAGGCTTGAAGCGCGGATGCCTTGCAGGGATGTGCTTGTAACTGGCGTCTCTGTCGCTGCCGAACGGTTCCACTTCCTGGGGGCACGTGGGTCATGTGCTGTATTGCCTCGGAAAACGTTCGCTCTGCGACTCAATGCGTGTGCGGCTGAATGACGGCGTCTTTGCAGGGTGCTTGGCCTGACGTCGATTCGTCGTTCAGCTGCAGCGCATCAATGCCCGTGTTGCTGTGATTGAGCATCGAGCGGGCGCAATTCATATCGAGCGCGCCCTCCCATCGAGCGACCACGATGGTCGCGACGCCATTGCCGATCAGGTTCGTTACAGCGCGCGCCTCATTGAGAAAGCGGACAACGCCGACCAGCAGTACCAGCCCGGATACCGGTATTTTGTGCACGGTAGCCAGCGTGCCCGCCAGCGCGACGAACCCGGCTCCGGTAACGCCGGCTGATCCTTTGGATGTCAGCAGCATCACGCCGAGAAGCTGCAACTGGTCCCAGATGGAAAGATGAATGTTCATCGCCTGGGCAATGAACAACGAAGCCATCGTCAGATAGATCGCGGTGCCGTCGGCATTGAAGGTGTAGCCCGTCGGCAGCACCATCCCGACGACCGGTCGCGAACATCCCAACTCCTCCATCTTGATGAGCATCTGCGGGAGCACCGCTTCGGTGGAAGCCGTACCCAGGGTGATGAAGATTTCATCCCTGATGTATCGGAGGTATTTCCACAATGAAAGACCGCACATCCGCATGATGAGACCCAGCACCAGCGCCACGAAGAGAATCGAGGTCAGATAAAGGCAGAGCATCAGTTGGCCGTATGACGCCAGCGTGCCAATCCCATACTTCGCGATGGTGAATGCCATACCGCCGAAGGCTCCGATGGGTGCCACGTACATCACGATCCGGACCACACCGAACATGCCCTGCAGAAACATATCGAGCATGTCGACAAACGGCGTGGCACGCGGGCCGAGCCTTGCCAGAGAGATGGCAAGGAGAACTGAAAAGAAGATGATTGGCAGTATTTCTCCGTTCGCGAACGCCCCGACGATGCTGTTCGGAACGATGCTCATGAAGAATTCAAGCAGACCATGCTCCTGTGCGGCATGGGTATAGGTCGCGACGGTCGAACTGTCAATCTGCGCGGGGTCAATGTTCATGCCACTGCCCGGCCTGATGAGATTGACGATCACGAGACCCACCGCGAGTGCAATCGTCGATGCGACTTCGAAGTACAGGACCGCCTTGACGCCGACCCGCCCGGCCTCATGAAGGTCATTCATGCGGGCAATACCGACAACGACGGATGCGAAGATGATCGGGGCCAGCAGCATCCGGATCAGTTTGATAAACAGGTCGCCGAGTGGCTTGAGTTGCGAACCGATATCAGGGTAGAAGTGACCGACGAGAACACCAGCAATAATGCCAATCAGAACCTGGACGTAGAGCCTGGAAAGCGATTTTCCGATCTTTGAAACCCGCATGACTGTCTCCTATGCGTGGCATCTTTTAATGAAAGTCGGGGCGAACCCTCGCAGCGGGATGGACCGCTGCAATGAGCACGGACCGATTTCGCCTGCGTTCCTTCTATCTATATTTGTGAACGCCACGCCGACGCTGTCGCCGGCGCGTTTGCCGCGAGTGATCTGACTAGCGGCTTATGCAGACAGCTTTTGCATCTCGGCGAAGAGATCGGCTTTTCCTTCGAAGCCGATGCCGGGAATATCTGGCATGGTGATGTAGCCGGTTTCGACTTTCACGCCGTCTGGGAAGCCACCATAGGGCTGAAACAGATCCGGATAGGATTCGTTGCCGCCGAGGCCGAGGCCGGCCGCGATGTTCAACGACATCTGGTGTCCGCCGTGCGGGATGCAGCGACTCGGTGACCAGCCATGCTGCCGGAGCATGTCGAGCGTGCGCAGATATTCAACGAGGCCATAGCTCAACGCACAGTCGAACTGCAGCCAGTCGCGATCCGGGCGCATACCGCCGTAACGGATCAGATTGCGGGCGTCCTGCATCGAGAACAGGTCTTCGCCGGTGGCCATCGGCTTGTCGTAGTAGTTGCGCAGCGTCGCCTGCAGTTCGTAGTCGAGCGGGTCACCTGGTTCCTCGTACCAGAACAGGTCGTATTGCGACAGCGCTTTCGCGTACTGGATTGCAGTGTCGAGATCGAAGCGTCCGTTGGCATCGACGGCAAGCTTTTGTCCGTCACCGAGCACGCTCAAAATTGAGTCGATGCGGCGCAGATCTTCATCGAGCGAGGCGCCGCCAATCTTCTTCTTCACGACCGTATAGCCGCGGTCGATATAGCTGCGCATTTCGTCTTTCAGTTTCTGGTGATCCTGGCCGGGGTAATAGTAACCACCCGCGGCGTAGACGAAAATCTTGCGGTCGGGTTGACCGTTACCGTAGCGGTCGGCCAGCAACTGGAACAGCGGCTTACGTTCGATCTTCGCAACCGCATCCCAGATCGCCATGTCGATCGTGCCGATCGCGACCGAACGCTCGCCGTGGCCGCCTGGCTTTTCGTTTGTGAACATCGTGGCCCAGATCTTGTGCGGATCGAGGTTATCGCCTGTGTCGTCAACGAGGCTGGCAGGATCGGCTTCGAGAATGCGTGGAATGAAGCGCTCGCGCATCAGCTTGCCCTGGCCGTAGCGGCCATTGGAATTGAAGCCGTAACCGACAACCGGCTTTCCATCCCGGATGACGTCCGTCACCACGGCGACGAGACTCAGCGTCATCTTGCTGAAGTCAATGTAGGCATTGCGGATCGGGGAACTGATCGGAACGGTCTTTTCGCGGATTTCAACGATTCTCATGACGATGTCTCCTGAGTTTTGGGCACGAATTGCATGGATGGGGCGGCAATGGGACGTAGCTTATCCGCGAATGTGGGCGCTATACTTCACCGAAATTCATTTCATTTGTTACCTCAAGTGAATAACGGAAATGGCAACCGACATCGCCTCTGATTTCGATTTTTTTATCCTTCTCGCCAGGCTCAAAAGCATGTCCGGAGCCGCGCGGGCGCTGGATCTGACACCGCCCGCCGCGACCAAACGACTGGGCTTGATCGAACAGCGCCTGGGGGTGCGGCTCGTCAACCGGACAACCCGGAACATCAGCCTGACACCCGAAGGCGAGACTTACTTGCGATACGCGACGCAAATCGTCGGACAGGTTCAGCAGATGGAGGAAGAGATCTCCGGCACTCGAACCGATCCACACGGCCTCTTACGCATCAACGCCACGCTCGGCTTTGGGCGCACGACCATCGCGCCACTGGTGTCTGATTTCGCGAGGCGCTTTCCCAAGGTGGAAATCCAGTTCGAGGTGACCGACCGGCCTATCGATCTGGTCGCAGAAGGGTTCGATATGGCGATCCGTTTTGGCGAGCTTCCCGACAGCCGCCTCAGCGCGCGGCGCATCATGAGCAACCGTCGCTTCCTGTGTGCCTCTCCGAAGTATCTGGAGCGGTTCGGGACGCCCGAGCGCGTGGAGGATCTGGCTGAGCACCGTTGCATCATTCATCGTCAGAATGACGACGCTTACGGTGTGTGGCGATACATACGGGACGATCATCTGGAAGCGCTCAAAGTCAAAGGGGCGCTGTCGAGCAACGATGGCGACATCGTGTTGCGGTGGGCACTCGACGGACACGGCGTATTGATCCGTTCCGAATGGGATCTGGCGAAATACGTCCAGAGCGGCCGGTTGAAACTGGTTTTGCCGGATACCCCGCTGCCGGCGGCCGACCTCTTTGTCTACTACCCCAGTCAGCGAAACCAGACGGCACGCGCACGCGCATTCATCGATTTCCTGGTCGACCATTTTCACGCGCCGTTCGTCCCGGTTGAAACGGGCGCGTTGATCTACGAACAAAAAAAGCGAGCGGGACGGAAGACGTGAATTATCGAGGTCAGTGAAATCGAGGGTCGGCCGGCATGCATCAGATGAGGTCGCGGCGGCGTCCGGTCATCCAGGCATCTGCGCCCTTGCGGGGTGAAGCAACGGCGGTGCCTTGTATCTCGATGGGAAATCCGCATCAGGAAACCCACTGTGCCAGGAATAGGACCTATTCCTCGCCGACTACTACCGCATGTGCCGCCACGAGTGGACGATACGCCTCAACCAACGCACGACGGCATTGGCGCAGATGCAGCACTCCGCCAGAACCTGCATGGGGCATGTGAGCGGACCACTCAAAACACACTCTCAAGGGAATCATGACGCAAGCTCTGAAAGGCAAACTCGCACTCGTGACCGGCTCTTCTCGCGGCATCGGCGCCGCTATCGCCACCCGTCTCGCGCGGGACGGTGCATCGGTCATCGTCCACTACGCGTCGAGTTCGGAACGCGCGGATGCAGTGGTCAAGGCGATCCGCGATGCAGGTGGGGAGGCTGTAGCAGTCGGTGCCAATCTGTCGAAGCCCGAAGGCGTGACGGCGCTGATCGATACGTTGAACGGCGTCTTCGGCGGCAGGTTCGAAGGTCGGCTCGACATTCTCGTCAACAACGCCGGCACCGTGGAATACGGGCCGTTTCTCGAGTCGTCGGAGACGTCGTATGACACGCACTTCAATCTCAATGTGCGGGCTCCGATCGAACTGGCGAAGGACGCGGCAAAGCGCATGGTCACGACCGGCTGGGGACGCATCATCAATGTGGGCTCTGCATTCGGCGAAGCCGCACCGCTGCCTGGTGTCACGCTTTACATCGCGTCGAAATTCGCCATCCGGGGATTCACACGCGGCCTTTCGCGCGAACTCGGGCAGTTTGGCGTCACCGTCAATGCGGTTCAGCCCGGCCCGATCGACACCGAACTGGCTCCCCAGCCAGGCACCGAAGCCCACGCCACGATGACCCGGCTCGCGAGCGTGGGTCGCTTTGGCAAGCCCGAAGAAATCGCCGCGGCGGTGGCGTATCTGGCGAGCCCCGAAGCAGGCTACACGACCGGCGAAAGTTTGACGGTCGATGGTGGGTGGATTGCCTGAGGAAACCGGCGAGCGTTTCCGCTGACACGCTATCAGGCCTGATCCGCGGGCAGACGTGCGTGTCAGCCTGCAGCGCGTGCGCGCGCCAAAGCATTCGCACGCGCTGCAGGACGCCATTGCCAGTCGACACACATGGACGAAGACACTACGTTGCTTGCCTTGAGCGCTATAGCCCACCGCTCACGATTGGCTATCTTCCGGCTGCTCGTTGCCGTGGGGCCGCGCGGGTTGCCCGCAAAAGAGATCTCTGCGCAGCTAGGAATCGTCCCGTCCAGTCTGTCTTTCCATCTCAAGGACATGTCACGCGCGAACCTTGTGTCCCGCAGCCGGGAAGGAACCTTCATCTATTATTCGGCGGCCCTGGATGCCATTCATGGCGCTATCGACTTTTTGACTGAAAACTGCCTTGCTGGCGCAGCAGGGAATCCTTCTTCCCGGTAAGAAGCTGCACCGTTCGCGCTCTTTCCGACGTTGCCGGCGGCGCTTGGATCGTTGGTCATTTCCCGGTATCGTTGATCGCTGGGCAAGATGCGCCCGCTGGCCTGGAGCAGACGAAAGGCTCGTGCGGCTGCATGACGGACGTGACCACCAATCGGGAGACGTAATGAGAACGCTCAAAATCATGGAGCATATCTCGTTGGACGGTGTGATTCAGGCCTCGGCAGAAGACGGCTTTCCCTACACTGACTGGACCGTGCCCTATCGGACCCCCGCTGGCCGTGACTTGATCCTCGCCGAGCATGGGAAGCGCTTCGATCTGGTACTCGGCCGTCGCACCTACGATCTCTGGTCGGCCTTCTGGCCGACGGCGCCAGGCAGTCCGATGGCCGAAGGCTTAAACGCGGCAACCAAATATGTCGCGACGCATCGTCCGGAAAGTCTTGAATGGGGCCCGTTTGAGTGGCTTGGACCGGATGTTGTCGAAGGCGTTCGCCGTATCAGGTTGCAGGAGGGCCCTGCCCTGATTCTGTGGGGGAGTTCCACGCTGACGTCTACGCTGCTTGAACAGGGGCTGGCGGATGAAGTCCTGCTGGCCGTCTATCCAGTCCTGCTGGGTACCGGAAAGCGCTTCTTTGCAGAGGGAACCTCGCCGCGCGCCTTCGAACTCGTCCGCACCCAAGCAACGCCGTCCGGCGTCAATCTGTGCACTTACAAGGTCGCCGGTCCGCTGAAGACTGGGTAATCCGGCAAACCGAGTTGAGATGGGGTTCTGTCGCGATCTGCAGGCGCTTACTAATAGACCGCCTTGCTCAGCGGACTTCAAAGATGCCATCGACTTCCACCGTGGCGCCGGCCGGTAGCGTCGCCACGCCCACCGCAGTGCGCGCATGGCGGCCAGGCTCCCCGAACACCGCGAACATCAGGTCCGAAGCGCCGTTGATGACCTGGGGGACATCGGGATAGCCCGGGGTGCAATAAACGAAGCCGCCCAGCCGATGGCAACTCACCACGCGCTCGAGGTCGCCATCCAGTGCCAAATGAAGCGATGCCAGCAGATTCAGCGCGCATATCTGTGCCGCTTTTTGACCGGCTTCAAGATTGTGTTTCTCGCCGACAGGTCCAGCGTAGCGGACGTCCCCTTCCCACTCGCAAATCTGGCCCGCGAGGAAGATCAGCGAGCCAGTGCGAGATTACGGTTTGAAGGCGCCGCGCGGAACGGGGACTTTCGGAAGAACCAAACCCAGCGCTTCAAGACGTTTTGCCGGTGAATCGTTTGTGGTCATAGCCTTGTCTCCTCGTGAACGATACTGCGAATTCCGCAGAGCCTACACATCAGAAAGTGGCGCAAATCGCACTCCCGGTCAAGGTCCTTGCGGACCCGCGTGGTGCCACACTCGACTACCCTTGCGTTCCCTGACTCATGACGGCCCCACACCGGACAATCACGCTTTCCGGAAACGCTCACTCAACCCGGATGCCGTACGTAGTAGATGTCCCATTCCGTTTCGCCAGTCTGCACGAAGCCATGCTGCAGATAAAAGCGATTCGAATCACTGCCGCGCAGGGCACCCAGGCGGATGGGCATGCGTTGCGCGTCGGCACGCTCAAAGACATTCCGTAAGACGGCTGCGCCAATGCCTCGGCCCTGGCGTTCGGGCAGGATATAAAGATGATCAAGGAGCCAATGATCTTTCTGCGGACGAATCAGGATAAAGCCTGCCTGGGTACCATCGGCCTCAATGAATCGGCACAAAACAGGATCAAATGACGCGAGGAAGCGCTCGCGAGCGCGTTGTGGATCGAATCGGCCGATGCGCTCCAAACTTTCGCGCATAGCGGCAATACGAATGTCGACCAGGGTGTTAGCGTCGGATTCGGTTGTGGCAGTGAACGCTAAATTCACAGGAAGCGATTTGTCGATGGTCATTTTTTATATTGATACGCAGCTACACCCCATTTTCGGGGTGAATCGTGTTTGATCCAGGGCGAGTTTTGCAGCGTCGAAAACCGGGCTGTAGATCGTCAATTGCGCAGTCCGCTGGCACAGATTGTTGACGATCTAGCCAGCGACGTCGAGTGTCCGAGCCTGACCAAACTCGCTGATTGCTCCCAGTCAGTGAGCGCAGCGCAGAATCATGGGCTGCGCCATCGGCCAGCAGCGATCGATCTTCCGCCCCGCATTCAAGCAGCCGCTGCTATTGGCCGATAACGCACTTACGCATTTTTGGACGATCACGATGAACCCCGAAGACAAAGCTTTGCCCGGCAGTTCACTTCAGGCCGCATTCCTGCGCCACGAGGAAAGCCTTGCACCGCCCGGCCGCTGGCTCGGCGACGACAACCCCGCCGTTTATCGCACGCTGCTCGAATCCACCCAGGCTATCCCCTGGAAGATCGACTGGGCGACCATGCAGTTCGCCTATATCGGCCCGCAGATCGAAGCGCTGCTCGGCTACGCGCCGTCCACCTGGAAAACGGTCGAAGACTGGGCCGCGCGCATGCATCCGGACGACCGTGAGTCCGTGGTGAATTTTTGCGTCGCGCAGTCGCAAGCAGGCACCGATCATGAAGCGGACTATCGCGCACTCACCGCCGACGGCGGCTACGTATGGATTCGCGACGTCGTCCACGTCGTTCGTAAAGAGAACGGCGACGTTGACGCGCTGATCGGTTTCATGTTCGACATCAGCGAACGCAAGCGCACGGAGGAACGGCTTGCGGGGCTCCAGCGCGAACTGGAACGCCTGTCGCTGTCCGACAGCTTGACGGGCGTCGCCAACCGTCGCATGTTCGACACAGTGATCGCGCGCGAATGGGCGAGCGCGGCGGCATCGGGCAAGCCGCTTTCGCTCGTGATGGTCGACATCGATTTCTTCAAGTCGTACAACGATTATTACGGTCACCTGCAGGGCGACGAATGTCTGAAGCGCATCGCGCGCGTGCTCGGCGAGGCCGCCGGGCCGAATGCGTTCCTGGGCCGGTTTGGCGGCGAGGAATTCGTGCTCGTGCTCGCGGAAACCGACGCAGACGAAGCCGTGCGCGTCGCAGAGCGTTGCCGCACGCTGATCGCGGATGAAGCCATCGCGCATCTGCGCTCGCCGCACGGTCAGCGAGTCACCGCGAGCTTCGGGGTGGGCACCGTCGTGCCGAACGAAGGCATCGATGTCATGGCGTTCATCAATCTGACCGATGCGCAGCTCTATCAGGCCAAGGACCAGGGGCGCAACCGCATTTCGGCGGTGGACCGGGCAGGTATCGGCGGCGAGGGATTCAAGCTGCAGTCGCGCTGATCCTTTCTTCGATAGTGCGACGCACAACCGTTTCTGGCCGACCGGAACGCGGGTGAACGGACGGATGATGCTTGTCGCGCCTTCCGCCATCATCGTGCTGACTCATCCGTTATCTCAACAGCCAGCTAGGAAACGAAAGGCAGCTTCTGATCGCGCGCCGCAGCGAGCATCGACAGCGTAATCTTGCGTACCTCGAGCTTGCTCTGGGTGATGTGCGCGCGCAGCAGGATGCTGGCTTCCGTCAAGCGGTTACGCTCGACCAGGTGCAGCATGGTCGAATGTTCGTCATAGGTGGCACTGGTGCGGTGCGGCTTGAGGAAATCCAGCCGCCGCACAATGCGGATGCGCTCGGTGACCTCATTGTGTACCCGGAGCATTTCGCCATTGCCGGTCGCCCCCACCAGTTGCCGGTGGAAATTTTCGTCCATGCCGAACATGGTGACGGGGTCGCTCTCGCGCAGTTCGGGCTCGACGCACCAGATCGCCGTGAGCGGTGCGATCGCCTCGTGCGGCGCGTTTCCCGAGGTCAACCGCTCGAGCGAGGCCAGTTCGAGCACGATGCGTAAATCGTAGAGCTGGTCCAGTTGCTCGAAATTGATCTGCGCGACTTTCCAGCCGCGCCGGAAACCGACCTCCAGATAGCCCTCGCGTTGCAGCCGGAACAGGCCATCCCGCATTGGCGTGCGCGATACGCCGTAGTGTTGGGCGATGTCGCTTTCGGAAAAGCGGTCGCCCGGAAACAGCCGGAAACTGAAGATGTCGCTCTTCAGTTGCAGATACACCTGCTCGGCCAGCGGGTTGGGCCCGTTGACCGCGAACGGCGCACTTGCCAGCTTCACGTCGCTCGTTTCGTGTTCGCTCATCTCGCAGCCTCTCCTTGCGTTCCGTTCTTATGATGGGCGTCTGGCCTGGGACGTTGCGATCAGACTCACATGGGCCGCGACAATTTTCCAGCCGTCGTGCGCCTCTGAGGCTTCCCCAACGCGCGCCCAGGTCTGCATCTGCCGGCCGAGCAACGCGGTGGCGTCGCTGGTGAACTCCGTGCTGACCGTCGCGAAGTCGCTGCCGAAGGTGGTCACCACCGTGCGATGCAGCCGCCGCGACACAGGCACGGGTTCGGCCGACGCCCGCCACGCGCGAATCGCCGCGCCGCCGCGCTGCACTTCGGCGATTCCGTAACGCACCGTCTCGGGCGTATGCCAGAACAGCGCGTTCATCGTGTCGAGATCGTTGTCGACCAGCGCCCGTTCGTATTCGATAAACGCAGCCGTCACCTCGGCGACGATTTCCGGCTTGTTGACTTCCATCCTCACAGTCCCTGTTTCAATGCTGCCAATGGCGCGGTCCAGCCCACGATGCCGCCCTGCGAACGGATCATCTCCAGACTCGCCTGCCTGAACGCCGGAAAATAGCTGGCGGTGGCGTCTTCGATCAGCAGGCACTCGTAGCCGCGGTCGTTGGCCTCGCGCATGGAAGTCTGCACACAGACTTCGGTCGTGACGCCGGCGAACAGCAGATGCGTGATGCCGCGTACGTTCAACGCTTCGCTCAACTGCGTCGCATAGAACGCGCCTTTGCCGGGCTTGTCGATAACCAGTTCGCCTGCCACGGGCGCCAGCGCGTCGATAATCGCATTGCCCGGTTCGCCGCGCACGAGAATCCGTCCCATGGGTCCGGGGTCGCCAATGCGCATGTGCGGTGCGCCGCGCAGCCGCTTGGCCGGCGGGCAGTCGGACAGGTCCGGCGCGTGCGATTCGCGTGTGTGGACCACCAGCAAGCCCGCGCGACGCGCCATCGCAAGCAGCTCCACCACGGTCGGCACGATGCCCGCGAGCAACGAGACATCGTTGCCGAGCGATTCGCCGAAGCCACCCGGTTCGATGAAATCGCGCTGCATGTCGATGATGACGAGCGCCGTATGCCGCGGTTCGAATACGAATGCAGAGGGGAGTGCCTGAACTTCAATGCTCATGGTTTCAGCCTTGTTATCACGCGAGGTGAGGTGCAAGCACTCAATTGTGCGCCTCGTCCATGTGCCCTGCCATGTGTCGTCCGAGCACGGCGCGCTCCGCGCCTTCGGCCGGCGTTTCATACACCAGCCGGCCTTCCGCCATCACGGCGATGCGGTCGGCCAGTTCCAGCAATTCATCCAGGTCCTCGCTGACGAGCAGCACGGCCGCGCCGGCATCGCGCGCCGCGATCAGCCGCGCGTGAATATCGGCCACCGACGCGAAATCGAGCCCGAACACCGGATTCGCGACGATCAGCACATCCACGGGCTGGCCCAGCTCGCGCGCCAGCACCGCACGCTGCACATTTCCGCCGGAGAGTGTGCCTATCATCCGCTCGGGCACCGGAGGGCGCACGTTGAAATCGCGGATCCGTTGTATGGCACGCTCGCGCATCGCCTTGCGATCGAGACGCCAGCCGCCGCGGCACACCGGCGCGCGGTCGAAATCGCGCAACGCCAGATTCTCCGCCACGCTCATGCCGGCGACACAGGCGTTCTTCAGCGGCTCTTCAGGAATCGCGAAGACGCGCCGCGTGGTCATCTCCTCGCGCGTGGCGTGATACGGCGCGCCTGCAATCTGCATCTCGCCTTCCACGGGACGCCGCTGGCCTACCAGGGCCTCGACCAGTTCCTTCTGGCCGTTGCCCGACACGCCCGCGAGGCCGAGAATCTCCCCGGCGCGCACTGCCAGCGTCGCGTGGCGCACCGCAGTGTGGCCGCGGTCGTCCTGCACGGAGAGATCGCGTAGTTCGAGCCGGATCGCCGCCGCGGGATCAAGTGGCTTGCGCCTCGCACGTTCGACACGGATTTCCGCGTCAACCGGAGCGACGGACATGGCTTCGCGCGAGGCCTCCGCCTGCTGGACCGGGCTCGTGCCCATCATCCAGTTCGCGAGTTGCTCGCGGTCGGTCTGCGCGACCGCCGTCGTGCCGACCTGACGTCCCTTGCGCAGAACCGTGACGTCGTCGGCGTAGGCCATCACCTCGCGGAACTTGTGCGTAATCATCAGCACAGTGAGTTCGCCACGTGTCGTGAGATCGCGCATCAGGCCGAGCACTTCGTCCGCTTCCTGCGGCGTCAGCACCGAAGTCGGTTCATCGAGAATCAGAAAGCGCTGGCGCAGGTAAAGCTGCTTGAGAATTTCGAGCTTCTGCTTTTCCCCGGCTGCGAGTCCCGCTACCGGCGCGCCCAGCGGCAGACTGAACGGCATGCGCGTCATAAATTCGCTCAACGCAGCACGCTCGCGTTTCCAGTCGATCCGCCACGATAAACGTCCGCGCGCCAGCAGCAGGTTTTCTTCGACGGAGAGTCCCGTTGCCAGCGTGAAATGCTGATACACCATGCCGATGCCAAGCGCCTGGGCATCGCGCGGCGAAGCGATCTTCACTTCGCGTCCATCCGCGGTGATCTGTCCATCGTCGAGCAGCCCATAGCCGACCAGGCCCTTCACCAGCGTGCTCTTGCCCGCGCCGTTCTCGCCGAGCAGCGCATGAATGGTGCCGGGCGCGACCTTGATCGAGACCTTGTCGAGGGCGCGAAACGAGCCGAACGATTTCGTGGCGCCGAGCACTTCCACACCCAGTGCGTGCGTGACGGCATCCTGCGGCTGATTGTAGGGAGCGGGAGTCGACATGAGCGGTCAGCGTCCAAGCGTGGCGAGCAGCGCGTGCGAATCGGACACGGTGCCGAATACGCCGCCCTGCATCGTGATCATGTGCAGCGCGGCGTCGTGATTACCCTGGTGGGTCGCGCCGCAGCAATCCGCCAGCACCGTGCATTCGAAGCCGCGATCGTTGGCTTCGCGCATCGTCGTGTGGACACAGACATCCGTGGTGATGCCGGTCAGCACCAGGTTGACGATGCCGCGCGTGCGCAGGATCAGTTCGAGATCCGTCGCGCAGAACGAGCCTTTGCCCGGCTTGTCGATGATGATCTCGCCGGGAAACGGCGCGAGTTCGTCGATGATTTCCCAACCCACTTCGCCACGCACGAGAATCCTGCCGCACGGACCGTCGTCGCCGATACCCACGCCTTCGGTCCCCGCGCGGCGGCTACGCCAGCGTTTGTTGGCGGGCAGGTCGGACAGATCGGGCCGGTGCCCTTCACGCGTGTGAATGATGGTGAAGCCTTGTTCACGCATCCGTGCGAGTACGTTGCTGATCGGCTCGATGGGCGCACGCGTGAGCGACAGGTCGTAGCCCATCTTGTCCACATAACCGCCGTGGCCGCAAAAATCCGTCTGCATGTCGATGATGACGAGCGCCGTGTTGTCCGGCCGCAGATCGCCGTTATAGGGCCACGGGTAAGGCTTCGCTTCGATGAATCGGTGCATGGTGGTTAGCTCTTCATTCAGGTTGGCATTGACGTCCATCTCAGCGCGTGAGACTCAGCTCGCCCGGCGCACCGGCGAGCGTCCGGTCGGGACGGCAATTGATGATCATGATCACAAGCGTCAGCACGTAAGGCGCTGCGTTGTAGAGGTAGTAGCCGCTCGTCACGCCGATGCCCTGCAACGCGGGCCCGAGCGCGCCGGCCGCGCCGAACAGCAACGCGGCATACAGACAGCGCAAGGGCTGCCAGCGCGCGAAAATCACCAGCGCGACGGCCATCAGGCCCTGCCCGCTAGACAGGCCTTCGTTCCAGCTGCCCGGATAAACCAGCGACAGGTAAGCGCCGCCCACGCCCGCGAAAAAGCCGCCCACCGCAGTCGCGGCAATCCGGATACGCGTGAGCGGATAGCCCATCGCCCGCGCGGTTTCCGCGTGATCGCCGACGAGCCGCAACGTCATCCCCCAGCGTGTGCTGCGCAAGCCCCACTGCAGCAAAAACGCCAGCACGATGCCGATGATGAAAAGCGGGTTGATATGCAGCGCGTTATGCAATTGTGGCGACGCGGCCCAACTGCCGAGGTCGATCGACGGCAGCATCGTCGCCTGCGGCTGGATGAACGGCTTGCCGAGATAGAACGCGAGCCCTGTGCCGAGCAGCATCAACGCAATGCCGAAGGCGATATCGGAGACGCGCGGCAGCGAGCAGACGAGCCCGTGCAGACAGCCGAACAGCAAACCTACTACGCCGGCTGCGAGCACGCCGAGCCACGGCGAACCGGTCAGATACGAGCCGGCATAGCCGCTCATCGCACCGGAGACGAGAATGCCTTCCAGACCGAGATTCACGCGGCCGCCCTTCTCCGTCAGGCATTCGCCAAGACTCACGAACAGATACGGCGTGCTCACGCGGATTGCTCCGGCCAGCAACGAGAGCAACAGGATCACGACAGGCGAGTGCATATCAGGCATGCGTCTTCTCCAGTTGCACCGGCGCTTCGGTGACAGCCAGCGCCTGCAGTTTCACGCGCCACGCGACGATACGGCCGCCCAGCGCTTCCCACGCGAGCAGGTTGGCGAACAGCAGGCCTTGCAACACGAGCGTCGTTGCGTCAGGCAGATCGAGGCGCCGTTGCAGCAGACTGCCGCTCGCTTCGATACCACCAATCAGGACTGCGCACAAAACAATCGCCAGCGGATTTTGCCGCGCGGCAAAGGCCACCAGAATGCCGCTGTATCCATAGCCCGCCAGCAGCGAAGCATTCGCACTGCCCTGCACCGCGGCCACTTCGAACATCCCCGCGAGGCCCGCTGCGGCACCGCCCATCGAACAGGCCGCCAGCGCCAGCATCCCGACCGGCAGACCGACCAGACGCGCCGCCCGGTTACTGCCGCCTACCACCCGCATGGCGAAGCCTTGGGTGCTGTGCTTCACGAACACCCACGCGGCGACACACGCCAGCACGCCCCATAGCAGGCCCCAGTGCACTTCCAGGCCCGGCAACGAGCCGATCGTCATGGCGTCGGGCAGCGGCAGCGTGGATGGCTTGTTCAGGCTGGCCGGATCGCGCAGCGGCCCTTCCACCAGATGCTTGAACAACGCAATGGCGATATACGACATCAGCAGGCTGCTGATCGTCTCGTTGACGCCGCGCCATTGCCGCAAGGCACCGATCGCGCCGATCCAGACGCCGCCCGCGAGCATGCCCGCGAGCGCCATCAGTGGCGTCGCAATGAGCCACGGCGTGCCGGCCGGCAGGCACTGCGGCACCACCGCGGCCGCCAGGCCGCCGAGTGCCAGCGCGCCCTCGCCGCCAATCACGATTAGCCCAACCTGCGCCGGCAGCGCTACGCACAGCGCCGTCAACATCAGCGGCGAGGCGCGTAACAACGTGCTTTGCCACGCAAACGACGAACCGAACGCGCCCTGCACGATCAGCCCGATCGCATCGAGGGCCGGCGCGCCTTGCACCAGCAGGAACAGCCAGAACAGCAGCAGCGTGCCCGCCAGCGCACACACGGTCGGCAACGCCGGCAAGGCGCCGAGCATTAGCCGGGCAGAACTCGGATTAGGACGCATGGCTGCTCCCTGAAAAAACATCGGACTGCGAACGCATCAGATCTGACCCACCACACCCGAAACCAGGTAGTTCATGCTTTCGAGCGTGTAGTCGGTTTGCACGTGCGTGGTGCCGTCCGCCACCACCACGCCGCCCTTGTTGTCCTTGATCGGACCTTTGAAGATCACGAATTCGCCGGACATCATTTTTGCCTTCACGCTGTCCGTGTTCTGGCGCGCGTCGGGCGTCACTTTTGCGCCGTACGCCGACATCTTCACGAAGCCTTCCTTCAGGCCGCCGCGCAGCACGTTCGGTTGCGGCTTGCCGCTCTGCGCACCCGCCACCAGTGCCTTGTATGGCGTGGCCCAGTCCCATTCCGCGCCGGTCAGATAGCCCTTGGGCGCGAGCGCGGCCTGACTCGCGTGATAGCCACAGCTCATCACGCCGCGCTTTTCGGCGGTTTCGATCACGACCTTGGGGCCGTCGACATGGCAGGTCAGTACATCGCAGCCCTGATCGACCAGGCTGTTGGCGGATTCCGCTTCCTTGACCGGCATCGACCAGTCGCCCGTGAAAATCACATGCGTGGTGATCGACGGATCGACCGACTGCGCGCCCAGCGTGAACGCGTTGATATTGCGCAGCACCTGCGGGATCGGCTTGGCGGCGACGAAGCCGAGCTTCTTGCTCTTGCTCATATGGCCGGCCACGACACCGTTCAGATACTGGCATTCGTCGATATAGCCAAAATAGCTGGTGATATTCGGCGGGTTGCCCTGCTTCCAGAGGCCGCCGCAGTGCGCGAAGCGCACGTTCGGATATTTGGCGGCCATCTTCAGCACGTGCGGGTCGAAATAGCCGAACGAGGTGGCGAAAACCAGCGTGGCGCCGTCCTGCTCGATCATCGCTTCCATCGACTTCTGGACCGCGATGGTCTCCGGCACGTTCTCCTCTTCGACCACCTTGAGGTTCGGCAAGGTCTTGATGACGTTGGCGGCGGCCGCCTGGGCCTGGTTATAGCCGTAGTCGCCGCGTGCGCCGACGTAGATCACCCCGACGGTCAGTTTGCTGGCAGCGAATACCGATTCGAACGGCAGCACCGCACCGAGCGTCAGCAGGCTGGCATTCTTAAGAAAGTGGCGACGATTGCTCATGGCGTATCCGGTTGCGTTGGGTTGTCGGTCAGGAAGAAATAGCGGCTGGGTTGGGCGCGGCCAGGCTCGCGAGATAGGCCAGCCAGCCGCCGAAATGGGTGATGTCGAGTGCGCCCGAGCTCGCCGTGATGGCCGCCGGTTCGCAGATAAAACCTTTGACGTTGAGGCCGTTGGCCAGACGCACGGTGCCGATGCCAAGCGGCGCGGGCACCTGGGCGACCAGGGCTCCGAAGAGGCGCAGCGGCACTTGCCAAAGCTCGACGGCGATCGGCTTCGTTGTGCTCGGGGCGTCGCCTTGATGATCAGGCATCCTGACCAGTGCCGGTTTGGCTGGCATCGTGCCGGCCAGTGCAAACAGACGGTAGTCGGGCGCGGCCTGGGTGGCTTCGATAAAGCGTGCCCCCGCTTCGAGCAGTTGCCCGTTCAACGGTTGGCCGCGCAGATGCGCGCCCACTACGGCCAGCGTGAGCGTCGGCTCGTCGGCCGGCAGCGGACGTTGTGACAGATCGGGCGCGTGCACGTCGTCGAAGAACAACGCCTGGATCTGTGCGCCCAACACGGCGAGGCGATGATCCGCGCCCGCTGGGGCAATCAGCGTGACGCCGGCCGGCAGGCCGTCGCTGCGTCGCACGCCCGGCACCGCCAGCGCGCACAGATCGAGCAGATTGACGAAATTGGTGTAGTAGCCAAGCTGGCTGTTGAGCTCGACCGGATTGGCCTTGACCGCAGCGATGGTTGGATGGGTCGGCGTGGTGGGTACGATCAGGACATCGATCGTATCGAAGACCGCCTGCGCCTCGCGCGCGAGCGTGGCGAGCCGGTATTGCGCAGCGAAGGCGTCGACGGCGCTGTATTGGTCGGCTTTCGCGATCACGCCGGCCACCACGGGATCGATCGCGTCGCGATGTGTGTCGAAGAACTCGCCCACTGCGGC
Organism: Paraburkholderia sp. GAS41; assembly: GCF_050436545.1. NCBI lineage: Bacteria > Pseudomonadati > Pseudomonadota > Betaproteobacteria > Burkholderiales > Burkholderiaceae > Paraburkholderia > Paraburkholderia sp. GAS41. The sequence continues at coordinate 332,856 of NZ_JBNDMK010000003.1, forward strand.
GCGGCGCTCCGCCACCCACGGGCCGTCGTAAAGCAGCGCCGAGACTTCGGTAAACGGCGTGAGGTCGATCGACGCCGGGGTCGGCGCGAGATGTTTGCGCAGCGTGTCGAGCGTCGTATGGAAAGCCTCGGCAGCGAGCGTGTCGCCGTAAAACTCGGCGCGCGCGGGCACGCCGATTCGCAATGGCCCAACGTTCAAACCAAGCGCTGGGACGTGGCGCGAGAAGCTGTCCAGCGGGTCGAAGGCGGCCAGTTGGCTCAGCACTTGCCAGGCGTCGGCGACATCGTGCGCGAAGATCGACACGCAATCGAGACTCTGACAAGCGGGCACCACGCCGCGCTTGCTGACCAGCCCGACTGACGGCTTCAGGCCGACGAGTTCATTGAAGCCCGCCGGAACACGACCGGAACCGGCCGTATCCGTGCCCAGCGAAAACGCCACACAGCCCGCCGCAACGGCGACCGCCGAGCCCGAACTCGAACCGCCCGAGACCCGTTCCGGAAACTCGACATGGCGCACGGCGCCGTACGGCGAACGTACGCCGACGAGGCCGGTGGCGAACTGATCCAGATTGGTCTTGCCGATCAGGATGGCGCCCGCATCCAGCAGACGTTGCACCACGAATGACGATTCCGCCGGCGTGTAGGCGAACGCGGGACAGGCGGCCGTGGTGGGCATGCCGGCGACGTCGATGTTGTCCTTCACCGCGAACGGCACGCCGAACAGCGGGAAGCGCTCGAACAGCGCCGCCCCTGCTTTGGTCTGCAAGGCTTCGAGTTGCGCGGCGCGGGCATAGAGGTCTGCGGCGGTGACGCGGTGAATCCAGACTTCGGGGCGGTCGACGGCGTCGATCCGCTGCAGCGTTTCATCGACGCATTGGGTAGGCGTAAGCGCGCCGGATGCGTAGCCTGCGGCTAGCTTGCGAATCGAAACGACGGGGCGGGTGGTACCAATGTTAGTCATGAGTTCAATCTTGAATACAAGTTTGAACTCATAAAGCAGGACCTATGCCAATTGCTCGATTGAGAATGTGATGGGAGGCGCAGAAGCTTATGCAACGGGCCTTTGCGGCACACGGCGGGGTTGTATGGCCGCATACGGCTGCGTACCTTGAGCGGCCAGACGCTGGTCTATGTTTGTGCGTCATTCCCCACAACAGGGCGGAGATGAACCGCGACGGTTCGTTGGCGGGAATGGATGCGCAACCAGTTAACTCCGGATCGCCCTGCTCACGCGGCAGTCGCTAGCATTTCGTCAACGGTCATGCCCCTGCGACGATCGCTGCGGCAAGGAGAGCCCAAACCGTACTATTTATTCTCGTCATGTAAGCGCCCGGTGCGTCATGGTTCGCCACCGTGAGGTTCTCTATAACAGCAATACCGAAACGGCAGCGCGTTCTGCGCTTCTGAGTCGACAACAGACGCACGCATCCCGTGGCCGTATGTCCCATCGCCCAACCCAGACTGATGTCGACTATCCCAGGTCGCCAGACAAGTCGGCCGCTGCACGAACGGGGAAAAGCAATAGCGACGTTGATCGCAACGCTCGTGCCGCGTGTTGACGCTATACGCGGCGGACCTTGTGCGTGAGCCAACCCGAGGAGCAACCGATACGGGTAGGACGAGACGGATGGCGTGATGAACAACTGCAGCCATGTAGTTTCGATTGCCACGCGCCCGTCCCTACAGATAGGGCGCAATGTTTGCCATCGCCCGTTCCATGTACGCGTCCTTCTCGCCCACCGGCGCCACGTAGCGAATCGCGTCGCGTGCCGCCTCGCTGCCTTCGAGCCGCGCGATCATCCACGCTGCCAGGTACTGCGACGCCAGACAGCCCCCCGCCGTTGCGACGTTCCGGCGAGCAACGAATGGCTGTTCGAGCACAGCGACGCCCGCCTCTTCGACCCACGGCTTCGTGGTGACGTCCGTGCATGCGGGTACCCCGTCGAGCAGACCCAGCCGTGCGAGTACCAGCGTGCCCGAACATTGCGCACCGAGCAGTTGACGCGTCGTGTCGAACTTGAGTTGTGCCATCAATGCAGTATCGGCGACGACTTCGCGCGTCCGGATTCCGCTACCGACCAGCACGGCATCCGCGTCGCAGGCATCCTGCAAGTGCGCCTGCGCGTCGATCTCCAACCCGTTCATGGAACGCACACGCGATGTGGGACTCGCAATCGAGACACGCCACCCAGGTTTCCTGATGCGATTCAGGATATTGAATGCGAGCAACGAATCGATTTCGTTGAAGCCGTCGAATGTCAGGATGGCGATTTTCATGGCGAACCTACCGGGCTGGAAAACTTGTGTTGCCTCATGGTAGGACCGATAATCAATACAATCAAATAATTGTCATGGATACATTGCCATGCACAGCCAACGCTACAAACCTCTTGTGGATCACCTGGCCGCCGAGATTCGGGCTGGACGGTTACGCCCAGGGACGCGTCTGCCGACGCACCGCCAGCTCGCAGCGCGCGAAGGTGTGGCACTCGTCACCGCAACCCGCGTTTATGCGGAGTTGCAAGCGATGGGACTGGTGAGCGGCGAAACAGGCCGCGGCACATTTGTGAAGGAGCCGCTGCTGCCAGCGGAAGGTGTCGACCTGCTCGCGTCGGGCGCCGATACGGTAGACATGACATTCAACTATCCGTCTTCACCGGGACAGGCCGACCTCTTTCGCGCGGCGCTGCGCCAGCTCGCAGCTTCGGGCGACCTCGAATCGCTGCTTCGCTATCAGCCGCATGGTGGGCGCGAGCGAGAGCGGGAAACTGTCGCGCAACACCTGAGTACGCGTGGCCTCCAGGCGACAAACGAGACCACCCTGCTCGTGAGCGGCGCGCAGCACGGACTGACGACCACCGCTATGGCGCTATTCGAACCCGGTGACGTAATAGCCGTAGACGCGCTGACGTATCCAGGTTTCAAGTTGACGGCCGAAGCCAGCCGACTCGAACTCGTGCCGATTCCAGCCGCCGGCAGCGGGCCCGATCTGGACGTGCTGGACGCCCTCTGCAGGCGACGCAAGGTGCGCGCCATCTATACGATGCCGACGCTACACAATCCGCTTGGTTGGGTCATGGGCGTGGGGCGACGCCGGCAACTCGTCGCTATCGCGCGCCGACACGGACTGGTCATCATCGAGGACGCTGCGTACGCGTTTCTCGCGCAAAACGCCCCACCACCGCTCGCCGCGCTGGCTCCTGAGATAACGGTCTATGTATCGAGCTTTTCGAAAAGCGTGGCGACGGGGCTGCGCGTGGGTTTCGTCCACGCGCAACATAAATGGATTCCGAAGATTGAGCGAAACATTCGCGCGACCACGTGGAATGCGCCCGCGACCCTGACAGCGATCGCATGCGGATGGATCGAGGACGGCACAGTCGCGCGGCTCGAAGCCGAAAAGCGCCACGACGCCATGCTGCGTCAAGCGATCGCCTCTCGCGTGCTGCGTCAGTTGAAACGAATCGGGCATCCTGCGTCGTACTTCCTGTGGCTTCCGCTGCCGCAGGAGGTTCGTGGCGACGCAATCGCGAAGGCGCTGAGGGACGAGCGGATTGCAGTGTCGACTGCGCACGCGTTTTCCGTGTCGTCCCAGGTGCCTCACGCAATCCGGCTCGCGCTAGGTTCCGTCAGCCTGTCGACGACGGAACACGCTCTCGAGCGGGTAGCGGCAGTCATTGCCGACCGCACCTACTAAGCGGTCCCCGGATATTTGCCAGAGCCGATTCTGACCTACGATCGGTCAACGTCAACGACAGCCTGAGCGAATGCCCCAGGCGCTTCTTGCGGAAGGTTATGCCCTATCCCGCCCGATAGCTGCCGATGTTCATAGCGGCCGACAAAATATCTGGCATAAGAAGCTGGCTCAGGATGCAACGCTCCATTCGCGTCCCCTTCGAGCGTGATGGTAGGCACGCTCACAGCGGGATGAGCCGCTAGCCTCTTCTCGAGCTCATCATATTTTGCTTCACCCTCAGCGAGTTTGAGCCTCCAGCGATAGCGATTAACCGAAACATCGACATGATCGGGGTTCATAAAAGCCGGCGCGGAACGCTCGAACGTGGCATCGTCGAAACGCCATTTCGGCGATGCCAATTCCCATGTCATGCGGACAAAGTCGTGCGTGTATTGACCGCATCCCAATCGGCCTCGCTCAGTGGCGAAGTAATACAGGTACCACCATTCGCGTTCTTTCTGAGGGGGTATTGGCTTCAATGCCGGGTCCTCCTGACTGGCAATCGTATACCCGCTTGCGACGACCAGGCCTTTGCAACGCTCAGGCCAGAGCGCCGCTAGCGCGCAAGCAGTTCGACCGCCCCAATCGAATCCGCCCAGAATCACCTTGTCGATCTTCAGCGCATCGAGAAAATTCAGGGCGTCCGTTACGAGTGCCGCTTACTGCCCGTTACGGGGGGGTAGATTCAGACAGGAATCGCGTTGTCCCATAGCCATGAAGATAGGGCACCAGCACGTGGTAACCAGCGGCAGCAAGCGCCGGTGCCACGTCCACGAAGCTGTGAATATCGTAGGGCCAGCCGTGCAGCAGCAGGACCGGCGTTCCAGTGACGGGACCCATATCCACGTAGCCCACGTTCAGCTCTCCGCGTCGATCTGCTTTAAAGCGCCAAACGTGGTGTGCGAGCCCGGGATGATTGCCGGGATTCGGTCGGACGTCGCTTCACTCGCTTGCGCGTAGCTCGGTCCGAACTGGGCAAGAGCGCCAGCCGCCAGGCTGAGCGCGGCGGATGTCACGAATTGACGGCGTTTGATTGCGATCTGTTCGGTCATCTCACTGTCTTCCTGTTCATTACGTGCGCAAGGAGCGCAAACCCGCGCGGACTTCCTCGGCAAATATTTGCGGCTGTTCCCACGCTGCAAAATGGCCGCCTTTTTCTGGCCTGTTGTAGTAAATGAGGTTGTGATAGGCCCGTTCCGTCCAGCTCCGCGGTGCCTGATAGTTCTCGCCAGGAAAGGCACTCACGGCGGCAGGGACGGACACGTCGGCGGCGGCATAAAAGTTGAAATGCGACTCCCAGTAAATGCGAGCCGAAGACACTCCGGTGTTGGTCAGCCAGTACAGCGTGATGTCGTCGAGCACATCGTCGCGCGTCAGCTCACCCGAGGAGAATCCGTTGACCGTATGCCCATGCACCGCCGAAGTCATCGCCGCCGCCGGCTGGCCGTTGCCGTCTGGGTGGTCCATCAGCCAGCTCGCTAGCGCGATCGGCGAGTCGGCCAATCCATAAAGCGTTTGCGGACGTGTGCCCTGTTCCAATGCGTAGGCGCGGCGCTTCTGCAAGACGACCAGTTGTTCGTAGGCGTGCCGCTCTTCGTTGTTGAGGTTGGCCGGGGTTGGCATATTGTCCTGGAGCGCTTTCACGATCTCGAGGGGAAGTGTCGCCGGGAGGTTGACGTGAATACCCAGCAATTCCGGCGGCGCCTGTTTGGCCATTACGTTGGACACGATCGCACCCAGGTCCCCACCTTGCGACGCGAACTTCTCGTATCCAAGCCGTTTCATCAACTGGACCCACGCACGTGCGGTACGTTCCGGGCCCCAGCCGGTCTCAGTGGGCTTGCCGGAAAATCCGTATCCTGGCAAAGACGGAATGACCAGATGGAATGCGTCTGATGCGCTCGCACCATGCGCCGTGGGATTCGTCAATGGATCGATGATCTTGAGCTGCTCGATAACCGAGCCAGGCCACCCGTGCGTGACGATCAGCGGCATCGCATTCTCATGTTTCGATCGAACGTGGATGAAGTGGATATCCAGCCCGTCGATCTCAGTCACGAAATTCGGATACGAATTCAGTTTCGCTTCGCACTTGCGCCAGTCGTAGTCGGTGGACCAATGGCGAGCGAGTTCCTGGATCATCGCGAGTGGCACGCCTTGTGTGTCGTCGGTGACCGTTCGCGTTCGGGCCATCGGGTTGCCTTGATGCGACGCCGCAAGTCGGCGAGTTGCGATTCAGGCACGTGGACGCGAAGCGGGCGAATCGCGCTCTTGTCGCCGCCCGTCGCGGGTGCAATGTCGGTGATCGCCTGATTCGTGTCTGCGAAGGCGAGTTGACTCAACGAGCCCGCAGCGACGGCGGCGGCCGCGACGCCGATAAACCGGCGACGCGACGGTAGCTGGGGAATGGTGCTGTCTGACATAAGCTCTCCTGATGGTAATGCGACTGGATTCAGATTCAATGACCCTGCGTTGCCATGATTCACAGATAGCGGTTCACGCTACGGCAGGTATCCTGCGCCGGCAGATGGGCAACCGGCAGGGTTCGTAACGGGTCGTTTCAAGCGGTGCTGGCGGTCACTGCGACTCACCTTGAAGGAAATCAGTCATTGTTCTGACGACAAATTCAGGTTGCTCCTCCTGAATGAAATGGCCACTGCTTTCCACCTTTACCGCAGTGAGATTCGCGGCTTTCTGCGAAACGACCTTTTTCATCCATCCATAGGCTGGACCGCCCATCGCGAGTACGGGCATCTGCAGCGTGCCGTAACTCCGGTTGTCGTTCACGTCCTGTGTAAGCGTCTGGTACCAAGCGTTACTTGCGCGGATCGCATCAGCACTGTTGTACGCCCGTTCATACACGGCGCGGTCTCGCGCATCCACGGCGCCCTCGTCCACGAGAAAGTACTTGAAAAGCCAGTCCTGTTCCACGCGGATGTGACCTGCCAGAAGCTTCTCCGGCAGCCCGTTCACCTGATTGAATGCGAACCACCACAGATAGGGACGGGACGTGCCCAGCTTGTCGCCAAAGGTGCCTTGAGCGGGCAGTAAGGGGAACGTCAGCAGGCTGTCGTCCGGGTGTGGCAATTCCATCATCACCAGCTTGTCGGTGGCTTCTGGATAATTCTCCGCATAGGCGAACGCCACGGCCGAGCCAATGTCATGTCCGGCGATGGTGGCCTTGTCATAGCCCAGCGACTGAACCAGCGCGTGGATGTCTCTCGCCATCGTTTTCTTGTCGTAACCGTCCGCGGGTCGCGACGAGGCACCCATGCCGCGCAGATCCACGGCGATGACAGTGTGATTTTCAGCGAGCGCCGGCATGATCTTGTGGAACGTCCACCACGTTTCGGGCCAGCCCGGTAACAGCACGAGCGGTTCGCCCTTGCCGCCCACGACATAGTGCAGCCTTACGCCGTCAACTTCGGCGTAGCGATTCCGGAATCCGGGCAGCGACGCCGCTAGCGCCGCATCCGATACGCTGGCAGGTTTTTCGTTCGCGATCCGATGCACACTTGCCGCATTAGCGCGCGGAAGTACGCTCGCCAGTGAGTAATCGAAGGAACAGGCCAACAGCAGCGCGGCGAAGGTGACGCTTGCTGCACCTTTCTTGATAACGGAATTCAAAGCAGATCTCCACAAATATAGTTGCTCATCCAGAGGGTTTCAATGTCATCCAGGTGGACGGGTTTCCCATGACCGGTTTTTTTGCTTAGGAAAGCAAAATACTCAACGCGCCCATGTCGTATTGCATATGCAACAATGATTGAAAAATATCAGGTCATACGGTGGGGCAAGTCGCCCGCGATCTCCATGAGCGCATGCACACCCACCTCTCCCAGGACCGCCTTGGCTCTGCTTTGCGCGACGGACCATGCCGATGCGGCGCTCTGAAGCAACGCTTTGCCGTCTTCGGTCATCGAGAGCGGGCGGCTGCGTCCGTCGTTTCCAACTAGGCCTTCTGAAACCCAACCCTGTGAAATGAGCGGCTGAAGATTCCTTGTCAATGTCGACCGGTCATGGTGATTTCTGCGGCCGAGGTCGGAGCGGCTCAGCGGTCCAAGTTCCATGATCAGGACGAGCAGCGTGAACTGGGACGAGTTGATGCCAAACGGCCGCATCGCTTCATCGTAGATCGCGGTGACAACTCTTGAAATCTGTCGGGTGCGTGTAAGCAGACAATTCCGCGCAATCTCGCGGCTTACCTTGCTTCCCGTATCCTGTTGAATGCTCACACTCATGCTCCCGCCTGTTTCGCTGATACCTGATCACGCCTGCCGACTCGCTGCGCGTTGGCTCCTCACACGATGGACGTATTGAAACGCCCGGATGTATCGCGTTTGTGTCTGGACAACGTGGTTTGTGTAAGCGTGGGTATCCATGTATCGAGCAGATACATAGGGATACAAAACAAAGCAAAGCACGAACCGCTTTGGGAATAGTCGCGACGAGGCATCAAGATCGTGCGCCTGCTTCGGACATGTCGAGCGCTTCGCAGTCGACAGGCGGATTTGCCTCGGCGAGTGATAGAGCAATAGCGCTGACTAGCGCTGAGGGAGCGAATGGTTCTGGAGTTTGCTAGAGATTCGTCGTTCGTCGACTAGCAGTCCGCTCACAATCGACGCAGATCTATTTCTGTTGTGAAGAAACGCGTGCAAATCGGCTTTGATATTCGCCCGGTGAAAGACCTGTCTTGCGCTTGAACAGTTGCCGGAACGTGCTGGGATCGGCATACCCCACGCGCTGGCTGACCACATCGAGTCCAATGGGCCTTGATTCCAGCAACCGTTTGGCTACTTCGATACGCAGGTTCTGGAGGTACGCCAGCGGCGCGAGACCGGTTGCCTGCTTGAAATGCCGGTTGAGCGTGCGCTCGCTGACAGCAAGCGAGGCAGCCAGTTCGTCGAGCCGGAAGCCTTCCTGAAGTGTCGCTTCCATGCGCTGCTGGGCGCGTGCGACGAGCGGGTCGTGATGCCCATGTTCGTCGAGAAGCGTTGCATAGGATGCCTGGGAAACCCGGTTCATGTCGATCAACATCGACTTGGCCGTTTTCACGGCAAGCTTTTCACCGGCGAACATCTCCACGAGACGCACCGCGATATTGAGGTACGACGTGACCGAACCGCCCAAAAGAATGCGATCGCTCCCGGTCAGGACTTCCCTCGCCTGAAGCTCGACGTGCGGATAGCGTCGCGCGAAATCGGTTGCCTTGGCCCAATGTGTCGTAGCCACCGCTCCATCGAGTAACCCTGCTTCGGCAAGCAGGTAATTGCCCGTGCAGTACGAAGCGAGTACGACGCCTGCCTTACGCTGGTGCCGTAATGCGGACGACAACGCGACGATCAGCGCACGACGGCTGATGAACTCGTCCATGTCGGCGAAGAAAGGGGCGGTTAGCAGAACGGCGTCCGCCCGTTTACGAGCGTCGATTTTGCCGTCCACGGTAATCGTCTGACCTGATGAAGCCGTGACGGGCTGCCCATCCAGCGATTCCACGCGCCACGTGAATCGGGCCGCCTCAGCGAGCGAAGGCGTGTCTCCCCGCCCTGCCAGATGATTGGCCGCACTGAAGACGTCAATGGGCCCTGAGACACCCGATGCGATGATTCCGTCGTAGACCCAGATGCGGATAGTGACCATGTCGGATTGCCTGCGTGTGTGTCTGGAATTCCTTGAACAATGTCAATACTGCCACTTCCACGTACGGGCGTAAAGGCCGATCATCGCTACAACTCAACATCTCGAGAAGTACGGAGAACTGCACATGAAATTCAATGATACGGCGCCGGTGCTCGTGCCCGAAGGCACGCCCCCACGCTGGCTAATCAGGCTGGCCGAAAACGCAACCCTTGAAGCCACGGTGCTTAAGCGCCCCGTAGAGGGACGCGCTGACATTCTGTCTGTAATCAAACATGCGGTCTCACTGTACGAGTTCCAGCATCACAGCTACAAGGGCGAAACAGGCAACGGCCTCTATATGGAGTCCTATCGTGCACAGATTCAGGGTGTTCCGATCGAAACCCTCCTCGTGGCGCACCTGAACGAAGCGGGCGAAGCGGATTCCGTGGTGATTAACCACCGTCCATTGAAGGCTGCGATGCTGTTCTCGAACTTGATGTGGGAGCGCGTCGATGAGCGGTTCCGAGACCTGTATCTGACAGGACCTGAGGCAACCGCCCTGGAAAACGTTTCTCGCGAGTGACGTCTGGTTTGGTCGGGTGTGTTCTTCGCCCCGCGCCGGCCAGGCCAGTCGAAACTCCTCCCCTTGTGAATCAAATAGTGAAAACGCAAATGAACATGCTGATCAGGACGCTTGCCGCAGTCGCGGCCGGCATTGTGCTCGCAACGAACGCCTTGGCCCAGAGTACGGGGGAGGTCGGCGTGGCCTCGCCGTACGTCGCCATCGCCAGCGAACTTCCACCCAGACTGATTGTGGATCCCACGCCGCTAGCTGCTGGACTGGCCCACGGCATCGTCTGGATCCAATATCGGGCAGAGAACGTGCACATCGTACCGGTGTTCGGGGCAGCCGCGCTCAACGTGTCTCCACGAATCGGGCATCTGCACGTACACATCGACGATCTGCCATGGGGGTGGGTAGAAGCGAATGACGTCAATACAATCAGTGTGGCGGGTCTACCGCCCGGTCAGCACAAGATGCTAGTCGAGCTGGTCGACGCTCAACACCATGTGTTCGCTGGCTGCACTGAGTGCAGGCAGACGGTGACGTTCACAGTCCCGGAGGGCATGCCTCACTCCCATTGAAGGTGGTGACAGGAGCCTCTCCCTTAATCCGCCGCGAATGAGCGTAGGCAGGAAGCAGGTCTGATTCTTCGCCGTCCGCTTCGTGTCGGCGAATCGCACCGCGCTTGATCGATTCACATGACGAGGACCTGCAGTCAGGGAGTCAACGTAACGAGTTCCCGCTCATCTGGCTCAAACCAGTCGGGATTTCGTTTAGGCATACTGCAACGCCCCACTCGGCCAGAAATCGAGCTCCACGATCATTCACCATCTCGTGAAGGCGTTTGAGGAGAATGGAGCGCCAACGGATACTCGAAACAGGCGTCCAGGCCGTCATCGTTCCAGGTAGAAATCCATGGGGATCAGCTCGACGGCCCATCCGCCTTCCTCGCCCAGCGTGGCGGCCGGGTGCATGGACGCGATGCGCAACGCCTCGTCACGGTTATCTGCCTCCATGATGAACAGACCGCCCACGACTTCCTTCGCCTCGGTGTAAGGCCCATCGGTGACTTGAGTCTTACCGCCGCGTGGGCGGAGCGTCTTCCAGCTTTCCAGATCGCCAAGCGACGCGGAAACGAGCACCTTACCGGTAGCCCGCATCTTCTCGTCCAACGCGGGGCATTGGCTCACCAATTCCTTGACGTCCTCCGGCGCCATCGCCGCGAATTTTTCAGGGGTGAAGTAGGCTAAGCCGAGGTATTTCATGGGAGCTCCTTTCGGTAGGGATACACTGACGACGAGACAGATGGCCGAAAATCGACAATTTTCCGGAGGAGTTTTCAGCGGGCCTCTTTGCTTTGCGTCGACATCTGCCCGATGCGGATCGATCTTTGGCGGAACGGCTCCCTGCAGGCGCAGATCGCTTCATTCAGGCCGTGCCGACAGGAGCACCTTGACAAGTGCATTCCCATCGACCGGCTTTTGAAGACATGGACAGGTCCGATAAGCACCCTCGATTCCGTCTTCCCCATAACCGGTGGCAAACACAAAGCGAACCCGTCTGGCCAAAAGCGCCTGTGCCACCGGATACGATTTCTCACCATGCAGATCGACATCCAGAATCGCGGCGTCGATCTCGCTGCCGTCTGCGATAAAAGACAACGCCTCTGCAACGGTGCTACATGGTCCAATCACATGCGCGCTCGCCGCCTGAAGCATCGCCGATAGCGCAGACGCGACCAGTTCCTTTGACGCCTCGAGCTCTTCGTTCGATGACTGAAGTTCCTCGTTGACCGAGACCAGTTCTTCGTTCGATGACTTCAGTTCCTCGAGCGCCGTTTCGTATTCCTCGATTGATGACTGCAGGCGCTCCCGGGTGTCGCGCAATTCCTTTTCCACATGAAGCGCGGTGCCGTCGTGCGCGGCCTGGGCACGAATGACAGCCTCCTCGCGGGTCAGCACCGGGCCCTGATCGGCAAAAACGACGAGGTACAGCCGTTCGCCCTGCGTGCCTTCGGGCAAGGGCTCGACGGTAAGACTGATGATCTGGACGCGGCCATCCTCACTTTCGACGGCCACGCCTTCACGTGTAATCGAACGTCCCGATTCAACCGATTCCCTGAACGCAGTGCGCAGTTCAAGCCCTAACCCCTTGCGCGTCATTGCGACCAGTTGTCGGGTCGGCGCACCAGAGGCAGCTTCCAGATATTTCCCCGTTCGCCCCGAGTAATACACCACGTCCCCCTCGCGCGTGACGAGCACATGGGGAGGAGCGAACCGATCGAGCACATGGCCATCTACCATGTGGCGCAAAGCCGCGCCGCTTGTCGAGGTTCGGTTTGGCGCCGTATTCATCCGACCTGTGTGAACGGGCGGAAGGTGTGCCGGCAGCCACACGGGCGGCGTTGCGTTCGCGCGACGCTGGAAAATCCGGTGCTTCTTGTCGACAGGGTCGAACAGGTTATCGAACTGGCTGACGTTCTCCGAGGTGCCGAGAAACAGATAACCGTCCGGGCGAAGCGCATAGTGAAACGTCGGAATGACCTGACCCTGGACCTCCGCTCCGAAATAGATGAGCAGATTGCGGCACGAAACCAGATCGATGCGCGAAAAAGGCGGGTCGCGGATAACGCTATGCGGGGAGAATACGCATAGCTCGCGAACTTCCTTTGCGATAACGAAGCTGGCCCCGTCGGCGACGAAGAACCGGTCACGGCGCTCCTGGCTCAAGCCGTCGAGCAACGTTGCGGGACCTCGGGAGCTTTCATCTGCAGAATCTGCATGCGCCGCTGAATGCGCCGCAAGAACGTTTTGGTCTCGTAGCCACTGAAGTCATGCCCGACCTGATTGCGCAGAATCGTGTAGATGGCCTCCCGTGCCTCGTCGACCTGCGCTTGCGAAATGCTTTTTTCGTGGTCCTCGGCGATGCCGTCCAGCGCATAAACGCCGCGTGCGAAGTCGGCCAGTCTCGCGGCCATCTGTTCGACCGGGATCGCGAAATCGACAAGTCCAGTGGCTATCGCGCTGTCCGGCATGTCGGCATGGTGCGGACCGAAGCTGTCCGGCACCTGGGCGAGCGTCAGCCCGCCACGTTCCTTGATCGCTTTTATGCCAAGCGTTCCGTCGGAGTCAGCGCCGGAGAGGACGACCCCCGCGGCAAGTTCGCCGATGTCTGCAGACAGCGCACCGAAAAACACGTCGATCGGCCTGCGCTCTCGCGTCGCGTGGACCTGGGGGTGAAAGTACAGCGTCCGATCCTTGATGCCGAGCACTGCGTCGCTTGGCAACAGATACACGCTATCCACTTCAACGGGCGTGCCATCAGCGATCGGATGGACGGGAAGAGACGTAAAGCGCGCCACTATTTCAGGCAGCATGCTCTCGCGGTTGGGACTCAGGTGCGTGACCACGACGAACGCGAGGCCAGGATTGTCCCGGCATGCCACGGAAAAAGCCTTCGAGCGCCTCGACTGCGCCGGCGGAGGCACCCATGCCGACGATCGGGAAATTATTGGATGACATGACGCTCACTTTGACGGAGCAACGGAGGATTCGGCATCGGTCACCTCTCGCAGTTACCAGGCGGCCCCATGCAGGAGGAAACGCGGCCACAGGCGAGCATGGCTGAAATGTTCGGAGCGCATTCTACATTCCATTGCAGCAATTTCGAGGGGCGGTCTGACCGGAAGCGGACCGGGTTTGGAGCGGAGCGCGTGAACGCGTTCGCGTCAGGATTCCGGATGCTCAGCCAAGATTATTTTCTTAAACCGTATATACGGTATTATTGAAGGACAGTGCTGCGTTCCACAAACGGTGCAGGCGCTGTCGTTGCTCTGATCGGGGTTGCTAGCTGGAAGACACGTTTCACGCGACCCCGTTGCGCCAGCGCGCAGAGTTCGCAGAAGAAGGTGAAACGGACGTAGGGAGGAAAGCCGTGAAACATTCACATAGACTGAGCACACATACGGCGGGGCCCGTCTGGGGCCTCGCTTTCGGTTCGTTCGTATCGCTTGCCGGGATTGGTTTGTGGTGCGATGCGAAGCTGTCGGCATTCCCCGGCCCATATGACGAGCCGTTGGGGATAGCGGCGTTGCTTATCGGCGTTTTCGTTGCCACTTACGCCGCGCACGAATTACGACATCGCTAGTCGTGGTCCAGGGGGCGTGCGATTGTTCCCATTTCAATTTGCACTCCTGCGGGGCTCCGACGATCGCAACTCACATACCGCCGAGCGGCTTCTGCACCGTCAGTTTGTTGATCACCGAGGTGGCATCAGGAACACCTCCGGCGATCTCGGCAATCTCTCTCACCTGAGATGCATCGGCGGCTGTGCCATTGAGCGTGACTACTCCGTTTTTCGCCGTCACACTGATGTCTCCGGCGTTGATCTCCTTATGCCTGGCAATAGCCGCATACACTTTGCGGCGCAGAACGCGATCAGCTTTCCTGCCGCTCGACGCCGGCATGCCTCCTGATGCCGTCACCGCAGCCTGCACCGGCGCGCTGGCCGGTTCACTCGTCTGCGACCAACCATTCATTGACATCGTGACGGTCAGTAGAAAAACTGCCCGCTTGCATAGCGGAATGACTTTCATGGATTACTCCGGTCTGTGTAAGTGACGGGATCAGAAGGTATGACGTATGCCGATCATTGCCGCCGTAGTGGACACGCCGGGCGCGACCGGTGCTCCGTAGATGATCGTCTGGTTCATCGTCCCCTTGTTGTCGACGTACCCGACCTGGGCATACGCGCTGGTTCGGATCGAGAGACTGTATTCGGCTCCCACTGAGAATTCGCTTGAGTGATTGGCGGAGTGGTTCCGATCCTTCAGGTAATAGTAGCCAGACGTGACCTTGAAACGCGGATTGAACTGGTAGCCGAGGCCACCCGAAATCATTTCGAAGTCCGTTGTATTCGAGCTCGCAGGATTCTTGCCAATGCCATATGAGGCGGACACAGAAAATCCTGCAATCGTGTACATCGCGCCGAGGTAATAGAAGCGGTTGTTGTCGAGGCCGGTTGCAGACGTTGCCGGTGCGGCTGGATAGGTGATGGGAAACGGATTGGTGTCATGCCCGTTGTAGTACACCGCAGACAGATTCAAACCGTAATTGGAAAACTTGAGCACGGCCGATTCGCGCGTGCCCCCTTGAAATTGGCCGGCTACGCCACCCGGCGCGTATTCCAGTGCGAGCGAGGTGCCAAAGAACTTCGGCGAGCGATACACCACTGCATTGCTGTCATACAGTGCACCGATCGCTGCATTCGTACTGGTGCCGGGCCAGCCCGCCGCCTGATTCACACCTAACCACGCGGTCAGAATGCTTCCGAAATACTGCGCGCCGCGTACGTCGGTTTCGGCCATCGCATAGATCATCGGAATGATCTGCCGGCCCATGTCGATCGTGCCGAACGGACCGGATGCGCCAATCGTCGCGAACTGGTTGAAAATCGCGGTGGTGCCGGGTGTATCGGACAACCCGAACTTGCCGCTCATGGAGTTGAACACGCCCTGCAACTTGAAGTTGATCCTGTAGCCACCGCCAATGTCCTCGCTCCCCTTGATGCCCCAGAAGCTGGAAAATATGCCGCCGTCCTTCAGTTGATAGACGTGCCCCAGATTGGGTGCATGCGGCAGGAACGTTGCCGCCGATGTGCTCTGGTACAGCAATCCACTGTCAATCACGCCATATAGCGTGACCGACGATTGGGCGTAGGCGGTCGTAGCGGATATCGCCAGCGTCGCAGTGCAGATCAACTTCAATTTCATTCCGTGTCTCCAATGGTATGCCGGTCATGTCCGGCTATTCTTCTGGTTATTGCGTGAATGAAGCTGCATTGCTGCCCGAGCGGTTTGTCAGTCCGTCAGGTAGTAATGGCTGAATTGATCTCTCAACGGGTTCTTGAGCACTTTTCCTGTCGCACCGAGCGGAACAGTCTCCACGAACACCACGGCATCCGGCTTCCCCCACTTCGCCACTTGTCGTCAAAGAAGGCCAGCAGTTCATCTGCCGCGAGTGCGCTGCCGGGCTTTTTCACGACCAGCAGCAACGGCCGTTCATCCCACTTCGGATGCCGCGCGGCGATACACACTGCGCTCGTGACTTCGGGGTGCAGACACGCCACATTTTCGATCTCAGTCGAACTGATCCATTCGCCCCCGGACCTGATAACGTCCTTGCTGCGATCGGTGATCTGCATAAAGCCATCCGCATCGATCCGGGCCACGTCGCCGGTTGGAAACCATCCTTCCTGCAACGCAGCTTCATCGCTGCGGAAGTAGTGCCGTGTGACCCAGTGATCGCGCACCAGCAGGTCGCCGCTGGCGGCGTTGTCCCATGGCAACTCCTTGCCGTCCGAGCCGACAATTTTCATATCGATGCCGAATATCGAGCGCCCCTGCTTCGCCTGAAGCGCATAGCGCTCTTCAGTGGACAACGGCAACGTGTGCGACCTGAAACTGCAGACTGTACCGACGGGACTCAACTCGGTCATGCCCCAGGCGTGCAACACTTCAATATGGTGGCGCTCCTGAAAGGCCGTCGCCATGACGGTCAGACAGGCTGCGCCACCAATGATCGTGCGTCGCATCGAAGAGAACGCGTCCGGCATGCCTTCGACATGCGCAAGCAAGCCTTGCCAGATCGTTGGCACGCCGGCTGAGACGGTGACCTGTTCCGCCTCGATCAGTTCGTACAGAGACTTGCCATCGAGCGCCGGGCCGGGAAACACCAGTTTTGCACCCACCATCGCGGCGATATACGGCAGCCCCCATGCATTCACATGGAACATCGGCACGACAGGCAGAATCGCATCGCGGGCGGCACAGTTCAGCGAATCGGGCAACGCCGCCGCGTAGGTATGCAGGACGGTCGAGCGGTGGCTGTACAGCACCCCTTTCGGATGACCCGTCGTGCCCGACGTGTAGCAAAGCGATGAAGCACTGTTCTCATCGAGAGCTGGCCATTCGAAAGTATCGCTGTGCACATCGATCAGGTCCTCGTAACACAACAGCGGAATCGGCAGGCTGTGTGCGTGTGGCATATGCTCGCGATCGGTCATGGCGACAAACGCCTTCGGGCTTTTTACATGCGGTGCAATGCTTTGAATCAGGGAAAGAAATGGCAGGTCGAAGATGATGATGCGATCTTCGGCATGCTCGATGATGTACGCCAGTTGTTCGAGATGCAGGCGTGGGTTGAGCGTATACAGCACAGCGCCGGACCCGGACGCTGCGAAATACAGTTCAAAATGCCTGTAACCATTCCATGCGAGCGCGCCTACCCGCTCACCCGGCCCGATACCGAGTTCTTGCGGCACTTTGGCAATGCGGCGCGCACGGCGCGCGAGATCCCGGTATTGATGCCGGTGAATGTCTCCTTCGACGCGACGCGACACGATTTCCTGCGTGCCGTGATGGCGTTCAACGTGCTTGAGCAACGAAGCAACCAGCAGCGGCTGTTGCATCATCAAACCTTCCATGACTTCTCCTGCATGATTTACCAGGGGATCGGTGAGGCCGCACGCCGGATCAGAGCAGTTCACGAATCAGCGTTTCGGCCATTGGCCATTCACCAAAACCCGCTGCTGGATTGAGGTGACCGACTTCGCCAAGGTCAACGAGGCGGCTTCCCCAATCCTTCGCCATCCCAGACGCGCGCTCGAACTGCGCTAGCGGATCGTTGCGGCTTGCACCGACGATGCTTGTGAACGGCAGAGGATCGCGCGGCATGGGATGCCAGCCGTTCTGCGTCAACGTGTCGAAGTCGGGGTAGCCTTCCGACAGCGGCGTTTCGAGGTCGGCCGGTGCAGCGAGCAGCGCACCGTGAATCTGCCGGCGATGCCGCCTCGCCCAGTGCACCGTGATCATCACGCCCGCGCTGTGCGCGACCAGAATGACCGGGCCGTCGATCTTCGCAAGGGCAGCATCGAGTGCGGCGACGCGCGCTGCGCAACTCAACCCGTCACGCTCGAGAGGCGGCACCGATGCAGTTTTCGGCAGCTTTCTCTCCAACAGGGTTTGCCAATGTTGTGCGACGTGATCGCGCAAGCCCGGGACCATCAGGATGGTCGGGGCTGTATCGGTAATCATGAAACTGTCTCCTTCCCAATCTCGGTTCTCGATACAACTGTACGTGCAGCGCCGTTTCCACCAATTGACATTAGACGACACGCAATTAACATTTAACGACACTCACGGCGATACTTCACACTACCGAAGTGACCCTGTCGGCCCGGCCTGGAGAGGTATCTGGTGCGCACATCCACCGTCAAACGTAACAACACGCAGGTCCGTTCCGCAGTGCTATGCCATTACGAAGCGGTCGCGCAATCACAAGGGCTCAACCCGCTATCGCTTCTGCGCAAGGTGGGGCTGAGCCGCCGTATCCTGGCCACGCCCTCGCAACTGATCCCCGTCGATAGCGCTGTGGCCTTGCTCGAGGCGTCCGCCGAAGCCAGCGGTTGCGGCACATTTGGCCTGCTCATGGCCGAGGCTCGCTCGCTGGCGGATTTCGGCCCAATCAGCCTGCTTCTCTCGCATCAACCCTCGGCGCGCAACGCAATCAACACCATCATTCAATATCGTCATCTGATGAACGAGGCCCTCGGCATGATGATCGAGGACTTGGGCAAGATGGCCTTGGTGCGCGAAGAGATCATGACCGATCAACCCGGCGACGCACGGCAGTCGATCGAAATGGCGGCTGGTGTACTGATGCTTGTTTTCCGTTCGATTCTCGGATCGCACTGGCGTCCGCAGTCGGTGCACTTCACGCACAAAGCCGCGGGGAATCTGCAGGCATACCGGCGTATGTTCGGTTGCCCGATTCACTTCGACAGCGACTTCAATGGTGTGAAGTGTCTGACTGCCGATCTGGACAAACCGAACGCCACAGCGGACACCACCATGGCGGCCTATGCCCGCACCTTTATCGACGCGATACCTGAGGCGGGCCACAAAAGTATCGTTCGCGATGTCCGGAAATCGGTCTATCTGCTGCTACCGATGGGACGCGCCAGCGTCGAACAGATTGCCTCCGGTCTGGGTATGAACGTACGCACCTTGCAACGCCGGCTCGACGACAGCGAGGCGAATTTCGCTTCCATCGTGAACGAAGTCAGACGCGAACTCGCCCAACGCTACATCGTCCATACCGACTATTCTCTCGGCCGGGTAGCCGAGCAATTGGGCTACTCCAATCTCAGTTCATTCTCCCGCTGGTTTCAGGCGCAATTCGAGTGTGCACCCTCCCAGATGCGCGCCAGCAGACGCCCTGCATAGATCGCGCCTCGGCGTGGCATGTCGTCAACGGATAACTGTCTGTCGTCAAATGTCCAATCGTGTGAAATCCTTTGTTTGAATAATCGTTGGGGCATTGCGTCAAACTCACACCGAGAGGATTTATGTCAGCCAGGCAAAAGAAGGCCATCGTCACCTGCGCGGTGACGGGTTCGATTCACACGCCCTCCATGTCGCCGTATCTTCCCATCAGCGCATCCGACATCGGGAACGCCGCGGTGGACGCCGCGCAAGCAGGTGCTTCCATTGTGCATCTGCATGCGCGTCATCCGCATAACGGACAGCCGTCGCAGGACCCCAAGCTCTTCATGGAGTTTCTTCCGAGCATCAGGAAGCGCTCGAATGTCGTGATCAACCTGACCACGGGTGGCGCTCCCAATATGCCCGTGGAGGAGCGGCAGTACATTGCTTGCCTGCGCCCGGGCGTTTCTTGCTCTCGTCGCGCAACGCCGATGATCCGCGTTCACGCCGCCGCGAGACTCGTCGCACTCTCCACCGCATCGAGTTTGATAGCCGAAACACGCGCGGCATCGCGTTCATAACTTCGCGCGGCCTTGATGAAGAAGCAGGCTGCGAGAATGCTGAAGACCGGCACGACTGCTAGCGCTTCGCGCAATCCCCACCAATCGGATAGCGCACCGAGCAGGAACGGTCCGACGGCAAGGCCGAACAGATTCTGGAACAACGACAGCACAGCCGCGCCGGTTGAACGCACGCCGGGATGAATGACGTCCATCGCGAGACCCGGCACGACGCCCACCGTACACGTCATGAAGAAGCCACCCAGCACGATCAGTCGCAACTGTGCCGTGCCCACCAGCGGCCCGTTGAACGCAAACATCAGGACCGCCAGCGAGGCGAGACACAACACACTCAGCAAGGGCAACTTGTTGCGGGGGCGCCGCAGGGAAAGCCGATCGATCACGACACCCCAGATGAAGCACCCGAATGCGCCCGCCAGAATGACCATCGCCGTCTGCTTTCCAGCCTGAGACGGCGCAGCGCCGTAAAAACGATTAAGAAAGCTCGGCAGCCAGGACCAGATGGCCGATACCACGATCAGTTGCATTGCCGCCGCCGCACAGACCCACAGCAACGTAGGCGTTGCCGCAAGGCTTCCGAAGATATGCCTGAGCGTGCCGCCCAGCGACTGCTCGATCTGATTGCGCTGCGGCGCGAGCTCGACCGTTTTGTAGTCGCGTACCAGCAGATATAGCAGTGCAAGCACTAGCCCAGGCAGGCCCACCACGCCGAATGCGGCTTGCCAGCCCCATCTGGACGAGACCACGCCTCCCAGTACCACACCGAGTACCGAACCGAGCGAACCGGCGGCAAAGAGCGCGCCCATTAGCGTGCCGCGCATCCGCTTGGGAAAGAGATTGGACAGCAGCGCAGCACCCACGGACCCATATCCTGTTTCGCCTACACCAACCACCGCCCGCGCCACGAACAACTGCGCGTACGTGCCCGCGAACATACAGCAGATAGTGGCAAGGCTCCACGTCGTAGCCATGGCCACGATGCTTTTCACGCGGCTCAACCGGTCTGCGAGCAAAGCGACAGGAATGCCGCCAATCGCCACCACGATGGAGATAATGGAAACGAGCGCGCCCAATTCCTTGTCGCTCAGGTTCCACTCGGCCTTGATGTGCGGGAAGAGCGAGACGATGACTTGCCGGTCGATGTAGTCGAACAGCATCAACGCAAAGGTCATGGCAAACGCGAACCAGGCCTGCGTTCTCCCGACCAGATAGTCGTCCCCCGCGGTCGGCGCGACCGTGGTCGAAGTGGGCATCATGCTGCGTCTCCTGTTTTTAGCGGGCCGGGCGAATTCAAGCCACCGAAATTCAAGCCACCTTTCGCAGGAAGCCTTGATGGCCGCCGTTCCGGTTCGGCGCAAAACCGTTTTGCTGCAGACTTTCTTCCACTGTCTTGTAGAACACGCCGATCTTGCTGATCTCGCGTGCCTGCTGGGCGGTAGCGACTTCGCGGCCGAACTCGCGCGAGATGCGCACCAACTGCTCTATCTGCGCCGTTGTGGACATCTTCTCGGTCTGCAACTGGTTCCAGAGATTGTCCTCGATACCGCAGCGCACGTGCAGGCCCGCTGCAATGCCCATCATATTGACTGGCAGCACATTGCGCATCGAGCTTTCCACGGTGAGCACGGCGCCGTCGGGTACCGCGCGCACGAAATTGGCGAGGCTATACAGATTCGGCACGTCCATGCCGCCGCCAATCGCGACCCAGTTCATCACCAGCGGGCCTTTGTATATGCCACGTCGCATCAATCGCTCGACTGAATCGAAACTGTTGATGTTGTAGCACTGAAACGCGCTCTGAATGCCGGCGGCGTTCAGTCTGCGGATGTGCTCCTCGGCCCAGCCTGGCTGGGCCGGTACGGTCATTTCCTTGTAGGCGTTGTAGACGACGGGGTCTTCCATCGACGTACCCTTCGTGTCCTTATAGTCCCAGTGCTCGACCACGTTCATCTGCGAGGTGTTGATGGTGACCGTCACCTGATCGGGTTTTGGATCGAGTTCAGCCAGCATATGGCGCGTGTCGTCGCTCAACCACTTTGCAGCGGCGCCCTCCGTTTCCGGTGCGAAACTGATCGAGCCGCCCACCTGAATAATCATCTCGGGCACAGCGTGCCGCACACCGGCAATCAGTTCGTTGAACTTCGAGAGACGCTTGCTGCCCTTACCGTCCAGTTCGCGTACATGCAGATGCAGCACGGTCGCGCCGGCGTTGTAGCAATCGACGGCCTTCTGGATCTGCTCGTCCATGGTGACCGGAATATCTTCGGGAAAGTCGGACGGCACCCAGGAAGGCGCATAGGGTGCGGCCGTGATGATCAGCGGTTGCTGGTTTTCGGGGAAAAGGTGACCGTCGAGGAAGTTCATGGCATGAGCTCTGAAAAGGATGGCTGAACAGGACGTCAGAAAGGCCGCGTACCAATGATCCCGGCGCGTTCCATCTTGCGGTGGCTGGGCGGGTAATCCATAACTGCGTAGTGCTGGGTCGCGCTGTTATCCCAGATCGCCACGCAATGCGCTGTCCAGCGCCAACGCACCTGATACTCGGGGATGTAGGCCTGGCTGATCAGATAGCGCAACAGGTCAGCCGCGCCGGGGTTGCCGTCCTGGCCATAACGCACGCGTGAAGGCGTATGAAAATTGGTGAAGTGAGTGGTGAAGCCGTTCACGTACAAAATTTTCTCGCCCGTTTCCGGGTGGGTTCGCACTACGGGATGCTCTGCGTCGGGGAACTGCGCCTTGAGCGCCAGGCGCTTTTCGATCGGCATCACCGCACCGAAACTCGCTTCAATGCTGTGGCGCGCACGCAGGTCGGCAATCTGCGTCTTGATGTGTTGGGGCAGGTTTTGATAAGCCAGCGCCATGTTCGTCCA
This sequence comes from Paraburkholderia sp. GAS41, assembly GCF_050436545.1. Classification (NCBI taxonomy): domain Bacteria; kingdom Pseudomonadati; phylum Pseudomonadota; class Betaproteobacteria; order Burkholderiales; family Burkholderiaceae; genus Paraburkholderia; species Paraburkholderia sp. GAS41. The sequence goes on from NZ_JBNDMK010000003.1 coordinate 355,491, forward strand.
CATCGTATCCCCGCCCACTCGTGGACACTCGATACAGTGGAGCACCGCGCCAAACTGGGGAATTTCGCGCCACGTCGCATCCGAGTGCCACGCATTTTCGTACCGGTCGAGAGGATGTTCCGGCGTTTTGTAAATACGCACGAGGCCGGGATGATCGGGCACGCTTCCCAGTACCGGATGATCCTCCAGTTCCCCGAAGCGGCGCGCAAATGCAACATGATCCGCGCGGCTCAAGCTCTGATCCCGCAGGAAGAGTACCTTGTGCATGAACAAGGCCGACTTGATCTCGGCGAACAGATCATCGTCGCGTACCGCATTGCTCAGATTCACTCCGATCAACTCGGCGCCGATGGCACAGGTCAATGGTTCAACGCGCATGTTTGCCTCCGTGGATGGGTTCAGACGACAAAGACGGAAGACCCGGTGGTCTTGCGTGCCTCAAGGTCGCGATGCGCCTGAACGGCGTCCTGCAATGCATAACGCTGATTGATCTCGATCCTGATGCGCCCGGCCGTGATGTGCCCGAAGATTTCGCTGGCGAGTTCGGCCTTCTCAGCGGGGTCGGCGATGTAGTCGGCGAGCGCCGGGCGCGTCACGAACAACGACCCCCTCATGGCCAGAATCTGCGGATCGAACGGCGTGATGGTCCCGCTCGCGGTGCCCACGCAGATCAACAGCCCTCGGCGTTTTAGCGAGTCCAGCGAACTCATGAAGGTGTTCTTCCCCACGCTATCGATCACCACGGACACGCCCCCGCCGTCCGTCAATTCGCGCACCCGCTTCGCCACATCCTCGTGGCTGTAGTTGATGACGTGGTCGCAACCGTGAGCACGGGCCACGATCGCCTTTTCTTCGGTAGAGACGGTACCGATCACCGTCAGACCGAGCAGTCTGGCCCACTGCGAGACGATCAGTCCCACGCCGCCAGCGGCAGCATGCAACAGAATGGACTCGCCCGCCTTGAACGGATAGATGCGGCGCATCAAATAGGCGGAGGTCAAACCGCGCATGGTCATGGCCGCTGCTGTTTCGAACGTAATGGCGTCCGGTAGTCTGATGAGTGGCGCTGCCGGCACGAGTCGCTCGTTGCTATAGGCGCCAAGGGTGTTGGTGAAGCCGGTGTAAGTTACACGGTCGCCCACTGTGACGTTGGTGACGCCCGACCCCAGCGCTTCCACGTACCCCGCTGCTTCAACACCGATACCGTTGGGCAGCGGAATGGGATAGGTGCCGTTGCGGAAGTACGTGTCGGCAAAGTTCAAACCCACTGCCGCGTGGCGGATCCGAACCTGTCCCGGACCAGGATCACCCACTTCGACATCTTCGTAGCGCAATACCTCGGGGCTGCCGGGTTCGTAAAAACGTACTGCCTTGGCCATCTGCCGTCTCCTGTGAAAAGCTTATCGTTCGCCGCCTTCTGTTTGGACCAGTGTAGGGAGAGCGCTGCGATAACCGCTTCACATTTGATGACATTCACTTTTCTTTCGACGACAAATGACGCGACACCTGGGGTTACCCCGAGTGGAAACCGAAGCGGCCGCTGAACGGGTTCACATTTAAATTAGTCCACGGGATCAAGGCAACTGCGTTCGCTGGAGTTGCGAACTGCGCGTTATAGGTGGCCATGAACACAGGAGCGTACGCATTGGCTGCGGAGACCGTGCTGATGACGCGCGGCCTCCTGGTTCCCGAGCCGGTTGGGTAGTGGGAAGCGGCGCGCCCGTGGTTGTCGAGCCTGGAAAGCGTATTTAGCAGAAGCCTGCGATGCCCGAGCAGCACGCCGAGTTCGGCGAGATCGTTGTCCGAGATAAGCGGCAACGAATACAGATCGATGCCGTGGGATTCGAACAATGGCGCGTATTGCTCAAGCCCGAGAGGGCGCAGCCAGGATTCGAGCGTGTCCATGGCCAGACTCCGGTGAGGACGGCAGCTTGCTTGCCGGGCCGTGATGTCAGGCAAGACGCAGGAGATAGATAGTCGAGCGTTGTTACATACCGTAGTAAGAGGATGGGCTGTAGACAAGGTGCATCGTGAATGTTCAGGCGCCAGGTGGTGGGCGCGCAGGCAGCAGCAGATGACGGCATATTAAGTATGCGAGCCATTCGATGGTGTTCCCGAGTTTTAGTCGACCAAAGCCGCCGTAAGGGCAGGATCGAAGATAGGCCCCAGCACTTATGGAAACGCCACAACCGTCTGGATTCCCGAAACCTTGCCGGGAGACTGAGGGCGCATCTCGCGACCGTGCGACGCTGCCGCTTCCTAACGCACCTGCTGCCGCGATCTCTCAGCCCGTGCAATCCGCTTTTCCAGCCTCGGGGCCAAGGTCACCTGTTATCGGTGACCCGGGCGCGGTCATGTTGCCGCCAGCCGCTTCTATGCGACTCCGGCAGGTGCCTTTCCACCCAGCGCATGCGTCGTTCGATTTGCGCTGTCCATGAGCTCCCTGACCTCTTTACATTCCACTTCCGTGCGCAACGTGGTGGGTGATCCAATCAGGCTAATAGCAAATCGAAGATCTCCATCCCGGTCCCAGATCGGGGCTGCGATAGAAACGTAGCCCATGTCCCCGCGATGTACTGTCGTGAAGCCGCAGGTGCGCAATTCAGTGACCGCAGCTTTCCGGAACGAGGCGGGAGTCTGCGTCTGCTCTGAATGCATTTCACGTTCGATAAGGGCGTCGGTACGCGAAGGGTGCAGGCAGGCAACGAACAGCTTTCCTGCCGCCGTCGTCACCAACGGAATCAACCCGGTTCTCAGTTCGAGAATGCTGCGTGTCTGGCTTTCCTGCTTGAAGAGACTCACCGGCCCATCTTCGGTCCATGCGGTGACCGCCGCACTGCTCAGCGTTGCTTCCCGCAAGGCGATCACCTCCCGCCGGACGATATCAAAACCGTCCAGCTGGTTGATCGCGCTCATCCCCAAAGCAAGTGACGCCGGCCCTAGCTTGTAATAGCCGGATCTTTCGTCCGGTGATACCAGGCCGGTCCGAACCAGACTCACCATGTAGTTGCTCGTTGCGCTCGGCGACAGTTCGGCTAGCGCCGCGATTTCCTTCAGAGGAAGCGCGCGCACGGCTGTCTGCAACGCCGACAGGATCCGGAACGCAATCTCGACAGACTGAATACCGCGCCTTGAAGTCACATTGCTCATATTTGCGCCATACGGAGAGTCATGAAATTTACCGCACCGGGTTTCCACGGACGGTGCCTGTGTTGACACATATAGAGGTCACCCCTATAGTTTGTTCAACATGTATCGTAACATTCATTATTGTTGAATGCAACATCAGCGGATGGCGCGTCCAAGGATACGCGAGCAGCCGGAGAGACTCTGGATATGCGGTTGATTTCATTCAGTTAATTAGTAGTACAAATGTTAGTTTCATTCTCATTCAAATAACGCATTCGGAAGAAGCAATCGGATTGGAGACTGGGTATGGCAACTTCAGGACGTACGGTGGCAGCCGCGATCGTGGCACTTTCAGTGAGCGGCACCGCCAGCGCGCAATCCAGCGTGACCTTATACGGCATTGCAGACACAGCATTGCAATACATCAGCAACGTCGGCGGACACGCCTTGTTCCAGGAGGGGAATACCCATGCGCCAGATATCTGGGGCATCAGGGGTATCGAAGATCTCGGCGGAGGGCTGCGCGCCGTATTCGACCTGCAGAATGAATTCCTGCTGAACAATGGCCAGGCACTGGTTCCTGGCACGCTCTTCAATCGAAAATCCTACGTGGGACTGCAATCGAACACCTACGGCACATTGACGCTCGGTCACCAACCCAGCTTCATGTACGACATTCTGGCAAGTTATCAAACGCCCTACGTTCTGGGGAACATTCTTTCGCTGCACGAGGGCAACCTGGATGAAGTAGCCAACTTTTTCCAGTTCAACAACGCGGTCAAATATGTCAGCCCGACCATTGGCGGGTTCTCTTCCGGAGCCGAATTTGCGTTCGGAAATGTAGCCGGCAATTTCGGTGAGAGCAGGGACTATTCTTTCTTCGTTCAATATAAGGGTGGCCCACTGGGTCTGGCCGCTACTTACGCGAACGAGAATAACCGTTTTCTCGAGCTCTCCAGCTTCATAGGTCTCCCGTCGCTGTTTGGGACCGCACTTCCCCAAGCCGAGGGTGTCGTAGCTAACAAGCTCGTCAACTGGGGCGTTGGCGCGTCTTATCAAATTGCCAGCGTCCTGTTGCACACGACCTTTACTCAATCACGCATAACGTTGACCACCGGCCAGGGTAATGCCAACACCGTTGATGCGGGCGCCAACTGGACCGTCCAACCCGACGACGTCGTTGCGATTGGTGGATGGGTAGAAAATCTCGCCGGTGGCAACTGGAAGACAATCTCCCTCTCTAATTCCTACCTTTTTTCGAAACAGACGATCGTCTACCAGCAGGTGACATACCAACATGCGTCGGGTGCCAATGGCGTCGCCTCGCTCGCTGCCGCCGGAAGCGCGTCCGGCCGGAATATCATCGGTGTCTCAATTGGTATTCAGCACAACTTTTAGGACTGCCACACGAACTGCAAGCTGACAGCGGGCATGCGTACGCGCGCCCTTCTACACCTGCATATCTGATTGAACGCCTCGACACCAAGCGTGGCGTTCTTCTTCAGTCTGAAAAGCGACGCTCGTTGCAACCTACCTCTCGTATTCATATGTTTTCCCGCGATCCCTGACATCGCATCGGCAAACCTGTCCGGACCAGAAATTCCGGCCAAAGGTAGGTGCCAACACGGGTTGACACGTCAACTTGCGCATCCTAATATACAACTATAATGCACGCATTCACTATTGTTGAATATTAATTCCGATGTCCGACATTTACAACCGTACCGTGGAAGTCATGGGAACTTCGATGAACACGCTTTCGTATGAGCGCGGAGCACACGCTCCTGAGCTGATTGACCAGACTATTGGCGATTGCTTCGACGACGTCGCCACCAGGATAAGTAGCCATTCAGCGGTAGTCAGCCGTCACGAAGGAATCCGCCTGACTTACGGTGAGCTTCGCGAGAAGTCGGACCGGCTTGCGGCTGCACTCCTCGCCTCTGGACTTGAACCCGGTGACCGTATCGGCATCTGGTCTCACACGAACATCACCTGGCTGATGATGCAGTTGGCCACAGCAAAAGCCGGGCTGATACTCGTCAACATCAATCCGGCCTATCGGACCTCCGAGCTGGAGCATGCGCTCAACCTCGTGGCGTGCAAGGCCGTCGTGACGATGATCCGATACCGCTCCAGTGAGTACCTGAGCATGTTGCTCGAGCTGGGCAAGGCCCGGCTACCGAGTCTTAAGAAGATCTGGTGGATCGACGAAGCCGACAGCCCAGACCAGGCGGGCGCAGAACGGTTTTCCGAGCTGCTGCGTGCAGACGTAGACCGCGCGACGCTTCAGCGCATACGCCTCACCGTGCGTCCGGACGATGCCGTCAATATCCAGTTCACCAGCGGCACGACCGGGCTTCCCAAGGCCGCAACGCTGAGTCATCGCAACATCCTCAACAACGGATTCTTCGTGGGCGAGTGCATGAAGCTCACTCATGAGGATCGAGTGTGCGTCCCTGTTCCGATGTATCACTGCTTCGGCATGGTGATGGGCAACCTCGCATGCCTGACTCACGGCTCGACCATCGTCTATCCCTCGGAACGCTTCGACGCAGAAGCCGTACTCGAAACGGTGCAGGCAGAACAGTGCACGGCTTTGCATGGCGTGCCAACCATGTTCATCGCCGCACTCAATCATCCGCGCTTTGCCGAGTTTGATATGAGCAGTCTGCGGACGGGCATCATGGCTGGCTCGCCCTGTCCTATCGAGATCATGAAGCGGGTGGTCGACGAGATGCATCTGTCCGGGATCACCATCGCCTATGGCATGACGGAAACGAGCCCCGTGAGTTGCCAGAGCCTGACCGACACACCCCTAGAAAAACGCGTCTCCACGGTCGGCCAGGTGTTGCCTCACCTCGAAGTCAAGATTGTCGACACGCTGACCGGCCAGACTGTCGAGCGTGGCCAGACCGGCGAACTCTGTACGCGCGGCTACTCAGTCATGCTTGGCTACTGGAAACAGCACGACCGCACACGCGAAGCCATTGACGCCGAAGGCTGGATGCACTCAGGTGATCTCGCCACCATGGATCGCGATGGCTACGTCAACATCGTCGGGCGCATCAAGGACATGGTCATCCGCGGCGGTGAAAACCTCTATCCCCGCGAAATCGAAGAGTTTCTCTACACCTGTCCCGGTGTGCTCGACGTACAGGTGGTCGGTGTGCCGGACAAACATTACGGCGAAGAACTATGTGCATGGATTGTGGCCAAGGACGGCGTCATTCTGGACGAAATCGCCGTCCGCAACTATTGCGCAGGCCGGATCGCACATTACAAGGTACCCCGATACATCCGCTTCGTTGATTCGTTCCCGACTACGGTGACGGGAAAAGTCCAGAAATTCCGTATCCGGCAGATCATGAGCGCCGAACTCGATCTGAAGGAACAACAGACCGCATGACACTCGCCACTACGCGAGATCGCATCCATCCCATCACCTCATTTTCAGGAGCTTCCCTATGGCAAAAGTCGATTTGCAGACCGTGTATATAGTCGCGAAAGATACCGGCCGGCTCGATGCGTTCTATACACAGGTTCTCGGAATGCCGGTCCAGTTTCGCGACGGGAACAAGTGGACGCAATTTCGCGAGCAACGGAGTGCCTTTGCTCTGAGTTGCGCAGAGGAAGCAGCGCCAGGAGCCGTCGGCGCAGTTCCTGTCTTCCAGGTCGCCGGAGACGCAGCAGACGAATTGCACCAGAAGATCACGTCCGCAGGTGGCGAGCTACTCGCGCGCCGCGACATGGGAAGCCATGGCGTCGTCGCCACTTACAAGGATCCTGAAGAGAACATCTTCCAGATATTTAGCAAAGCTCCTGCTCGCTAAACCATCAAAAGCCGCTCGAATTCTTTATATTGGAAAAGTGATGAAGTTCGGAATCTTTGATCAAAACGATCACAATGGTCTGCCAATTTATAAGCAGTACGAAGAACGCCTGCAAATCATCGAGCTTTATGACAAGCTTGGCTTTTACGCCTATCACATGTCGGAGCACCACTCGACGCCACTAAGCGCGTGCCCGTCACAAAGCGTGTTTCTCTCGGCAGTCGCGCAACGGACAAAAAGGCTCCGGCTCTGTCCGCTCGTCTATATCCTCCCGATCCATCACCCGGTGCGCCTTGCAGAGGAAATCTGCATGCTCGACCATTTGAGTAACGGACGCCTGGAGTACGGCGTGGGTCGAGGCGCCTCGCCGCATGAAATCGAGGCACTCGGCATCGATCCCGCCAAGGCTCAGGCCCGGTACATCGAATCGTATGAAATCATCAAGCGGTATATGAGTTCCGACGCGCTCAGCTACCAGGGTGAGTTCTGGCAATTCAACGACATGCCGATCGAACTCAAGCCGCTGCAGACTCCGCCTCCGAAGTGGTATGCGCTGGCATCGCCCGAGTCAACGGTCTGGCCGGCCCAGGAGCAGATGAACATTGTGTGCGCCGGCCCAGTCCATCGTGTGCGGGCGATCACCGATCGATATCGCGAAGAGTTTGCAACGCGACATCCGTCCGCACCGGAACCGCTCATGGGTGTGAATCGCTATATTGTCGTCGCGGAAACGGATCAGGAAGCGCTGGAAATTGGCAAGCGCGCGTGGTCGGTCTTTTATCCGAATTTTTTCAAGCTCTGGCAAAAGCATGGGACGCAGCCCGTGAACCAGAAGCTGCCACCGACGTTCGAGCCGCTCGTGGAATCGGGTCTTGCCGTGGTCGGACGGCCGGAGACGGTCCGCGAAAAGCTGCTCGAACAGGCACACGCTGGGGCGTTCAACTATCTCATCGGCACGTTCATGTTCGGCGATATGTCTATTTCCGAGGCGAGGACATCGATCGGTCTCTTTCACGAATCGGTTATGCCGGCGTTCGGTGAATGCCAAAAGGCTCTGGCATGAGCGCGAACCTCTCTTCGAACGCAGATCATCCGGTGTCCGCGACTTTCGACAAACGTCAGTTGAGGAACGTACTGGGTTCGTTCGTCACCGGCGTCACCGTGGTCACCACGCGCGATGCCGAGGGGAAATTGCATGGCCTCACGGCCAATTCGTTCTCCTCAGTCTCGCTGGATCCGCCCCTCGTACTGTGGAGCCAGGCAACCTCCGCAGGCAGCCATCCGGCGTTCCGGGATGCCGAGCGATTTACCATCAACATCCTGGCCGAGAACCAGTACGGTCTCGCCAATCACTTTGCGACCCGGTCGCCGGACAAATTCTCTGGCGTTGAGCACGACCTTGGTGTCGACGGCTTGCCGCTGCTGCGCGATTGCAGCGCATGGCTGGAGTGCAAAGTGGTTTCGCGCTTTCCAGGCGGTGACCACGTGATTTTTGTCGGCTCGGTGGAAAACATTCGCCAGAGCGGGAGCCGACCACTTGTCTTCGGCGGAGGCCAGTACCTCGTAGCCGACCCGCATGACCTGGGACGCGCGCCACTAGGGACAGCAGGTGCGATGCTGTCGCAGCCCCATGCTGTTCGGCTCGCGAGCCGATCGATGCTGCGTTTGTCGAGCACGCTCGACAAGACGCTTGCGCTTGTCGCCTGGGGCAACCATGGTCCCACGGTCATCGCCTGGCAAGCGGCCACGACGCCTGTCGCCGCCGACCTCCCGCTGGGGCTCGTGCTGCCTGTGACGTCGTCTGCCTCGGGGCTGGCGCTTGCCGCCTTTCTGCCACCAGAAGCCATCGAACGGTTCGTGACAGCGGAACTGCGTGACAACGAGCACCGGGCACATGACGAACTACCCGTCACTGTAGAGTCGCTCGCCAAGATACTTGAGAGCGTCCGGTCTTCGCATATTGCAACGCGGCGCCCTGGGCCATTTTATGGTGATCGCGTGCTTGCCAACGCCATCAGCGTGCCCATTCTCACGCCCAACGGGACGGCCGTGCTGGCGCTGACCGCGACCGGCCCGGCCGATCAGTTCGACGCCGCGCCCGACGGGCCGTGCGCCGAAGCGCTCAAGGCCGCCGCGAACGAAATCTCTGCTGCCTTGCGTGCCGCGTAAAGCGATTTATTGTTCGCGACAGCTTCCAATCTGGCCATATTTAAATCATGACTGAAGCAGACAGACAACTTCTTGAAACCCCGTTGCCCGATATTGAACGTACGCAACTGGATTGCCCCAAGCTCGATGACGGCAGGCTGATCACTTACCGTACTGCTGGCGAAAAGCAGGCACCTGCAGTCGTGATGCTGCACGGCATTGGCTCGAATTCTTCAGGCTACCGCGCGCAACTCGGCGCACTGAGCAGGACCCATCGGGTCGTCGCGTGGGACGCCCCCGGGTTTGGACAAAGCAGCCCGTTCGCCATTGACACCCCCTCCGCCGCGGATTATGCCGATGTCCTCATGGAACTGATGTCAGCGCTAGACATCTCGAGTGCAACCATCGTCGGCAGTTCGTGGGGCAGCGTGATTGCTGCGACTTTCGCGTCACGGCACGCCTCTGCGACAAAAGCGCTCGTCCTGAGCGCACCCAATATCGCGCGCGGTAATCTGTCCGAAGAGGAACGGGGCGCGGCGCGTGAGGCGCTCATGCGAAGCGGCGCTGCCCAATCGCCCGAAGCGCGCGCCGCCGTGGTGGATGCGCTCATCGCACCAAATGCCGACCCGCTCATTCGCGCTCTTGTTTCGAAGCTGAGGGATGGGGTGACGCCAACTGGCTGGGCACAAGCCGTCGACATGCTTTTCTCCGCGCATACACCGTCTGTGGTCAAGTCAGTCCAGATGCCGATGGCTGTCATCGCCGGCAAGCTCGACCGAATCGCTCCTATAGACAACCACGCCCGGCTCATTCACGAGGCAGCACCCAATTCGTGGCTCTTTGTACTCGATGGAATCGGTCACATGCCAAAACTGGAAGCACCGGGGTACTTCAATTCCATTGTATTGGCTGCTAGTGCCGGGGAAATCGAAAGCAGAAGGCAATCGCCCTCTGTTTCGGCTCACTCTGTGTAGTCGCAGACAAATATTTCGTTCATTTCCGTCGCCATTAACTTTCAGGAGACTCCACATGTCCGTTATCCGTTTCGAACGCCAAGGTAATGTTGGACACATCATTCTCACCGATGCGCCGCTAAATCTGATCAATAACCGCTTCTGCGAGGCACTAAAAAATGCCGTGCACGAAGCAAGTCGTTCCGGGATCCGGGCTTTGATCGTGCGCGCCGAAGGCGAGAATTTCAGTCACGGCGGCGACGTCCTCGACTTCATTGATAAGGACTCCAACGACTGGCGCACGTTCATTGCTGAGATGAACCAATCGTATCGTGCAATCGAGGCCCTGCAGATTCCAACCGTCGCAGCGGTTCGAGGTAAATGCTATGGAGGTGCATTCGAGCTGGCGTTGGCGTGCGACTTCATCGTGGTTGCCGATGACGCAATCTTTCAACACTTCGAGGCTTCGGTCGGCTCCGCCCCGGTAGCAGGTGGCGTACAGCGCCTGGCAGAACGTGCCGGCCGCGCAGTGGCCGCCCGCTACACGATGCTGAGCGAACCCATGACCGGCAAGACGGCCGGTGAACTCGGTGTCGCTGCCTTTGTTTGCTCCGGCGCGGAAGTTGAGCGTACTGCAGCGTCACTGGTTACCCGGCTGTCCAATGGACCCACACGTTCGTATGCAGCGATCCGTGCACTTCTGAAGGCGTGGGCCGGCGGTGGTGTCCCCGCTGCCGACACCGTCTTGCTAGATATCACCATGCCGCTGCATGGTACCGAAGACGCTCGCACGGGCCGAACCGCACGAGTCGAGGCGTTGAAGCGCGGGCTGGAACCAGAGCCCGTCGTATTCGTTGGGCGATAGCTTCTCGGGATTGCGGCGAGGGTGCCAGGCAGCAGTCCGTTTGATCAGCGATGCATTTGAGAGAATATGACGTTCGTCGCAACAGCGGGTGCTATGACAGCCAGCAATTGCCGCTTCCGTTGTGTCGCGACCGCTGGATGCTCTCCTGGATCTCCTTCTGGCGCTTATCGACCTTGCTCTCGGTGAAGTGGCGATCACCTGTATTGACTGTCTTGAACCTGCTGCCGTCAATGGCGACTGGCGCTTGCGAGAACCGCTTCAGCTCACAGCACGGCATCACGAAGCGACGACACACGTTGCAAATGCCAATGCCGTTGTCTCAACGGAAGTCAGAAACAGCCTTGCATGGTCGGCCAGTTCATCAAGGACATGTCTGCCGAGGCCAGATAGCAATAGACGACGCCATAGCGTCGCCCTGCCCACAGGTCACCCAGCAACCGCAGCCGGGCGTCGGGTATTACCGCACGATACCTTTCCCCCAGCCCACGCGTCCATTGCCGCGACAATCGCGCCCTGCAATGCCGCCCTGTTACCAAAAGCGGCTACCGCAACCTCGGGTGGATACGGGACTGCAGTTTCAAGCCGCGATCTGATCGCCGCAACAATACCGGGAACCCGAGCCATACCACCGCCAACCACGATTCGCGACGGATCGAGCAGAAGCGCCATGTTGGCGACGTGCACGCCAAGCCCATCAAGTGCATCGTCGATCAACGCGGCGACCTGTGGGACGGACTTTGAGAGTTCGAACGCTTCCCGCGTACTCACTGCGCGTCCGAGCAGGACGCTGGTCCGCTCGGCAATCGCGCGCCCTGAAATGAAATTTTCCAGAGGCGCGCCACCTCCTGCGAACGGGACCTCGTCCCGCGCGCCGCGCAACTGATAACCGATTTCGCCCGCTGCGCCATGCGCGCCACGCAACACCTTGCCACCGATGACCGCAGCCGCCGCAAGCCCAGTTCCGACGTTCAGATACAGGCCGCATTCAACGTCAGCGAGCGCCCCACATCGCGCCTCCGCGAGCGCCGCCGCCTTCACGTCGGTTTCGACGCTCACGGATTCGATGCCGAACCTTTCGCGCAGACGCTGCGCAAGGCGAAGTCGTTCCCACCCGGGGTTATTCGGAGCGAGATGAATTCCGTCCGATTGAACGATTCCCGGCGTCACAGCAGCAACAACAAGCAGTGAACCACCGACCTCAACAGCCGTGTTTGACAGGATGGACGAAGCCGCTTCGAACATTCGTGCCAGCACCCGCTCAGCACCCTCCTCTGCCAACGTCGGAATCTCGGTTTCGTGAATGCGTTGCCCCGATGCGGTGACGCTCGCCATCGCGATCTTTGTGCCGCCAAAGTCAATCGCGAGCAGAAAGCCGTCGTCGTAGCTGGAATGTTGCATGGGTGAGGCCGTGGTGTGCATGGGTTTTTTCAGTTACCGGAGGCAGTCTTTTGTCGCTCGATATAGGCTTCGCGAATGTGCTTCGGACCGAACGGCCACTGGCGGGCAACCCGCGCCCAGATGACAAACGCAACCAGGCCCAGCACGACCCAGCCGGTCGACATGATCTGCGACTGATGGTCGGTCGCATAAAACACGTAGAGCCACCCGACAAGGGCCACCAGACTCGGCACCGGATAAAGCCACTGGCGGTACGGCCGCACGAGCTGTGGCTGACGCCGGCGCAGGACGGTCAACGCTGCGATCTGAGCAACCGACTGCAGCAGAACCGCTACGGCGACCAGCATGTTGATCACGGTTGTAAGATCGAAGAACGTTCCAGCGGCGGTCACCACGCCCATGACAAGCAACGCCACGTGCGGAAAGTTATGCTTTTCATGCAGCCTGCCGAACGCCGACAGAAATACGCCATCGCGCGCCGCATAGAACGGCACACGCGAGCCACCCAGCAGGCCGGCGAACACGGACGCAAATGCTGCAATCAGGATCAGCACCGTCACGAAAGCCGCAGCCGTATGCCCCCAGTTACGCGACACCACAAGTGACGCGACCGAGGTTGATTTTGCGACCTCCTGCCACGGCACCGTGCCGATCACACCGATGTTCATGGCGAGGTAGAACACCATCATCGCAAGAATCGAGATGATGATCGAACGGGGCATCACACGACCCGGGTTCTTGAGCTCATCGCCCATATACGCCGTGGTGTTGTAGCCGGCATAGTCATAAATGGCGATGATCAACCCGGCGCCCAGCCCGGTAAAGAACTTGCCGATATTTCCCGCGTCCGGCGGAAGGGAGAACGCGAGGCTCATGTGGAAATCGGAGTAAGCCGCAGCAGTCGTCAGCCCGACCGCCAGAACCATGATGATCCACAGCACTGCACTCAGGGCGCGGATCGACTCGATGCGGCGGTACAACGCAAAGACCACCAGTGCGACCACCAGCAGGCCGATGGCATGGGCCTGCCAGGGCGTAAGATCTGGCAGGAAGAATCCGAGGTACTGGACAAAACCGATGATGCCCGTGCTCATGATGAGCGGAATCGACAGCATCGCGGTCCAGACGAAGAGGAACGGCATCAGTTTGCCCGTGCGGTACTGGAAGGCCTCGCGCACATAAAGGTATGTGCCCCCGGCTCCTGGCATCGCTGCCCCAAGCTCGGCCCACACCAGACCGTCGGCCATGGCCAGAATCGCACCGAATATCCAGCCGATGACAGCCAGCGGCCCATTCATCACCGCCACGATGGCCGGAATGGTCAGAAATGGCCCCACGCCGCAAATCTGGATCATGTTGACAGCAATGGCCGGGAACATCCCTACCGAGCGCCGGAAATGCGGCTCTTCAGCATCAGCTGTCCGGGTTGCATCCGCACTCGCACTGCTGGACCGCTCCCGCCAGGTGGAATCGCTCATCAATGTCTCCTTGCGGCCTGAGCCGCATCTCGTTATCTGGGACTACGCCCGGGTAGGCACCCCTCTTTCTGGTGGTGTCGTGCTGCAAATGATAGGAAAGATTCTTTACGAATGCAAATGCGTCAAAATTCCCTCATATCCGTCGACCATGGCGCTGTTGGAATGTCCACGCATGCTCCCGCTTGCCGGATGAACAGGGTCGTTGATAGCATCGACCATCCTCTAACCTTGCCGCGCATGAACCAGCACACTCTGAAGAGCATCCAGTCCTCCGCTCCCGTCACCCGGGGGCCGGCATTCGTCCGTCAGGGCAACGAATGGGCGATTTATCAGCACCTGTTGTCGCTCGCACCCGCGTCCAGTCCGCAACTGGCCGCCAGCACCGGGCTGTCCAAGGTGACGGTGTCCGCTGCGCTGGGTAACCTCGAGCAGTTGGGCCTCGTCGAGCAGACGGGTGTACGCGCCGGCAACGCGGGGCGTTCGCCGCGACTCTATGCGCCGCGGGCTCGCGCCGGATTTGTGGTCGCCATCGATGTGGGCGCTGAATGGATTCGCGGCGCCGTGGCCGATCTGACGGGCGGTATTGTCTCGCGCATGGAAAAGCGCACCCCCGCCCGCGTGACCCAACACGTCACCCGCATTGCCGAGCTTGTCAACGCGATGCTCGACATGCAGAACGTGCCTCGCGACGATGTCCTGATGACCGTCATCGGTTCACCCGGTGTGCTCGACGCGGGCAGCGACCGGCTTCGTCTCGCACCTAACCTGCCGGACTGGGAAAAAGCTGGACTGATTCCGTCGCTGCGTGCGGCGCTCGGTGCCGACATCGTCATTGAGAACGACATCAATCTGGCGACGTTAGGCGAACAGCGGCACGGTATCGGGCGTGGGGTGGAAAATTTCGTGTTCATGTCCATTGGCACCGGCATTGGCGTGGGCATCGTGGCGGGCGGCCGGCTGCATCGGGGCGCGCATGGCTTTGCCGGCGAAATCGCCGTGCTGCCTTCAGCACCGGCCGCTGGCGGCAAAATGCATGACGAGGGCCGTCGGACCTTCGAATCATTTGCTGCTGCGAAGGGCATCGTGGCGTACGCGCAGCGTCTTGGGCTTGCAGTATCCAATGCAGAAGAGGTATTCATCGCCGCACAGACGGGCGACGACCGCGCGCAGCAGTGCTTGACCGAAGAAGCACGCCAGCTTGCATGGGGACTCGCTTCAATTATCCCGGTTCTCGATCCGGAACTGGTCGTACTCGGAGGCGGCATTGGTCGGAGCGGCGCGCTGATGCTGCCTGCTATTCGCGAGCATCTGTCTTCATGGCTTCCGATTCCGGTCCCCGAGTTCGCCGTGTCCGCGACCGGTACAGACGCGGTATTGCTCGGCGCGATCGTGCACGGCATCGAGCGCGCGCGTATCAAGGCCTTCGAGCGCATCGGCTACAAGACCTAGCCAGGAAAACGCCCGCGCCAACGGATGCTACCGCTGTCGCTGCACGGTGAGAAGTCGTGCAGCGGGTCTGGCTTCCAGGTCGGACGTCGTCTTGTCCAGGTCTATCAGTGGATAGTATTTCGTCGTGCTACCTATACCGTCTGGAAGAAGATCGACATCCGGATCACATCGACCACTTCCTTACGGTGATCCTTGAACTGATAGATCGTGATAGCGGCATCCTTTAGGTCACCGTGTGGGTCGAAGGCGATCTTTCCAATCACACCGTTGTATTGAGTTGCAGGCATCGCCTGCAAGTATCTTCGCGCGATCGGTCGAATTCGCGCGAGTCATGGCGTTGACGATGACATAAACGGCATCATAGGCAAATGGGCCATAGGCATCGATAGGCACTTTGTAGCGCGCCACGTACCGCTGATCGAACGCCGCGCCTTTCGGCATCTTCGACAATGCCTGACCGGCTTCGGAACACACGACGCTGTCGATCGCGTCGCCTGCGAGCTGGATCATCTTGTCGGTGCAGGCGCCATCGCCGCCTACCACGTGTGCAGTCATGCCAAGCGCTGCCGCCTGCTTCGCGAGTGGGCCTGCCGTCGCATCCGATCCGCCGTACATGATCACGTCGGGTTGAAGCGCCTTGATCTTTGTCAGGATCGCGCGGAAATCGATCGCCTTGCCATTGGTCGCCTCATGCGCGACGACCGTCGCGCCGGCAGCCTTGACGGCCTTCTCGAATTCGCCTGAAAGGCCTTGCCCATAGGCAGTCGAATCGTCGATCACTGCTATGCGCTTCGCGTGGAGTGAACCCAGAGCATAGCGCGCCAGAGCGGGGCCTTGCAGCGCGTCGGTGGCGACGAGCCGGTAGGTCGTGCGAAATCCCTGCTGGGTGTACGCCGGATTGGTCGACCCTTGCGAGATCTGTGTCACGCTCGCCTCGCTGTAGATACGAGAGGCGGGAATCGACACGCCCGAATTGATGTCGCCCACCACCGCTACCACACCATCGTCTACCAGCTGCTGGGCGATCTGGGTGCCAGTGCGCGGGTCGGCTGCAGCGTCCCGTGAATCGAGCTGCAGAAGCACAGGTTTTCCGCCGATAGTGAGGTGCTCGCTGCGCCTCCATTCAATGCTGGAGCACCCGATGTCGCCCCGCGAGCAGTCCTGGAACTGGTCAAGCAACGCTCGGAACAGGGGCTCGCGGCCCGGCGTCGAGTCGTCATGGAGATCGCTGCCGATCGAACCTGAGTTGAGGCTTCGAGTCAATCCGGTTCACCTACGGGGCAATCAAGATGGGCGATCTAAATTCCGGCCGCGGCCCGACGTCTGCATCGTACCGTGCGCACGCGCTACACAAGGCACTTTCCGACAGAGGGCTGAATCCAGACGGATTCGTCGAGCAATAGACGCACACGATGGAAATTGAATGGAATCGCCAAGACGGGGCTCGAGTCGTTGCACGCGCATGGGTCGATCCCGCATTCAGGGAGTTGCTGCTGCGAGACGGTACGGCTGCCTGCAAAGAGTTCGGATATTTTGGCCCGCAGGGCGAATACACCGGGTGTCGAAACCGAAGCAAGAATGGATGGAGAGTTTCATACCGCGCTGACCGCCGCGGCACACAACCGGATTCCGGACATTCGCCGCTCGCCACCTGGGGCTAAAAGCATGGCTCCAGAGGTAGCGCCGAGGGGTCGAAGCCGGCTTTACGGTATGCCGTTGAAAGCGCTTCTCCACGAGCAGTTCTGCGACGGCATCATCAGCGCGATCCACTTCAAGATCCACATCAGGAAAGTCCCCGAACCGGACGGTGGCGAGCGCGCGGGTATCGCACTCGCCGGCACGTATCTGCCGGTCAAACCGTTCTGAAGCGCGCCAACCTGCGCGTGCAGCCAGGTTTCAGTCACTCCGCGTGGAAAGTCGGCTCCATGTCGGGTAATGAGGGAGCGATCTGATTGAGCCGCCTGAGCATATTTTCGACTCTTCCGGGCGGTGAAAAACGGTTAGCGCGGCCCTACAGTTCAGCCTGGGCGATCCGGGTATTCCCACTGATTTGGGACAGGCGGTTTGCCAAGTCTATCGATTTCCGTGACGCGTGGGTGATTGCCCTGAGCCGTCGCCATTTCAGCAGAGACACCATGAACACCATGTTAATCAACCTGTCTTCCAGATCGGAGACATCCAGGCCACTTGTCATCGCAGCCGTGATGGCCTCGCTGGCGATGGTCGCCATCGAAGCGACCATCGTCTCGACCGCCATGCCGCAGATCGTGACGAAACTCGGAGGACTGCATTTATATAGCTGGGTTTTCTCGTCGTTTTTGCTGACGCAAACCGCCATGACGGTGGTCTTCGGCAAGCTCGCGGATATCTTTGGTCGCAAGCGCATCATGCTGACCGGCATTGCGATTTTTCTGATCGGATCGGTGCTGGCCGGCTTCGCCTGGTCAATGCCTGCGATGATCGTCTTCAGACTCATTCAGGGCATTGGCGCGGGTTCAATACAACCGGTCACGCTGACCATCGTCGGCGACCTCTATCCGGCGAAAGAGCGTGGCAAAGTCCAGGGCTATCTGGCCAGCGTGTGGGCCACGGCGGCGGTTCTCGGACCGATGATTGGCGGCTTTATTGTTCGCGACTTTTCGTGGGCGTGGATCTTCTGGATCAACATCCCCATCGGGTTGATTTCAGCGACAGGATTTGTTCTGTTTCTGCACGAAAAGGAAAGAGACGCTCGGCCGTCGATCGATATCGGCGGTGCGGTTCTCTTCACCGCCGCGATCGCCGCGTTCATGATCGGCTTGACGAGCCTGAGTACTGCGAACTATACGCACGCGGTGCTCAGCGGCAGCGTGTTCGTTGCAAGCGCAGCGCTGTTTGTCTGGCAGGAGCGGCGAAGCACAGACCCGATGATCTCGTTTAGTCTGTGGGGACATAGGCCCATTGCGATGACCAACCTCGCGACGGTTTTCTCCGGTATGGCCTTGATGGGGCTGACATCTTTCCTGCCGATGTATGTTCAGGGGGTGTTGCATCGCACGCCAGTGGTCGCAGGCTTTGCGCTAACCATGGTCATGGTGGGATGGCCGCTGGGCGCCACGCTTTCCGCCCGCTCCTTTCACCGGTTCGATCTGCGCAAGCTGTTGATTGGTGGAAGCGCGGTGATCCCGCTTGGCGCGATAGTTTTCGTCTCGTTGACCCCTCATAGCGCACCGCTTCTGGCCGCTATCGGATCGCTGGTCATGGGCTTTGGAATGGGCGCGCTTAGCGTCAGTTCTCTCGTCCTCATCCAGGAGCAGGTCGACCAGTCGCAACGTGGCAGCGCTACCGCTTCAAACCTGTTCTCGCGCAATCTTGGAAGCACACTCGGCGCGACCGTCTTCGGCGCCTTGCTGAACTACGGACTGGCTCATTCGAAGACGCTTGGTGTGGTTACTTCCGATCAACTGCGCAAGGTGATCGAGTCAGCGCCCGGCAGTATGGACAGCTTTGCCGCCATTCGTCTGGCGTTGCACCAGTCAGTTCACCTGACGTTTGTCGGACTCTTTATCGTTGCTTTGGCAATCGTCGTTTTCGCGGTTCTCGTACCTGCCGTTGCTGCGGCTAGAAACCGTGAAGCGCCTCAGCGTTGAGCAAGGCGCCATTGACCCACTCACAGGCGACGGAACCAGCTTTTTCAATCGATGGGCAACGGTAGGCGTCTCGAACGATTCGTTTGGTACGTTCCTGCTAGGGCGTGAGCTCGCCATTTCCAACGGTCTTTGGGACTTCGATCCGCTCGGCCAGGGAAACTGGTCGTCGGCATCGCTGGTGCGCGGTCGCAACTGGCTGCAATCGAGCAATAACGTTTCATATCAATCACCGAAATACCTCGGATTCGATGCCTATGGCCAGTACTCTCTTTCCAACGCGACGAGGTGTTCATCACGTCGACGATCATCTTTCCCTTCCAGCTGGACAGCGCCTTCGCAACCTCCGGGTGCGACTCGAAACGGACAGCCAAAAAGAGTGTGTCCGTCTTGACGGCTTCCGCCAGGGCTTTGGCAATGATTCCGGGTCCGATCGCCGCCACCTCGGATGCAAAGCTTGTCGGGTCGCGAGTGGTTGCAACGGATACTTCGATGCCGCTTCGGGCAAACGCCCTGGCAAGTGCCTGCCCGATCTTGCCGAAGCCAATAATTGCGTAGCTCATATATTCTCCTTGGGTTTACCACGTCCTGCGGGCGCCGGATATCGAATGGAGCGCCTGGCCGGGCGTCGTGTCAGAGTTGTGCAAGGCCGCCGTCGACGGCGACCTCGCTGGCGGTCATGAAGCTGCTGTCCAGCGACGCGAGAAAGGCCGCCACCGCTCCAATCTCCGCGGGCTCGGCCAAGCGCTGGAGCGGCGTCATCGACGCAAAGACCTTCTGGCCCTCCTCGCCTAGCGCTTCCTTCGCGAGTTCGGTCGCCGTCGCTCCGGGCGACAGTACGTTCACCCGGATGCCGGTGCCCTTCAGGTCCTCCGCCCAAGTCCGCGCGAGGTTGCGCACGGCCGCCTTGCTCGCGCTGTAGGCGCTCATTGCCGGAGCGCCCGTGGTGCCGGCGCTCGATCCGGTCAGGATAATCGAACTACCCTCGCCCATCAGCGGCAACGCTTCTACTTTCTAGATACCCATGCTCGATAACGTCACCATCAACCCACTGCGCGCCTTCGTCGCCGTGTGTGACCACGGGAGCTTTTCCGGGGCTGCACGGGAGCTGAGGCGTGCACAGTCGGCGATCAGTCACGCGATCACCGCGCTCGAGAGGGCCTTTGACGTGGCGCTGTTCGAGCGCAACGCACGCAAAGCGACGCTGACGGCCGCGGGCCGCAGCCTGCTGCCTGATGCACGAGGGGTGATCTCACGCACCAAGGAAAGGAAGATGCGGGCGGTTTCGATTGCTGAAGCCGGGGTCCCGCAGGTTTCGATTGCCGTGGATACCTATTTCCCGCGTGCGCACCTGATTGATTGCCTGCGCACCCTGCAGGCGGACTTTCCAACGGTTGCCATCAATCTGCGCGTGACGACCATGCAGGACGGCGAGCGTCTGGTACTCGAAGGCACGTGCGCATCGGCCGTGACGATCACGGACGTACCGGAGCTGAGCCCGGGTGCCATAGAAAGACAGCATTGATGTGAAGCGCAAATGGTGACCGTCTGTGCGCCAACGCATCCGCTGGCCGCGATCGCCGGGCCGATCCCGCGGGAGGAATTTGGCCGGCACATCCAGCTCGTCGTAACCGACAATCAGCCCGATGCGGAAAAGACACAACAGGGGGTCGCCAGTGAGCGCCAGTGGCGGGTGAATGACCTCGGCGCAAAGCACGATCTGCTCAGGGGAAGCTTGTGCTGGGGGCACATGCCGCATCATATGGTTGCTCAAGACCTCGCGAATGGCACGCTTGTCGAACTTCAACGGTGCGCATGGCACATGCGCCCCCTCACCTTCATGATCTCGCAGCGGCGCGGGTACGCATTTTCCGAATGCGAGACACGGCTGGTCGAGCTTCTTGGCAATCCTCAGCGCCTGCCCAAGGATGCCAGCGAGCGCGCCGTCTCACGACAAGGCAAAAAAAGACCGTAGGCGTTCGACACGGCCGGTCAGAACATGGAGAATCGGCTGCACCCTTCCAGAGGATGTGTCATGCATATTGAGCCATTTCAGATTCACGTGTCCGATGTTGAGATCGACGACCTGCGCCGGCGCCTGCGCGCCAGCCGGTGGCCGTCCGCCACACCGTCCGAGCCGTGGCAACAGGGCACAGACAGTACATGGCTGCGCGAACTGGTGAGTTACTTTGCCGAAAGCTTTGACTGGAGGGCTGCGGAGCGAGGCCTGAACCAGCAGCCTCAATTCATCGCCGACGTGAACGGCCAGCGTGTCCACTTCGTTCATCAACGTGGTAATGGGCCTCGGCCTTATCCATTGATCATCACACACGGGTGGCCCGGATCGTTCTTCGAACTTCATGCGCTGGCGGAGCGGTTGCGCGATCCGGCTGCATTCGGTGCGGACCCGAACGATGCCTTCGACGTCGTCATTCCTTCACTGCCGGGTTTTGCGTTTTCGCCGGCGCCTGCTACCACCGGCACTTCGGCATTTCAGGTGGCCGATCTGTGGGCGTCGCTGATGCGCGGTCTTGGCTACCAGCGATTTGGTGCCCAGGGTGGTGATCTGGGCGCGGGAGTCTCGGTTGCGCTTGCTTCGCGGCACGCCCAGGCCGTCGATGCCATCCACCTGAATTTTCTGCCGAGTTCGTACGAACCAGCCATTGAGGCGACTGACCCACCGCTTACCCTCGCAGAACAGAACTACCTCAAAGAGAAAGCTGAGTGGGCTGCGCTCGAGGGTGGCTATGCGCATATGCATGGCACGAGGCCGCAAACATTGGCCGTATCGCTTAACGACTCACCGGCTGGGCTAGCTGCGTGGATCAGCGAGAAGTTTCGCGCGTGGAGCGATTGCGATGGTGTTATCGAAAGGCGATTTTCGAAAGATGAATTGCTGACCAACCTGTCGCTCTACTGGTACAGCCAGAGCATTTGCACCGCGATTCAGATGTACTGGGAAAACCGCTTGCAGCCCATGCGTTTCAAGCCCGGACAACGGGTATCGCCGCCAGTGGGATTTGCACATTTTCCGAAAGAGATAAATCACCCTCCACGCGAATGGCTGGAACGGGTGTTCACCGTCGCGCAATGGACCGACATGCCACACGGTGGTCATTTCGCGGCGATGGAAGAACCTGAACGACTCGCGGCCGACATACGTCGCTTTTTCAGGCGCTTCCGGCAGTAAAGTCGTTTGAAGGATCGCCCCCAGGCGGATGCAATCTGCGCTTCGCGGTGGTCCGCTGGGGAAGACGACGACCACGTCAGAACCCGGGTCGCGACACTCAGTGACCCACGCCGTGCAGGATGTACTCGAAGCCCTTGCCTTCCTCGCCGATGCGGTCGGCACCCGGGATGATCAGTTCATCGATGAACACCGGGTTCGAGTCGACGCACTTGCGGCCCATTTTCTCGATTTCGCGCAAGCGCAAGCGATGAATGTTTGTCTTCGCGTCGCGCTTCAGGTTAGCGAATCACCTTGTCCAAGGTGATCGGAAGATCGCGAATCCGCTTACCAGTGGCGTTGAAAACCGCATTCGCGACCGCTGCACCCACTCCCGTGATCCCGATCTCGCCAATGCCACGCGCGCCCATCGGCGTGTGAGGATCCGCTTCGTCATTCCACATGATGTCGATGATCGGCACGTCCAGATGAACTGGCACATGATAGTCAGCAAGCGACGGATTCATGACGCGTCCCGTTCTCTCGTCGAACTGGGTTTCTTCCATCAATGCGAGGCCGAGGCCCATGACAATACCGCCGCGAAACTGGCTGGCAGCGGTTTTGGCGTTGATGATCCGGCCGCAGTCGAACGAGCCGAGGAAGCGACTTACGCGTATCTCGCCAGTGACGGCATTCACCCGCACCTCGCAGAAGAGCGCGCTGTGGCTGTGCATGGACCAGTGTTGCAACTCGAACGGCATTGGCGCGTCCGCCTCGACAGTGACGTCCTTGCGCCCGGCGCGAGCGAGCAGGGAGACATAGCTCTCGAATTGCCGCTCATCCTCCAAAGCACAGAGACCGCCGTCCCGGCCGACGACTTGGTCCGGCGACAGGCCGAACAGCGGCGAACGGGTGCCGCCAAGCTGGAGCAGTTGCTCGACGAGCTGGTGATGGGCAGCCATCACGGCGGCACCAATCGCGGCTGTCTGCTGCGAACCACCTGCCAGCACCACGCCCGGCAAGGAGGAGTCGGCATAATTGAAGTCGACGTCTTCCATGCTCAGGCCAAGGCGCTCGGCCGCGATTTGGGTCTGCGCGGTGGATGTGCCCATGCCCATTTCGTGCGCGGCGATGCTGACCGTAGCGCGCCCTTCGCCGGTGAGCGTGATCCGCGCTGAACCGCCCGGCATCCGATAGTACGGATAGGTGCCAGTGGCGCAGCCCATGCCGACAAGCCAGTCGCCATCGTGCCGGGCGCCCGGCTCCCCTCTCGCTTTCCAGCCGAATCGTTCGCGACCGGCCTTCCAGGCTTCGACGATACCGCGCTGGGAAAACGGCAATCCCGTGGTCGGATCCTTGTCCGGCTCGTTCCTGATCCGCAATTCGATGGGGTCCATGCCCATGACATGGGCGAGTTCATCGATGCCGCATTCGAGTCCGAAAGTGCCGACGGCCTCGCCAGGTGCCCGCATGAACGTGTTGGCTGTCATGTTCATTTTAACGGTCTCGACATCGAGCAGGAAGCTGCGCGAAGCATAGGCGCTCTTCGCCGGAAGGATGAAGGGTTCCGGCATGTTGTTGTGTGATGTCATGGCGACTGTCCCGGTGTGAATCAGGGCGTCCAGGGTCCCGTCCGCCCGTGCGCCGAGGGCCACGCGCTGTTCGGTGAGCGTGCGGCCGCCGACAATGCGGAACACGCCCTCCCGCGACAGCATGATTCGCACGGGGCGTTGCGCCAGCTTCGCCGCTGCCGCTGCCAGCACCTGATGTTGCCAAACCGTTTTTGACCCAAATCCGCCGCCGACGTACGGCGAGGTCACGCGGACGTTTTTCTCATCGATGCCGAACACGTGCGCGATGGTCCACGCCTCGTGGGCTACAGCCTGAACGGTGTCATGGATCCTTAGCTTGTCTGCGTCCCAGGCGAGCGTCGCTGCGTGCAACTCAATAGGATTGTGGTTCTGGCGAGGGGTCGTATAGCGTACGTCGATCTTGTACGGCGCTGCCGACAGCATCGCCTCGGCATCGTTGACCTCGAGCTTTAACGGCTCCCCCTGGAAGACACCGGGCTCCGAGCCTTTCGCTTTGGCAGCCTCCAGGGAAGTCACGCCGTCGCCGCGCTCATAGGTAACGTCGATCAGCGACTGCGCGTAATCGGCCTGTTCCTGCGTCTCAGCCAATACCAGCGCGACCGGCTGACCATTCCAGTGGATCTGATCGTCCTGCATGACCGGGAGGTTGTCGCCGCCGGCGGCCTTCGGCTGTGTCATAAAGGCCGGTATGGGCCTCAGGCGAGGCGCGTTTTTATAAGTCATCACCAATACGACGCCTGGCGCGGCCTCCGCTGCGGCGACATTCGTCGCGACGATGCGGCCTCGAGCGACAGTCGAATACTTCAGCGCCGCATAGGTCATCCCTTCCATGGGGAACTCGGCAGCAAAGTTCGCCATGCCAGAAACCTTCAATGGTCCGTCGATCCGGCTCACCGGTGCGCCGATCAGCCCACCTCTGCGGCGAATCAGCGGGTCTGGCTTACCGCCGGGTATGACGCTGTCAGGCGCGAGGGAAATGGCCTTTTTCATCACCGCCTGCATGGCTTCCTTGAGGATGGGCATCAGCGGATCTCCTGCAGTGCAGTCAATTTGACGAGCGTATCGGCAATCACGCGCTCACTGAGTTCAATCTTGAATGCGTTGTCGCGAAGCGCCTGAGCGGAAGCGAGTTCCGTATGCGCCGCTGCGTGGAACGCCCGTTCGGTCGCCGGACCGTCCTTTAGAGCCGCTTCGGCTTTCCGGGCGCGCCACGGTTTGTGGGCGACACCGCCCAGTGCGATCCGCACCTCCTTCACGACGCCGTTCTGCACGTCCAGAGCCACAGCTACCGAGATCAGCGCAAATGCATAAGACGCGCGGTCACGCACCTTGCGATAGCTGGAGCGGCCCGCAAGGCCGGGAGGCAGCGTCACGGCGGTGATCAGTTCTCCTGCCTCGAGCACCGATTCGATGTGTGGCGTTTCGCCGCGCAACACGTGAAAATCTACCAACGGAATGTGGCGTGCACCATTGCGCCCCTCGACCGTTACCGCTGCATCCAGAGCAGCCAGGGCCACGGCCATGTCCGATGGATGAGTTGCGACGCAGGAAGCGGAGGCACCGAGGATGGCATGCATGCGGTTAAAGCCTTCGATGGCATCGCAGCCCGCTCCGGGCGTGCGTTTATTGCAGTGCGCGGCGGCGTCATAGAAGTAACCGCAACGGGTGCGCTGCAGGAGGTTGCCGCCCACCGTAGCCATGTTGCGGATCTGCGCCGAAGCACCTGCCAGGACGGCTTCAGCTAGCAGTGGGTAGCGCTCACGCACGCGCCGGTCAGCCGCCACGGTCGTGTTCTTGACGCCAGCGCCCATTCGAAGGCCACCGTCGCCCGTTTCCTCGATTGCGCACGAAAGGCCGGTGACGTCGACCAGCATCGCCGGATGCTCAATGGTCTCGCGCATCAGGTCGACGAGGTTGGTACCGCCACCCAGGTATTTGGCTCCCGGTTGGCTGCCAAGCGCCAGCGCCATCTGCCGGTCAGAGGCACGTTCATAGGTAAAGGGGTTCATCAGGCGGCCTCGCGCTTGCTCGTGCCGCTCTCTGCAGTACTGAACGTGTCCCGGATCGCGTCAACGATACCGTTGTAGGCACCGCAGCGGCACAGGTTGCCGCTCATTCGCTCACGGAGTTCTGCGTGAGTAAGTGCGAATGCATCGGCGGCCACGTCCTCACTGACGTAGCTTGGCACGCCGCACTTCAACTCCCGAAGCATGCCGACGGCCGAGCAGATCTGGCCGGGCGTACAGTACCCGCACTGAAAGCCGTCGTGTTCGACGAAGGCAGCCTGCAGCGGGTGAAGCTGATCCGGTGTCCCCAGGCCCTCGATGGTGGTGATCTCACAACCTTGATACTGCACGGCCAGAGCGAGGCAACTATTGATACGTGTGCCGTTGGCCAGCACCGTGCAGGCGCCACATGCACCCTGGTCACAGCCCTTTTTGGCGCCGAAGAGATGCCGCTGCTCACGCAGCAGGTCGAGTAATGAAGTCCTCGAATCGAACTCCAGTTCGACCTCGTTTCCGTTGATGACGAAATTCATGCTTGCTCCCGTTGAGTTCGGACTGACGCGATGACGTCAACGCTGTCTGACTGCCCCGGCGACCGGTACTCGCCCTGGTCTGGAGGTTGAGCAATTTCCAGTCCTCGCGAAAACATTAGCATCGCCGGCGCCACGCAACTCAAGACTTGTCCATCATCACCTCGAACGATGAGGGGTGCTCGCAGCGGCCATCCACCAGCGGCAGGACCAACACACTCACTTCGTCGATGAGACCTCATTTACAAACCCATCGCTCACATGCGAACCGCCTTCGACAATCAGCTCTTTTACACCGAGTTCGCGACCTAGCGTTTGCACCACCGCTCCCAAATCAATGTCAAACTTGCCGCCAAACAGACACGACACGCCTATCGATTGCAGATAAGCGAGGTAATCGTCAGCGACCTGTTCGGTCAGTACTTCGACTACGTGCGATTCAAGCGCCGTATTGCTTTTCCACGCGACGCGTCCGTGCGGATCGATTGAAATGGCGTACTGATCCGCTTTACGTTCGACGAAATAATCGGTGCGGGACACCTTTTCTTTCGCGAGACCTTTCGGATAATCCGTGCCGTGTGAAATCGCCTGCATCGTCATGCGTCCGCAGACCCACCCGTCGGCTTCAAACGACTTAGCGGTGCTTTCATACAAATCGGTCGCGAAATCGAGATTCCAACCGTCCGTCAAGCTGCGGCCATCGAGTGACGACATCATATGAACAACCATATACGGTTTCATGTGCGGGCCTCAGTGCAATTCATAGTGCGGAATCAATCAGCAAGGCCTGTTCCGCACGAATTTATGGTGGCGTTCGCATCTGAAGAACACGGCTCCGCCTACGTGGACTGGATGTTGCTACGTCTAACATTGTGAAAAGGGAGAAATCATGATGCGAATATTTATTGCGTTGACCTTGATAGTCGGGTTGGCGGGTTGCGTTGTCGCGCCTGCGTCTGGCTACGGTTATGAGCCCGCTCCGGCATAGGGTTACGGGCCCGGCTACCATGCCGCGCCGACGGTTGACGTGGGCATCGGCGTTGGAGGCTATGGCGGAGGCCGCGGCGGTTGGCACGGAAGATAAAGTGCTGCTCGACGAGTTTTGACGAGTTCCGACGTAACGGAACTCATTCGATTCCTTCATGCTTCAAAGGCAATCGAACAGCCTCACGGGTACGCATACGCTGTTTGAAATCCTCGAGTTGTTGCCGAGCCTCCAGATTGACTTTGCTGGCCCAAAAGCAGCATCGTGAAAAGATATGCATGGGCTACCTCAGCCTCAGCCCCGAACAGATACGGCCGCCCGGGTGACGACCGTTCATCGCAATCGCTAAAGCCTCGCGCGATTACCGCTGAAGAGACGGATGACGAAAAGCAGGACTACGGCGCCTATCAGTGCGGTGATCAATGACCCGATAATGCCGCTCCCCAGATGCAGGCCGAGTGCTCCACCGAGCCAGCCCCCTATAAAGGCGCCCACAATCCCGACAATGATGTCCACGACGATGCCAAAGCCGCCGCCATCGACAATCCTCCCCGCCAAAGCGCCGGCAATGCCTCCGATAATTAACCAGAAAATAATGCCATGTGAGACCGGGTCCATGTTGAGCTCCTGAAAAGTTCAGCCCGTTAGCGACGGTAGCGCATTCCGGTCATCGACCTGCCCGTACGGGGGCACTGGCGAGCTGACACCGATTCAAAGGACTGTCGAACTGCCGGGAATGTCCAGCAGCGAGCAAGCATCGTGCCGCTCCGGCGCGTGGCTCCTGACCATTACGGACCGGACCGTGCCCGATATCGCATCTTCCTGCGGATTCTCCGATGCATCGCATCTGGGACGCGAATTCCGCAAAGCGTTTGGGGAATCGCCCAATGCCTACAGGCTGGCCGCAAAGTGCGGGCCCAAAGCTCCCTGCAGCCGATCTAGCGCAACGAATCGGACGCGCCGCGCAGCCATTTCAATCGGTGAAGGGCAGACAGTTTGTTCTGCTTTTCGAAAAAGACGACCAATCCGTTTCAATGAAAGTAACGGTGTATGGACACGCAACCCTGTCACTGGATAAAAGGATGGCGTCTTCGCATGGTGGGTTTCATACTTGTTCTGCAATGCGAAGGTCTTTATAGGGCAGCACACAAGGGGTGCACCGGCCGCACTCACCGGCGTCATACAGGATGCCCCGCTGGCGCATTTGATTTGACAATTGCGATGTGTCTCCTATATTCCCTCCACGGCCGCGTCACACGAATGAATGGAATCGATCGCGCGCCGATCCGGCGGTCCACCCGCTAGCTGCGGTTATTTGCGCGTCGCGGGCACGACCGCAATGCATCGGTGGCATGCGACACGGCTCTTTGCTTTCCGGTAGTTGCTAATTACAGAAGCTATTGCACTGTATCTCTCGCACCTTCCGGGGAGGGGCGACCATGCATTCACCGTCCGGCTTACCACGCGATCGATTTGCGCGTATGCGCCGCCCGACCATCGTGCAATCCCTGATGGCCGCACTATTGCTCGCCTTTTCGTGCCTTTGGACCTTCGAAGCGGCGCATGCCGACGGAGGGGCCGCCCCGGGAACAGCGGCATCCACCGTGCGCTCGGCGCGGGCGGCGGCAGCGGCTTCCGCTGCTTCCGCTGCAAAGGCAGCCAGCGAAGCCGCAGCAGCGGCTCTCGCAGACGCGATCCAACACTACCCCGCCGCCTCGAAGGCGCCTTCGCCTTTCAAGGATGCCCCGGAAAGCGGCGTGGTCGAAAAAGACGCCCCTCCCGACGAGGCCGCGGCCACGGTCACGACCGGCGGCGTGCGTCTATTTCCCCGCAACGCGCAGTGCTTTCCGACCGAAACGCGCAACCTGTTCAGCGAAGTCGACAAGGTCGTGGTCGGTAACGACCCGGCACCGCGCCCGATGGACTGGTCCGACGGACACTCCGTTCCAAAGGACGCGCGTTCCGCCATCATGGGCCAGAACACCTGGATGCTATGGGGCGAAGGTAATGAGGCGTTCTGGGGCTGGGTGCAGGAGAACGGCTACGGCATTGCCGATTTTCTCGTCCTGATCAATTCGAAAAACCGTGACCACCGCTTCAGGGACGACGGGTTGATCAATCAGCCGGGTATGGTCAGGCGCGACAAGCCTCTGGATGGTCTCGGCCTGTATATCGACGGTCCCGGCGACGACAAGGTGTTCAAGATGCATGCGCCGGACACCGATATCGACGCCGACACCGGCAAGCCCGCGCAGCGTGTGGAAGAGCCGCACGACCCGATGCACGCCGATCATAAGACGTTCTTCGAGGTCGGAGATCAGGCGTTTTACGACAAGGCAATCAGTCAGCTCGGCGACGACGGGGTTGATCCATTCGTGTATGGCTACCCCTCGGGCATCGTCGGTTTGCGGCTGTGGCCGAACCCTGACTTTTTCGGCAAATCGGACGCCGCGAAGAGCGCGCGCGCTTACTGGAACAGCAAGGTCGTGAGCGACGCGGGCGCCCGATACTACTCCACCGATCCCAAGGACGCCGAGTTTCACGCTGACCCGCAACTCATCCGGCCGTTTCGCGTGAGCATGGCGTGCGCGTTCTGTCATATCGGCCCGCATCCGCTCGCGCCGGCCGCGCAGCTGACGCCTGAGAGTCTGGAGCATCTGGACTGGGGGAGCATGTCGAGCATGATCGGCAACCAGTACTGGCTGCCTTCAACCGCGTTCTCAAGCCTGAAAACGCCGGATAGCTTCCTCTGGCAGTTCGTCGCGAGCCAGCAGCCTGGCACTATCGACACCTCGCTCGTCGCGACCGACCACATCAACAATCCGAACACCATCAACGCGATTTTCGAGGTGAATGCGCGGCTCACTCGCGCTGCTGAGAATCCGCCGGAAGATCAGAGCAAGAACAATCTGATGCTGCGCGGCATCGAGGACACGCCGCTGTTTACGCTGGATCCGCGCCACACGCCGCGTGTGCTGCTGGATGGCGCCGACAGTATCGGCATCGAAGGCGCGTTATTGCGGGTGTATCTCAACATCGGCGCCTATTCGGAGCAGTGGCGCCTGATTCAGAACACGATCGTCGGGTTCACGGCGCAACGGCCCTTCGATATCGCGACCATCCGGGCGAAATCGGTCTACTGGAATACCACCGAGCGCTATCGCGTGGGCGAGCTCGAAAAGTTCTTCACGTATGTCACGAAGAGCGGCGCGACGGTGAGCCAGGCTATGAGCCTGGCGTCGACCGAAGAAGGGCGTCAGCGCATCAAGGACGTGTCCGCGAACATCGACGGCGGCCGCGACGTCTTCATCCAGAACTGCGCAATCTGCCATTCGAGCAAGCAGCCGCAGAGTATGCAACTCACCTTCTCACGCGACTGGCGCACCGCCATGGCGGACAGCCCCAACAAGCTCACGCTGCCGATGGATTTCCCCGATTGGGACGCGTTCAAGCTGAGCAAGCCGTACCTCGACTATGTTGAAAATCTACGCGGATACATAAAGGCACAGACGAGCGAGGGGCAGGACTTTTTCAAAAATAACTACCTATCCACCGACGTGCGCGTGCCGATCACCCTCGTCGGCACCAACTCGCAGCGCGCGGTGGGCACTAATGGCATGAGCGGTCAGGTGTGGGACAACTTCTCATCGGACACCTACAAGTCCCTGCCCGCCGTGGGCCTGGTTCATTTTTTCAATCCGTTCAAGCAGACGAGTGCCGTCGACCGGTGGGGCAACAACGATGTGTATGCGCCGCCGGGTGGCGGCCCGGGCTACTACCGGCCGGCATCGCTCGTCAGTCTCTGGGCGACGGCGCCTTACCTGCATAACAACACGCTCGGCATCTACAACCGTGATCCATCAGTGAAGGGCCGGCTCGAAGCCTACGACGACGCGATCGACAAGCTCCTCACCAACAGCAGGCGCGCGGTCAGCGGCACCTTCGCAAATGGCGCCCCCGCGCGCGTGAACTTCTACCCCGACAAGGCAAGGGAAGACTTTTGTCACGACAAGCCGGCCGACCAAAGCCTCACCTGCAGCGCGCTGCGCGGCGACTTCCGTCAGTCGTTCGCGGCGGCGGGCGTTGCCGGCCAAACGGGGTTCAGGGACATTGGATTCATCTACAGGACAACGAAAGACTCGTACATCGACTTCGGCGCAAAGTTCATCCATCCGCTTATTACCGGTATCCTTGGTCCGTTCTGGACGTCGTTCCTGTTCCTCTACGTGTGGGTGCTGCTGGCCCTCATCGCAGTCGTGCTGATCTTCGTAGGGAAACCGCGCCTCGCAGGCGGCCTGCTCGCGTTGCTCGCGGCGGTGCTGGCCGCCCTTCTGCGCGGTTCGGGTATCGACACGATCTACTTCTGGCTATGGCTGATCCCGGTGGTTCTGGTGGGTCTTGCGGTCGCGTTCTTCTGGTTCCCGGATGCGCGCAAGGCGGCGCGCGCATTTTTTGCGGCGAGCGCCGTGGTCTTTGCGCTGGTCGGAGGATGTGCGACGGCGTTCCTCGACGGTCACGTGACGGCCATCAACTTTGGTCCCATTCCGCGCGGCACGCCGGTCAATCTCCTCATGAACATCGATCCTGACGCACCCACCGTGGATCTGCTCAACGCGGTGGCGGGCCTTACCCGAGGCGTGTTGCGGGTGCGCCGCGACGACCCGCACGACGGCAGTTTCCAGGCGCTCGCCGAATTTCAGCAGGAGGCCGGACCGGCGCTGCTCAAGGCGAGCAAATGTCCCGACTTCGTGCTCGATCGCGGACACTGGTTCGGCGAAGCACTGACCGATGAACAGAAGCAGCAATTAAAGGCTTTCCTTCAAACGCTCTGATGTACTTCTTCGTCCACCGGAGTCGCGATGCAATCCTATGATCCGCTTTCGCAAGCCGAGGACCCGCAAACCACGCCGTTTGACTACATCGTGGTGGGTTCGGGCGCGGGCGGCGGCCCGCTGGCGGCGCGGCTCGCGCTGAACGGCCGGCACGTTCTGCTGATCGAGGCCGGCGGCGATCCCGCTTTGGCGCAGCCCGACGCAAGGGCTCAGCCCATGACGCAGGGCGATCCCAGTCTCGGCCAGCAGCCGATGCGCCAGGTCTACGCCGTGCCTGCGTTCCACGCGCCAGCCACCGAAGACGATGACATGAGCTGGAAATTCTCCGTGCGTCATTACACGGATTTCAGCAGGCAGAACAAGGACACCAAGTACAGCCGCGCAAAGGACCCGTCGGAGACGCCGGGCAACAGAGACCCGTCGACGGTGGCGCGTGAACCCGCCAAGGGCGGCATCTTCTATCCGCGCGCGGCGACCCTTGGCGGCTGCACGTCGCATCACGCGATGATCATCATCCGCCCCAACGACGCGGACTGGGACAATATCGCCGAATTCACCGGCGACGATTCATGGCGCTCGCAAAACATGCAGGGCTATTTCGCCAAGATCGAGAACTGCCTTTACTACACGGCATACCGGTCGTTCGGGGTGAAAACGCTCGGATGGATCTTCAGGTCGCTTGAACTGCTGGTCCGGTGGCTTGCGCCGCGCAGCGTGCTGGATCCAGGTGGACACGGCTCCAGCGGCTGGCAAAAGACCAGCTTCATCGACCCGGCCGTGATCGCCGGCATCGCGCGCGGCGACAAGGTCTTCAAGGGTGTCCTCAAAGACGTGCTGTTCGCCGCGCTTGCGAATCGCAACGCGGCCTCGATGTTCGGGCGCGCCGCCGCCCGCTTCCAGATCCTGCAGTTCCTCGATCCCAACGTCCGCTCGCCGGCCATCCAGAGCCGCGCCCACGTCTCAATGATCTCGATTGGCACCGACGGCAAGCGGCGCTGTGGCTTACGCGACCATCTGCTGAACGTGCAGGCCACATTCCCCGACCGGCTGGTGATTTCGAAACCGGCACACGCCACGCGGATCCTGTTCGAAAAGAGGGACCACCTCGCGCCCCGTGCAATCGGCGTGGAACTCTGCGAAGGCGAGCATCTTTACGAGGCCAGCCCGATGTATGCCGGGCCCGCCACGGAACAGGCGCATAGGCGTGTGTTCGCAAAACGGGAGGTGATCGTTTGCGGCGGAGCGTTCAATACGCCGCAATTGCTGATGCTGAGCGGTATTGGCGACGCGGCGCATTTGACTGAAAAGCACATCGAGGGGCTTAGCGGCGGCGACGGCAAGCCGGTCGCGCCGATCGTGCATCTGCCCGGCGTTGGCAGGAATCTGCAGGATCGCTATGAAGTCAGCATCGTTACCCAGACACGGGAAGCGTTTTCGACGCTACGGGGCGCGACCTTCGAGCCGGGAGATACAAAGGACCCAGTGCTCAGCCAATGGGTGAAAGATCAAACCGGACTGTACTCCACCAACGGCGGCGCGATTGCCATGATGATGTCGTCCGCCGGCGGCGCCACGCAGCGCTGCGACCCGGACCTCTTCATCTTCGGTCTGCCTATCGCCTTCCGGGGCTACTACTGGAACTATTCGCGGCAATTGCTCTGGCGGAACATGACCGCGAACCAGCAGACGCGCAATCTGTGGAGCTGGGTCATTCTCAAGGCGTACACCACAAACAATAACGGCGCCGTGCGCCTGCGCAGCGCCAATCCGTTCCTCACGCCGGAAATCAATTTCCGTTCGTTCGACGATACGCCCGAGGGTGCGAAGGTCTGCCAGGATGACGTGGATGCCTTGTGCGACGCGATCCAGCACATGCGCGAGATCAATAGCCACGTTTCCGTGTTCGACAGCGAGATTCAGCCGGGCGCGGACAAACCGGATTACTCGCCGAGTCTGCGCGAATGGATCAAAAATGAAGCGTGGGGACATCACGCCTGCGCCTCCTGCAGGATCGGCCATGACCCATGGCACGAGGATCCGAGCAAACTGCAGGACAAGTTTGCCGTGGTGGACAGCAAGTTCCGCGTGCATGGCGTGGAGGGGTTGCGCATCGTCGACACGTCGGTTTTTCCGACCATTCCAGGCTATTTCATCGTGACACCTACTTTCATGATTAGCGAGAAGGCCGCCGATGTACTGCTGGATGACTCGGAGTCCTACCCGGCCGCGCTCGAGAACGTCGAGGCGAAAGCCATTTGCAACCGCCGCAGGTGCGCCCGGCCGGGCAGCGAGGATTCTGACGACACCTACCCTGCCCGGTTGCCAGACAAAACGGTGGGATTGGCGCTATCAGGCGGCGGCGTGCGCAGCGCCACTTACTGTCTCGGCATCCTGCAGGCGCTCGCGAAACAGGACCGCCTGCGCGACATCGACATCATGTCGTCGATCTCGGGGGGCGCCTACATCGGGGGGTTTCTCGGCAGGCTTTATACGCGTCTTTCGCCCGACTCGCGCGACGCGGCCCCGGACCGGGTAGAACGGACGCTCAAGGACCTCGCTTCGCCCGAGATCCAGTGGCTGCGCTACAACGCCCAATACCTGGTGGGCGGCGGCCGGCATGACGTGCTGTTCGATATCGCGGTCATCCTGCGCAATCTCGCCGCGGTCCACGTGTGGATCGGCGCCCTGGTGTTCGGCCTTCTCGGCGCGCTGCACTGGTTCGCGCTGGACTGCTCGAAGTTCCCGCGTCTGTCGGTTATATGCGACACCGCGCCGCCGTGGTGGCACGGTTTGCAGTTGTCGACATGGTGGTGGGTGCCGCTCGCTCTTTTCGTGCTCGGCGTGCTGCCGCCGTCGATCGGCTACTGGCTGACCATGAGTCGCCGCCCAAAGCAGGAATGGCGGTCGTGGTTGCCCTTCATCCTGTGGATCGCGATGCTCGGCTGCGCGATCGCAGGACTGTCGGTACCCCGCATCGAAACATGGAGCGCCGCGGCACTCGGCGTGCTGCTACTCGCCTGGTTCGAACAGGAGGCAGCCGGGTTGTTGATACGCGACCCCACGCCGTCCGGCGCGGCCGCGCAACCGGTCAATCCGGGCGCGGCACAGCCCGCGGATGGGGCCACCGTCGTGCGCAATCGCCTGACCCGCCTGTTTGGCGCAGCCTTGTTCAGCTTCGTCGTCAGCCTGCTGTTCGTCGTGCTCGACACGCTTGCGCAATGGCTCCTGAAGAACGGTCTGCAAATCATTCTCTGGGCGACGAGCGGTACCGCGCCGTTTCTGCTGCTGCTGCGCGGGCTCGCAGCAAGCGTGCTGAAGCGCCCCAGCAAGACGGGCGAGACAGCGCCCGGCGGACCCGGCAAGACCTGGGCCAGTGGGCTTCTAATGGATGTCCTCCTCGCCGTGCTCGCGTTCGTGCTGGTTTTCGTGTTGCTGCTTTTCCTCGATGTACTCGTGTACGCGGCCTTCGACTTCGATCCGCATGCCGCCCGTTTCGGCGTGGTGGTCGCCCTCCTCATCTCGGCCGTGAAGGGCCGCGTGTTGCTGTTTCTCAACCTGTCCTCACTGCAGCAGAGCTATGCGCAGAAACTGGTGCGGACCTACCTCGGCGCGTCCAACGACGCCCGCGTGAAACCCATCGGCACGAACTCACCCGTGCCGGTGGGCGTCGCCGACCTTGGCGACGATGTCCCGTTCGACCAATATCACCCGGAAACCAGCGGCGGTCCATTGCATCTGATCAGCTCCTGTCTCAACAATACGGTCGACCCGTCGTCCGGCAATCAGTTGCGCGACGACAAAGGCATGCCCATGTGTGTCGGTCCCGCCGGCATCAGCACGGGAAGGCGGTTTCACGCACTCTGGGCCGAGCGTGACCTGACCACGCCGGCACGCGTTGCGCCCGTCAGCGCCGTGCGCGTGCGGCCGGACCCCAACGAGTTTCACGCGCTCGCCCGTTCCGACAATGAGCCGGTCACCGTGGAGCGGTTGCGGCTCGGTCAGTGGATCGCCATCTCCGGTGCAGCGGCGAGTACTGGTCTCGGTCGCAACACGAAACTCGCCGTATCGCTGTTGCTTGGCCTCACCAATATCCGCATCGGCTACTGGTGGAACACCGGCATTTCCCGCTACAAGCGGCCGGGATGCTATCCGGCGGGTCCCTGGCGGCAGATCAAATCAGTACCGTCAAAGATCTTCACCCTGCAGGCGAAACTGCTCGATGAATGGCGCGCCTACTTTGAGGGTCCGGCCGCGCGGCTCTGGTATTTGAGCGACGGCGGCCACTTCGACAATACCGGCGTCTACGAGCTGATCCGCCGCAGGCTGCCGTTCATCGTCGCGGTTGACGCTACGGCGGACCCGCATTACCGTAGCGACCCGCTCGCACTGCTGGTCCGTCAGGTGCGCTACGATTTTTGCGCGACCATCACCTGGCTCGATCCGATCGTAGCGCGTGCGAACCGGCACCAGCCGCCCGCCGGATGGGAGGCCTTCCCGCCCGAAAAGGACAAGCCGGCTCTGCCGGAGTGGATCAAGGGCTGGCTCGACCCGGACGCCCTCTGCGCTTTCGCCGACCTGAAGCGCGACGGCAGGTACGGCGCGGCGCTCGCGCGCATCACCTACTCGGACCAGCATGAACGCACCAGCTGGCTGCTGTTTATCAAGCCGACCGTAGGCGGCGATCTGCCCAACGATGCCCGCACCTACGCGGAAAACCATGAGGATTTTCCGCAACAGACCACGGCCGATCAGTTCTTCGACGACAACCAGTGGGAAGCCTATCGCGTGCTCGGCTACTGCGCGGGCGTGAAGGTCTTCCACGAGCGACCCGGGGCTTGACCTGAACACCAAGGAGTTCCCTAGTGGCTGATCACAACGACCCGAATGCGGTCAATACGATCTTCTCCGACATCGACGTGAGCGCCGCTGATCTGTACGACCTGTTCGGTTTTCCCAGCGACGACAGGACAGACGGCGAGCGCGACGAGGCTCTTACCAACGCCGCCCTTGCCGCCGCCCACGAGATAGATGGGATTGACTGTCGCATCCATCGCGACTTCGTGTAGATCTTCGCAACAGGCATCGTTACCATGGTGACGATATGCCGCGACCCATCGCCTCACCATGCTTTCTGCAATACCGAATTTCGCCGCAAGGAGCTTATAGCCCCCTTTGCCAGCGAGGTACTCGGCGTGCTGCCCGTTGGCAGATCCGTCGTTCGCATCGCGACTAGAGAGTAAGCCCGTTGTTGTATTCGAGCTACGCTTGTTCGTATGGGGACAAGACCGTTACAAGGTCGCGCCCAAGGCAACTGCGGCTAATGCGGAAACCAACGCAGGCAGCGTCACCACGACCCCCAGCTTGAGGAAAACCCATGCAGTCACCTGGATGCCTTCCCGACGAAGAGCGGTCAACCAGAGAATGGTGGCAAGGGAGCCCGTGACCGAGAAGTTTGGTCCGAGGTCAACGCCTACCAGGACCGCGCTTGCGACGGGAGTCGGTGCATGGGCGACCGTGAGCGCTGAACCGGCTATCAGGCCCGCTGGTAGGTTATTGATGAGATTGCAGGCGACAGCCATGACCGCACCAGAAATCCAGCTTGCGTGAGCGGGAATGGTTGTCGACGCTGCCCTGACGACATCGGCTATGTTTTCTATCACACCCGTGCGTTGAAGCCCCTCGACCAGAACGAAAAGTCCTGCGACCAAAGGGAGCACCGCCCAGGAAATCTCGGCGAGGTGCGCGCCTAGAAACTTTCGCTTAAGGATGCAGATGGCGACAAAGAGAGCCAGCCCTGCGCAGAACGTCGGCAGTCCAAGCGGCACGTCAAGTGCCGACGCGCCTAGCATCACGATTGCCATCACAACGATGCCGATACCCGTCGCTTTGCCAGCAGTCGATAACTCTGGAACATCGACCTTTGATTCAATCTGCTGCGTCAGTTCCTGCCGTTGCATGAGACGTAGCGCCAGATAGGTGGCGACAATGCTCAACACGGACGGTACGGCGAAACGACCGAGCCAGTTCAAAAGTGTGGGCATACGGTCCTGAAAAATCACCAGATTCGCCGGGTTCGAGATGGGCAGGGCGAAGCTCGCGGCGTTCGCGATGAACGCGCAAATGTAGAGATACGGCAGCGGCTTCTCTGCCTTAACGACGTGCGCAACGGCAATGACTGCCGGTGTCAGTACGACTGCCGTTGCGTCGTTTGACATGAAGACTGTCACGACCGTACCGACGCAATACATCAGAAAGAACAGTTTCTTCGCTGAGCCTCCCGCGCGCTTCGCGGCAAGAGCGGCCAGGTAGTCGAACAGTCCCTCCTTCCGGGCGAGTTCTGACGCCACCATCATTCCAGTCAGAAACAGGTAGACATCGAGCCCCTTGCCAACCGCGATGAGCGCATCGGACCACGACAGCATCCCGAGTCCGCATAAGGCGAGCGCGCCGAGTACCGCCCACACAGCCTCAGGTAGCTTGAACGGCCGGGTGATGACGCCGAGCGTGGATACCGCAGCGATAACCCAGACCGGAACGGACGAGCTCAGCAATGCATTCATTTTTCTAGTCAGGTCGATGTGGGAATCAAATCTTGCGGATGGCCGCCCGGCGCCGCCGTACTATCTCCGTTTGGTCGCGTTTCCGGCATGAACACCGCGAAGAATATTAGCGCGAGCGCGCTGATGGCGGTCAAGGTCAGAAAGCCTGTCGTGAAGCCGAATTTCTCGACAACATAGCCTCCAGTGACGTTACTCAGCGCTGCGCCGATACCGACAGCCAGCGCCACCAGTCCCTGTGCGAAATTGAACCGCCCCGTGCCGCGCATCAGGTCCGAGGCGATGACCACGCCGATAACACCAAAAATACCGGCGGCCACGCCGTCAAGCAGTTGAATCGCTACTACAGCATAAGGGCTGCTGGTCATCGAAAACAGCACCCCTCTTACCGGCAACACGGCCAGCGCGAGCAGGAAAATCTTCTTTCGTCCGACTCCTTTTCGCATCGCATGCCCGACAGTTGCAGCGACGGCGACCATCACGAGTTGTGCCGAGATGATGCACGCGCTCAGTGCGACGACATCCATTCCCGGATGAACCTTGGCGATGACCTGGCCAGCGAGCGGCAACATCGCCGCATTGCCAAAGTGGAACAGGATGACCGAGATGATAAACACCTTGAGGTCACGCTTTTTCCATAACTCCGAAAACGCAACGGGCTTACGACGGTTCTCGGCCTCTGAGGCGGCTTCGGCCCCCCGGGCGAGCTCGTGGTCAATATCCTTCGGCTTGATGAGCAGAACCACGAGCGCGCTCGCGACCGCGAATCCGCAAATGAGATAGAAAAGCCAGATGACTCCAACATACTGCCCCAAGCCGCCCGCCAGAAGAGCCGCTGCGAAGTTGCCTGCATGATTAAACGCTTCATTGCGGCTTATCCGGGCGGGCAGCAACTTGCGGCCAACGATGCCAAGGCTCAATGCGGCAAGGCAAGGCGGAATGATGGCGGACGCCGCGCCAAGAGTAATCTGTGCGGCAAGGACAGTTGGCAGTTTCGGGAAAACCGCAATCAGAAGACATCCGGTCCCCACCAGCAAACCGGAAATCGCGATGAGCAGGCGCTTCACGCGAACTGCATCGACGAGCAATCCGGCTGGAATCTGGCAGATTGCGGCCGCGGCCCCGCTGGCAGCCATGACAAGGCCGATGTTGCCCGAGCCCCAGTGTTGCGTACCTTTGAGGTACACGGACAGGAACGGGCCAAGACCATCCCGCACGTCGGCCATCAGGAAATTGAGTGAGTCCAGACCGCGCAAACTCCGTGACGACGGCGATTTCGGCGCTTCGTCGTCAACCTGCGACTGCTCTGATTGTGGGCTCACCACTTTCTCCCGTTACGGTTCGGTCGGAGCTGGGTGCCCAGGATGTTCTTCTCTTCCCAAGCGCCAATCGTGTCGCGGTCGCTTCCATCCGCACGCCGCTCCCGGGTTCCTTCGAATGTCGAGGTGGCTTCGATGTTGTCGACGCCGATATGCCTCATATCGACAACCGCAACGCGGAACTCCCGCAGCAAACCGTGGAAAAAAGCTGAGGCTTCGTCAGCGTCGGCCAGGTCTGCCGGATAGGCATGCGCGAAGACCACAGCCTCCTTGCCTGATGCAGCAGCGGTCTGAAGTTCTGCCTTAAGCCAATCAAATTGCGGGTTTCCAAGCTTGAAATCCGGCCCGCCAGTTCCGGCAGAAACATAGTCCAGAAAGAGGCAACGGAAGTCTCCTACCGAAACGGCTTTCGGGAGGCGTTCAGCGCCAAGTACCTCATGAAAAGCGTGCAGGTCGTGCGATTTGAAGTCATGGTCGCCGGGGATGACGTGAACCGGGAGCTTGAGCTGGTCCAGCTCGGTGCGAAGAATCTTGTACTGCTCAGGCGTACCATCGTCTGCATTGTCGCCGGGTAGCACGACAAAATCGATTTGCCCCGCGAGGTGCGCATTAGCCTGGGAGATGATGTCGCGCAGCGCGAGATGGTTGGGCAGTTCCGTCTCCGTCAGATGCAGGTCGCCGATGTGCATCCATACAAGCGGCTCGCCGCTTTGTGAAAGCTTCGATGGCGGAAACGTGTTTTGCCCTTGTACCATTTCGCATTCTCCTTCAAGAAACGTGTCTGGATTAGATTCAGTGCGCGGGACTACTCTGCGACCTCCGTAAGGTTCTCGGCATCGACCAGCTCGGCGATGTCGTCGACTTCGATAGTTCTGCCATATCTGTTTTTCACTCCGTGACCCCAGACCTGTATGTGAGTGCCAGGTTCGAGGTAACCGGACAACTCCTCTGCGGCATGAGGAGGCATACGAATCGACGTTCCGTCGGTCAGCAAGGCGCCGCGAAGTTCGCCTTTGGGCCCATACAGTGAGAGCCTCACTTCGCCCGCCACTTCCATGGGATGCTTGTCGACATGAGGCTTCTCATGCTTCTCACCGTGGTGATGGGGTCCATCGTCAAGAATCACGACACCTGTTTCTGATGTCAGCTGGACGGCTGCAACGATATCGGCAGCGCGCGGTTTGGCGCCACGCACGCGAACCGTGTCGCCAACGCTGACGTGTTTTGCGACCTGTCTGGACAGATGGGGCGGGAAATGCACCTGTCTGTTGTTGCCGAGAACGAAGCCGTCCAGCTCTCCATGGGGATTCAGGAGGAACTGCGTAATGGTGCCGCGCGTTTCCTGCAGGCATTCCGGGTCAATCCAATGCATGACGTAACTCCGATTAAAAGAGAATCAGTTGGGGGCTTTGTCGTACAGCTGCGTGACATTGCCTGGGGTGCCGAACGCTGTTGCCTGCAGCGCCTCGCCGTATTGATTACGCGTACCGTACCCGCTGGCAGCGACCACTACATCTGGCCGCATCAGGTTGGCAAACTGCTGTGCTACCGGCGGCGGCATCTTGATAACCGTTCCATTGCTAAGCATTACGCCATCAGGCTCTCCGCGTGGTGCTGTCGTGATACGTGCAACCGTGCCCTTAACACTGAGCTTGACGAGACCTGCCCCACGCAACGCTGGCGGAACACGCATTGCGTTGACTGGCGGAGGCTGGTCAACGACCTGTTGGGACGTTCGGTCATTCGTGATTTGCTGCGCAGTCACGTTGCCTGCACCGTCACGAAATCCTGCGATTCGGACCGGGTCGCCGGGATGGACAACGCTTACCAGTTGCGAGCTCATGTGCGGCGGGAAGTGGACAAGCGAACCGTCACCCAGAAGAAAGCCGTCAACCTCGCCTTCCGGGTTAACGACGAAGCGGCTCACCGTTCCAGTTGCGACAACCGACTGCGGCTGCGCTGCAAGGGGCGATGGTGGCGGGGCTATGGCTGGCATCGCGCCGGCGCGTCCACCAGCGACCGGCGGCGGAACAGGCACGGCGTCCTGAGCAGGCGGTGTTTGGGCGGCGCACGCGATTGTGACAAGGCACAATGAGAGCGCTGCAGCGCGAGCAACCTTTGCGGTCGGAATGGTACTGTTCGCCTGCGTGCGGTGGGTGGACGACAGGTTGAAATTTTTTGAGGCCATGATGCTCTCCGTTTGAACGACACGGAGACAATTGCAAGGCCTATGCCATCGCGATGCCCCTGCTAGATGGTACTTTGCGGGGCGCTTCAGCCGGGCAACTGTCAAGCGAACCGACACACCGCGTCAGATTGCTTGACACATTATTCGAGCTTGAGTGCTGCGAGCTTCGCGTACAGCGTCTGACGGCTTATGCCTAGCCGGCGCGCGGCATCGGCGCGGTTGTTGTCGGCGAGCTTCAGCGCGTGGCTAATCATCGCGCGCTCGACCGCTTCCACGGCGCCCGGCAATGACATTTCAAAGAAGCTTGCGCTCAGGAGCGGCTGACCATCGTCCGGTTTCGCGCTCAGAAAACCCAGGTCCTCTGCCGTAATCGAAGGTCCGGGAGCCAATGCACCCGCACGCTCAATTGCGTTTCTGAGCTCACGCACATTGCCCGGCCATGAGTAACCGAGAAGCAAGCGTTGTGCTGACGCGGAGAGTCGCATGTCCCGTGACCGGCGAATGGCGGCTTCGGCGAGGAAATGTTCGGCAAGCGGAAGGATGTCTGCCAGCCGCTCGCGCAGCGGGGGCAACTCGATAGGAATAATGTTGAGCCGGTAAAGCAGGTCCTCGCGAAACTCGCCCGATTCGACCATTGCCTCCAGGTCTCGATGGGTTGCCGCGACGAGTCTGATGTCGACAGGCGTCAGGCGATTGGAGCCGAGCGGGGTAATTTGCCGCTCCTGGATGACCCTTAAGAACTTGGCCTGCATCGGAAGGGGCATGTCGCCGACTTCGTCGAGCAGCAATGTGCCGCCATCGGCGGCCGCGAAGCATCCGGTCCGGTCCACCGATGCTCCCGTGAAGGCGCCTTTGACATGCCCGAACAGTTCGCTCTCGAGCAGGTCAGCAGGAATGGCAGCACAGTTCACCGCGAGAAACGGTTTGCCCCGGCGCTTCGATGCGTCATGAAGCACCCGTGCCGCGACCTCTTTACCGGTACCCGTTTCTCCGCTCAACAGGACCGTAGCATCTGATGATGCAGCGCGCCCAATCTGTTTCTGTACCTCGCGCAAGGTCTCACTGACACCTAGCAGCCGAGGTTTCGCACTCGCCACCTCAACGCGAAAAGAAGGCAACAGCTCGACGGACGCTTCGCTTGTCGCTGTCGAGGATACGATACGCTCGAGGAGTGACTGTATCGCCTGTCTACCGACCGGTTTCGTCAAATGATCGAAGGCGCCTAGTGTCATCGCGCCTACCGTGTTATCGCTTGATGCGAAGCCTGTCAGCATCACAACTGGCAGCGTCGACCCGTGCGCCGTTGTCTGCAATGCTTCAAGTACAGCGAGCCCGTCCATGCCAGGCAAGCGGAAGTCAAGAAACATGCAGGTAAATGGAGCAGCGGCATTGCTGAGCGTTTTCAGCGCCTGTTCGCCAGAGGTCGCCTCATCGACTGAGTGCCCAAGGTCAATCAGCGTTTCGACGAGCCCCTCACGGAAGCCATCGTCATCGTCGACTACGAGTATGTGTGCCATGGAATCTCAATGACGAAACATGCACCTCTGTCAGTGTCCTCGACGTACACCCGGCCACGGTGGGCCGTAGCCACTTCCCGGGCCACGGCCAGGCCCAGCCCAGAACCATCAGGCCGTCCGGTGACGAATGGTTCGAAAATACGTTCCCGGTCAGCCATCGCAACTCCGGGGCCATTATCGACTACCGCGACACGCAATAGACGGTCCGCGCCGGTACCGGCGCGATGTGCGCGCACCGCGACCTCGCCCTCGGGCGGGGCGTGCCTGATTGCGTTTAGTATGAGGTTGTCGAGCGCCCTTGCCATCTGTACCGGGTCAAACCTCGCCAGATGACCGTCAACGCCGGGTTGCGCCGGCTTCAGTTGGTCAACATCGAATGACAGATTGACACCCTTCAGCGCCGCCCCTTCGTGATGCGTGCCCACGGTCGCCGCCACCCATTCTGCCGCATCAATTGTATCCATCAAGAGTGTCACGGGCTGCGTCAACGCGAGCAGACTCGTTACCTGAGTTTCGATGCGCTCCACCTGCCCGAGAGCCGACGTGAGCGATTGATTCGGCGTGCAGACGTCATGCGCGAGCACATTCTCCAGTTTCAACCTGACGGCACCCAGTGGATTACGG
Organism: Paraburkholderia sp. GAS41; assembly: GCF_050436545.1. Taxonomy (NCBI): domain Bacteria; kingdom Pseudomonadati; phylum Pseudomonadota; class Betaproteobacteria; order Burkholderiales; family Burkholderiaceae; genus Paraburkholderia; species Paraburkholderia sp. GAS41. The sequence continues at coordinate 399,683 of NZ_JBNDMK010000003.1, forward strand.
ATTTCATGTGCTACCTGCGCAGCGAGCTTGCCAAGCGAGGCGAAGCGCTCGGCCTGCAGTAACTTCTCGCTCAAAGCTGAGGCACGGGCTTGTGCAGCCCTGGAACGTGCGGCGAAAGCGTTGACGGCGTTGATGATTTTGTCGAGGTCGGGTTCCCCGACCAACTGCAGCGCGGTCAAGGAGGCAGTTGTGTCTGATGACAAGCCTCGTTCGAGCTTTGTCAGATTTTGCTTCCAGCGATACAGAGAAATGCCGAGAATTACCGCAATAGTCAGGATAGCTGTGAGCACAACGGCTAGCGATACCACGAGCAAGTGTCCGTATTGCCCGAGAGGAGCCTGGGCTCTAGTCAGAGTCCAGGCATAAAGGGTAGAGGTTCCGGCTACAGGGCACGCGGATGCAACTGTCGCCCCCGCTCCACCAGGAACCGAGTCCGAAAGCGCTGTATGTCCGGTTTCCGCGCGGTGCAAAGTGCGAAGTATCAAGGGCGTCTCTGCCTGCGGGATATCCCGCTTGAGGCCCGAGCCTTCATAGGTCGGGAACGAGTAGGCGAGAAACCCGTTGACGGCACTAGATTGAGTCGTGCTGGCGTCGCGGTCGGCCGCGGCCGATGGTCCCGAGGTCTGGTCAGAACGGCTTGTGGCGCCGGATTTCCAAAACCCACCTTCGATTTTCGGGGCCTGAATCAAGACTGTATCGAGCACCGCATGCATCAGGTCGGTGTCGTAAGCGTTCGTCGTGAACTGGCGAGAGAGCGAATAGCGCGCTGCTACATGTTCGCAGGCGGCTATGGACTGTTGACTGGCGATGGAAATCTGGCGGTTCTGGTCCGTCTGAACCAGCAACCAGATGATTCCAGCGAGCAGCGTGCAGACTACGGCAACGAGCGCCCAAAGAAGCACCAACTGCGTTGCGAAAGAGATTCGCTTCATAGGCTTGATAGTCCACAGCGGTTAGTCTAACTGTTCTCCGATAGCGCGGTTACGGGCGCCACTGCCCATCGGTTCAGGGCGACGAGCCTTCCAATCTGTCGGCGAGAGGCCCCGAGAGTGTTAGTCGAACCGGCGGCACCACGTGTACGTCGGCTTATGCGCGACTTGTCCAATGGGCCTGGCTTGTCAGGTCGCCCTGATGCCAGCGGACCGCATAAAGTAATCGAACGGGCCGACCGATTTTTGGTGAATTGCAATTCGCGAACGTCCACATTATCGTGAAGCAGTCTCCTCTCCATATCTCCTCCTGATGTGGAATTGCCCGTCCTTGAGGCGGGCATTTTTTTGAGAAGATTGCTTTCCGCGCGCGGCGCCCGTCGCCAGGCGTGACAGAACGCGCTGATGCCGTTTGGAACTCCGCCAGAAGGCACCCTTGCATAAGTTACCCACTGTTGTAAGAAAAAGTGACGCAGCTACTGACTTCTTCGGGCAAAGGTTCCATTCAGGCTGGCGAACGTCAGTTGGCGGCGCGGCCGAGTGACCGAGAATCGGGATGTGCGCGAGGTAAGGTCGAGCTCTCATCTCGCGGCACAGTGTCAGTCCATCCATCAATGGCATTATCCAGTCGGTAATAACAAGGCCAGGCAGATGCTGCTTCAGGCACTCGACCGCCTCGACGCCGTTTCGTGCGCGAGTCACGCTGTATCCCTCGTTGACCAAGATGAGGGACCACGCGGCGAGAATCTCGGGGGCGTCATCGACCAGCAAATTGAATACACCTTCAGTTGCCTATGTTGGTTAGCGTCATGTTTGCTCCGACCGGGTGACGCAAGAAACATTCCATTTGAGTGCCGACTGCCGTAGCAAGCGATTGTCCCTGTTGAGTGCCTGTGCGCCAGAACTATGCCGAGCTCCTTCAAGGTTCCGCTGGGCGTCCCGGCGCCAGTTAGTCCGCGCGAGCAAGCGGCCGACTTTCGCTGTCGTCGCCAGCTTCGGGTGACTTTCGTACCCTTGACGAAATTCGGGCAGAAGAACGTAGTCGCCGTCTCGCCGTCCGAGGTGACGTGTCCAATCATCCAGCGAGCGCAAGGCACTAACCTCTACATCGAATCTGTCGCCAGTTCCGCGACGAGCGCTTTCAGTCCAGCGCTGCATTTGGCTAGCTGCACCAGTTCGACATACTCGTCTTCGGTAGCAACCAGTCGCGGCATTCCCGGACCCCAAATAAGGTTCAGACATCCTCTGTCCGAACGCGAGAGTTCGACCTGCACGTCAACGTTTCTCTTGCCGGCCTCCCGCTTACTGAGGATGCCGGCCAGGGTTGCAAAAGCCTTGGCGCCGCGCTGAACATCAGCATTGACAGCTGGCGAGACCTGCGTATGTTCACCCATCTGGGGTGATGTCAAGCATCCCGTTGACGCCTCAGCTACGTGTTGCAAAAAGAAACGCGTGAACGCAAGAAGCGCCGTATCTCTGGATGCTAAGTGAATGCAGGATTGCAGCTTTTCAGCCCCGGATTTCTTGCTGACGTGGAAAATCGGCATTATCCATTGATTGGCTCTCACAACCTGCAGGTTGGTGGGGCAACCTGATATTGAGGCGAACGGTTGTACATCAGCGGCGAATGCTGAGACAGCATCGTCGACGGCGAGCTCTGTCCCGGCTCTGCCTCGGGGCCCGTAACGAAGGGAAATGTGTATTGGACAAGAAAGCGTTGCTGAGGTCATAACCGGTACCAGACCCAACAGCAGACCGACGAATCCTTTCATACTGTTTGCGCCTCTGCCATACAGTCGACCATTACGCACTTCCGGTCGGAAAGGGTTCGAACTCCAACGCTGTCCAGCAACGGATGCCACGTCACAACTAGCGAGGAACATGATGCCGCCTCTAACGTTGCCCGAGGCGTCCGGAATACTAGTGAACAACTCCCCGGCGCCACTCAGTTGCCTCGTGAACGTCTCAACTGCTAACCCTCGTCCGGTGAGGTACTCCTTAACGGTACCGACGAGGGCGAGGTTACCGTGGTAAGTGGCCGTGTCGATTTGAATAAGCCTTTCGACCCATTCCAGTGAGTCAACTTCGGCGCGCACTGGAGAGAAAGCGATGTCGGTCATTTGCACTCTTTACCTGAAGCAGTACTTCGCGGAAGGCCGATGGCACTCCCGACCCACCGCAACCAGCATTTCGTCGGTCGCCATGGCGCGACGGTCTTTAAGGGCAACCGTTGCGCCATCACACGCGCTAGTGCTGAACCCCCAGGCTGTCGCGCTTCCCGTCTGCATACGTGTATAGCGTGAGCGCTGCGTCCTTCACATCTCCTTTCGAATCGAAACGAGTTTCGCCGATGACTCCCTTGTAGTCGGTGTTTTTGAGGTAGGGAAGATACTTGGCCGGGTCAGAAGAGTTCGCCCGCTTCATCGCATCAACCAGAATCATGACGGCGTCATACGCATAGGGCGCGTAGATGACCACATCCTGAGCATTCTTCTGTTTAAACCGTTCTTTAAACTTATCCATCCCTGCCTGATACTCAGGCGTAATGCCACCTGCTTCAGCACATACCACTTTTCTTCCCTGCAGGGCATCGCCTGCAAGGGAAGGTAGTTCGCCCGTACAAATTCCGTCACCGCCCATGAAGTTGGATGCCATGCCCAGTTGCTGCATCTGCTTCAGCATCGGGCCGCCTTGAGCATCCATGCCGCCATAGAACACAACATCTGGCGAAGTACCTTTGACAGCCGTCAGGACGCCCCTGAAGTCCGTAGCCTTGTCGGTCGTGAACTGGCGAGTCGTTAGCTTCGCACCGGCCGCCGTGGCGGATGCAAGAAACTGGTCCGCGATACCCTGACCATAGGCAGTTCTGTCGTCGATAACGGCAAACGTCTTGACATTCAGTTTCTGGACGGCATATTTACCAAGAACCGACCCGAGTTGCGGGTCGTTAGCGACCAACCGGAAGGCCGTGTCAAATCCTTGCTGGGTGTACTTCGGGTTTGTCGACGACTGCGTGATTTGCGGGATGTGAGCGTCGAAGTAAATCTTCGATGCCGGAATTGTTGCCCCCGAATTGAAATGCCCAACAACGCCTTTCACTCCGGAGTCGACGAGCTTTTGCGCTACCTGAGTCGCCTGGCGCGGGTCGCCCGCATCGTCTTCAACCTGAAGCAAAATTTTGGCCTTATGGCCATCGATGATTGGCGGGTTCGCGTTGATGTCATCCACAGCCATCTCGGCGCCGAGCTCCACGTCTTTTCCGAGGTTGGCGTTCTGGCCCGTCAGCGGGCCAGCAAAGCCAAGCTTTATAGTGTCATCCTGTGCGTACGAAGCCGCCGATGCAAGCGCGAGAACCGCGCCAATGACCGCGATGAATGTTGTCGAACGTTTCATGGTCTTCTCCTTACCGGTTTGTTTGATTGCAGTCGTATATGGTTTGCATTACTAACTACATTAAGCTGACTGCACCATCTCAGGGGCATATGGGCTACGGTTGAGACAGGTCTGGCACGTCTTGCCGCGTCGAGCGATTGTCAGGTTCTGCGCCGTCGCTGCCTATGGCACTTGGTTCTCAGGTGCGAGACAAGTGTCTGCCGGAAAATAATCCGCGCCCATCGCATCGCATCGAGAAAGTTGTTCGAATTAATAGAACGCTGAGGCGATGTGGCGCTGCGGCGTCCGGTCAAGGCTCATCGACCGGCGGTGCGCCCGTGCAGCGGGCTCTCCTCGCGTTTCTCAGCTCCGCCAGGATTTCACCGGGCACGCCTCCGTTCTTGTTTTCGAACACACCGGTTTTCGAAGCCCTCTTTCTCGCTTCGAAGCTTCGGCTGATACTGAATGCACCATCGCTGGAGGGCCGCCCGCCTTTTATCACGCCTCGGGTTTTCTCCCGGCGCGTCTAGCGCCATGCAATACGTTCTGCCACCAGGTTCAAGTTCATGTCCCAACCCAAACGCGTTAGCCGTCTTGAGCGGGCAGTCGCATCAGTTGTTTCCACAGGAACGAGCACGCGTGAAACTGAAAAATCCACGTGACCGCCTGCATTACGAGGAGCATGAATCTGGTGGTCCTCGCAGGTAGGGCGCTGATAGTAACCGCTGTCAGTTTCTAGTTTGCCGTTCCGGATAGACTGATGATTAGCTTGTGCAGAAAACTCTCGCAGGCGGCAAGCTGCTCCAACTCTACGAACTCGTTAGGCTTGTGTGCCTGCTCAATGTTGCCTGGCCCGCAAACAATGCTCGGGATACCCGCGGTCTGGAACAATCCCGCCTCGGTGGCATACGCGACTTTCCTCGTGTCGGTATCTCGCCGCAACGCACGTACGAGTTCATTGATGGCGGCCTGCTCGGCCACATCCAGCGCTGGCGCAGTCGAGATGGTAGCAAACGTGATGTCCGCTTCTTCGCGGGTCAGTCGCATTTTGGGAACGAGTTCCGTCTCTGCGTATAGTTTAATCTCGTCGTATATAGCTTGCGCGTTGATACCCGGCAGGTTCCTGAACTCAAACTCAAATTCGCAGTTCGCCGGCACTGTGTTCACGGCGATGCCGCCACGAATCGTGCCGGTCTGCGCAGTCGTAAACGGTACGTCGAAAGCGTTATCAAACGGCCCCTTCGATTTGAATCTTTCTGCGAGGTCCTGGATGTAGCAGATTAGCCGCGCGGCATACTCAATCGCGTTGACGCCCTTGGGGGTGAGAGATGAGTGTGCAGCATGCCCGTTTACGCAGCAACGATATGCGTTAATACCCTTGTGGGCGACAACCACTCGCATGCTGCTTGGCTCACCGACGATACATCCGTCCAGCTTGATGCCGCGCTGCTTAAGGTCTGCCAGCATTACGGGCGCACCGGCGCATCCGATTTCTTCGTCGTAAGACAACGCGAAATGCAGCGGGCTCGTCAGCGCTGTTTGTCGCATGTGCGGAACCAGCCCGAGCGCTACGCCGATAAATCCCTTCATGTCACACGAACCGCGGCCATACAGCTTTCCATCTTTAATTACCGGGGAGAATGGGTCTGTGTCCCAGTGTTGCCCGTCGACGGGAACCACGTCCGTGTGTCCTGAAAGAACTACACCACCATCTGTTTCCCCAGTGGCGGTCGGAACGGTAGCGAACAGATTGGCTTTCTTGCCGGTCGGGTCGTACGTCAACCTGGTGAGCAACCCGTTCGCATCGCAGTAGTCGCGTACGGTTTCAATCAGGCCGAAGTTGGAGTTGCGACTGGTCGTGTCCATCCGCATCAGTCTGTCGACCCAGTCCAGGCCAGATTTCGAAAGCTCAGATGTGGCGCTGCTTTGCGTGATTATGTTCATTGTGGAGCCGTTTCCGGTAGGAATGGTTGACCGTTAGCTGTTGACCTCTGCGGCTTGCCGGAACGGAAATGTGAGAGGTGTCAACGGAAGCGCAGAAGGTGGGGGCATACGGCTGAGGTCACATGCCTGGTGCAACGCATGGGGTTGACGGGTTAGACGTGAAAGAACTGGGCGACGATGCTGGCGCCGAGGAACGTCCCTCCGTTAGCAACAAACGATACGAGTACGATTCGCCATCCCAACTTACGGAACGCAGGGATGTCCTTTGCGATTGACAGCCCTGCGAATGTCAGCATGGGCGTCGTGACGCCAAGGAAGTCGTTCTGCGAACTGTAGGCTGCAATCTGCGAAGCCCACGGGCAGAGGGGCGATGTCAGAAACATCGCGGCGATTGATACCCAGCAGACTGCTGGTATTTTTCTGCCTGTCATTATTGCGAGCGCGTCACCGACAACTGTCGCAAGCACCATAATCAGCATGCCGGGAAGTGCGACGAGCGGGCTCGTGCCGTGGGTCATCCAGTCACAAACCAGTGCGAACGCCGCTGTCATACCCCAGGCCAGAAGCTTGCCGCGATAACTCAGTTCAGGTGCTGCAGTCTCGACATCACCCAGCTTCGGCCGGCTTCCTTCAACGACGCTTGTTGCGTCCGATGCCTTCGTTTTGCGACCGATGAGGGGCTCGAGTAGCCGGTAGCCCCAGATAGCCATAGGCAACGAGATGAAGAGCGTGAAGTACGTGCCGACCGTCGTCGTAATGAGGTTGCTCGCCGCCGCAAATGTCAGCACAGTCTTCGCCATCTCTGGCGTCTGCTGCGCGGCGATTGCGCCGGACGCAGCTGCCATCATCGAGCCTGAACCGACACCCGAGCCCATCGCCAGCGCCAGGGGGTTGAAGATGTGCAGGCTTGCAACAAACCCGGCGAAGATTGCGATGAAGACGGCACCGAAGACTGTACCGGTCAGATATTCTGCGAGCACACCACGGCCTTCGGCGGAGTTCATTCCATACTTCTCGCCAATGATGGCGAGACTCGGCTCACGGCCTACCGAGAAGGTCGCACCAATGGCCTCCCGCTTGATACCCAGCAGGAGCGCGAGCGGCAACCCCAGCATGATGGTACCGACGAAATGGCCGAGTTCCTGAAAAGCCAGCGCCCAGCCGGCCGCTGCGAGTTTGGGCAACGCACCGCCGACCATCAGGCCGAGTTTGGAAACAAAGAGAAGCAACGCTGGTTGCAGGATAGCGGCAGCGAGAAACTGGGTTTTCACGTCAAGCCGGGCGATACCTCCCCAACGGTCGCCGGCCAGGCCCAATGCTGCCCCCATCAGCAGCGCCCAAATCATGGGTAGCAGGACAACCTTGCCCGGTCCGATTTTGAACGTAAACGACCCGATAAGCTCCGCAATAAAAATAATGAGCGCGGCATAGAAGAACAGCTTTACGGACCTCAGACTGCCGGCTCCTGAGCTCTCTGCATATATCGTGTGTTCCATCTTCAGTTGGTCTCCAGGCCCGCCCTCGCTGCCGAGTCCGCAGCGAGGGCACTTGCCGGGTTAAAGGTAGCCGAATGCTGTCGACGGCTCTTTGGCGGTTTCGACCCACACGCTCTTTGTCTGCGTGTATTCGTAGAGCGCCTCGACGCCACTCGAGCGGCCGTAGCCGCTCAGACCATATCCGCCGAACGGCGACGCGACATTGATGGTCTTGTAGCCGTTGACCCAGAACGTACCCGCGTTAATCTGAGCGGCGACGCGGTGAGCGCGGCCGACGTCGTTTGTCCATACTGCGCCAGCCAGACCGAACTCGGTATCGTTCGCGATAGCAATGGCTTCTTCCTCCGTGTCAAACGGAATCGCTGCCACGACCGGACCGAAGATTTCGGTGCGGGCGACATCCATCTCGTTAGTGACATTAGCGAGAACAGTCGGTGAAACGAAATAGCCACCCTCAGAGCGCTCGGCGGACCCTGCTGCGAGCGTGGCGCCTGCCGCAACGCCGCTCGCAATCATCTTTATGACGTGCTCGTATTGCGTGCGGTTGTTGATTGGGCCGACCTCCGTCGAGTCGTCGATAGGCGAGCCAACCTTGATTTTCTTCGCTCCGGTGGCAACCATGTTGACGAACTCGTCATACACCGAGCGTTGCACCAGCAGGCGTGAGCCCGCAACGCAGCTCTGACCAGCCCCGGCGAAAATGGCGGCCTGCGCTGTAAGCGCTGCTCGCTTCAGGTCCGCATCGCCGAAAATGATGTTCGCCGACTTCCCGCCAAGCTCCAGCACACACGGGAGCACACGCTTTGCGGCGGCTTCGGCAATCCGCACACCCGTATCCGGCGAGCCAACAAAGACAACTTTCCTGATTGCCTTATGCGCAATCGCGGCCTGCGCCACCGTCTGGCCAAGCCCAGCCAGCACGTTGATGAGTCCCTTCGGCGCGCCTGCACGTTCGGCCAGCATACCGACCACGAGCGATGTGAACGGCGTCAGTTCAGACGGCTTCAGCAAAACGGCGTTCCCCATCGAGATTGCCGGCGCCAGTTGCCATCCACACGTGAAGACAGGTGCGTTCCAGGGCGTGATTTGAAGAACCGTTCCGGCCGGCTCGCGACGCGTGTAGTTCAGGTGCGACGTCGGGACAGGGATGACCTCGCCATAGAATTTATCAGCCCAGCCGCCGTAGTACTCGAACATCTCGGCGACTTTGGCCACTTCGCCGCGACAGTCGCGAATCGGTTTTCCCGAACCCAACGACTCCAGCCGCGCCAGGCTCTCGGTGTCTTTGCGCAATTCGCGGGCGATTTCAAACATGACGCGACCGCGGGCAGCATGAGTCAGCGCCCGCCACTGTTTCTGCGCACGTTGAGCCGCCTCGGCCGCGAGTTCAACCACTTTTGCACCACCGTCCTTGTATGCGAGGCTCGGCTTGCCGGTGGCTGCGTCGTACAACTGGATGAGTTCACCCGTGCCTTCGACCAGCTCTCCACCGACGAACGAGCCGATGGTCTTCGCGTTCGGGAAGAAGTGGGCAAATGCGGCAAGAAGGTTCTCAGCTGCGTTGTTTTCCATGTCGATGCTCCTTGAACCTGGTTACTTGGACTCGGTGAATTGGACGATGCGGTTGAAGTCTTCCGCGTCGCCAATTGATTTCGCGCTTTCGGCCCACAGACGGCCCGCCTCGACTGCGATAGGAGCGCTCACGCCCTGGCTGCTCAAAAGGTCCATCGCAAGACGGACGTCCTTGCGCATCAGTTTCATCGTGAAGCCCGAGTCGAACTTGTTGTTGAAAATCCACGTGGGATAGTTCGTCAGCGTCGCACTGTTCTTGCCCGACCCGCCACTGAGCGCTTCAATCAGCTTCTCGGGGTCCACCCCTGCCGACTCGGCTGCACGCACGGCTTCGCTGGTGGCGAGCAGATGGATGCCGGTCAGCAGGTTGTTGATGATTTTCGTGACGTGACCGGCGCCGACCGGACCGACGTGGACTCGCTTCGCGCTCATCACAGCGAGGATGGGTTCAACTGCCGCGACATCTTCATCAGAGCCGCCAAGAACCATGGTCATCGCCGCGGTCGCCGCGCCCTTCGGTCCGCCGCTCACCGGGCCGTCAATCAATCCGACCTGCACTTCCTTGAGTGCTGCTGCGATTTTCCGTGTGCTGTTCGGGTCGGCTGTCGTGGTGTCGACAACGATGAGACCGGGCTGCGCGCTGGCCGCCACCCCGCCGCTGCCCAGAACCACCTCTTCGACGACTGCGGAAGTAGGCAGGGAAAGGATTAGAACGTCGGAGTCACGCGTAATGTCGGCAATGGTTGCGCGGGCAGAGACGCCTTCTTCCTGCAGCTTCCCGGCCACGCCGGGAGCCGCGTCGAAGCCGAGCACGGTGTATCCGCCGCGCTTGAGCGAGAGGGCCATTCCACGCCCCATGTTTCCAAGTCCGATGACACCAACCGTCTTCATAAGTGCACTCCATTGCGATGACGCTGCGGGCCGGATAGAGGCATCTATCTGCCGCCTTTTGCGTTTTTGGAGTTGCCATGGTCGGCTTTTGCACCCCTATAATCAATAAACGCCAATATTGGATTTGTTCTATTTTTTCGAACAGGGAGCTATGGCCGACAACCTCACAGAAAGCCGAATCGTCTATTTCTTCGAGGCGGTTCGATGCGGAACCATTCGCGCTGCTGCGGATTGGTTGAACGTCGCGCCGTCCGCGGTGAGCCGCCAGATTGGGCTCCTCGAAGAGGAACTCGATGCGACGCTCATCGAGCGTCACGCCCGAGGCGTCAAGCCCACAGAGGCAGGTGAATTCGTCATTGAATATTTTCGCGAGCAACTGGCGCACAAGGACGACCTCATTTCGCGGCTGCAGGGCCTGCGTGGACTTCGAACCGGTCACGTAAATGTGGTGCTCGGGGAAGGCTTCGTGTCGGACGTCCTGTCGGGCCCGATGCAGCAGTTTTGCAAGCTTTATCCTGGCATCAACGTGAACCTTGACCTTGGTAGCACGAACGATGTGATGCGACGAATCTCGGAGGATGAGGGGGAAATTGGGCTGGTGTACAACCCGCCGGCCGAACCGAAGATAGTGACGCGCGCGGTCAAACGCCAGCCGATGATGGCCATCGTTGGACCGCATTTCCCGCGCTCAGGCAAACAGAAATCCATGACGGTGCAGGAACTGGCGACCTATCCCATTGCCGCGACTCACCCGACCTACGGAACGCGGCAAATGCTACAGGCCGTGGAGTTTGCCGAGAAGATTCGTCTGGACCCGGTTGTGACGACCAACTCAATCAACATCCTGAAGCAGTTCGCAAGATTTGGACTCGGAGTTGTTGTCCTGCCATCATTCGCGGTCACGATTGAAATGGCTGCCGGCGAGCTTCACGCCATCGAAATCGACCATCCTATATTTCAGAACGCGGAAGCTCATCTGGTCACCCGTGTCGGACGCAAGCTCTCTGTCGCTTCGAACAAGATGCTCCAGATGATGACGTCGCAAATGACGGCCTTCCGTTGAAACCAATGCATGGCCTGGACTTGCAGGCACACGTTGACTTCTCGGTTGCCACACGCGGCGCCGGTCCAGCCCCAGCCATCTAATTTTCAGAACAAACTTTTGATTCGACGGCATTTGCTGTTCTTTTTGGACATCGCAGACTGTTACCAAAAGGAGGCATGTCTTGACTACTATCGACCCCCTGGAGCTGTGGGAAACAGTCCGCGCCGAAGCGGAGCGGGAAGCAAATTTGCGGCCGATGTTGCGACGGTACTTCGACGCAGCTGTGTTGAACCATGAGACTTTGTGCGACGCATTCGCGTCTCTTCTGGCGGCGGAGCTGGTGCGCTCCGACGGCACATTGCCTGACTTTTCAGAAGAGTTCAGCACCGTCAGCCGACGGCAAGAGCTTGACGTCGCCGCGGCCGCCGACATCGCGAAAATCTCGTCGTCAAACCCCGCCTGCCCTAACGCGCTCACCGCCTTCCTGTCATTTCGCGGCGTCCAGGCAGTGCAGTCCCATCGCATTGCGCATGCGTACTGGACTTCGGGCGAGAAGACATTCGCGGTGTTGCTGCAGAACTGGTGTGCGAAGTCATATAACGTCGATATTCATCCTGCTGCGCGAATCGGCAAAGGCCTGTTCGTCGACCACGCAATGGGCATCGTCATTGGCGAGACGGCGGTAGTGGAAGACGACGTCAGCATCTGGCATGGCGTAACACTGGGTAGCACCTTCGCCGAAGCTGGCGACCGGCATCCCAAAGTGCGCCGGGGCGCGACGCTCGCGGCCAACGCGACGATACTCGGGAACATTGAAATCGGCGAAGGCGCAGTCATTGCTGCTGGCAGCCTCGTTCGTATGTCTATTCCGGCAGGCATGATTGCCGCAGGCGTTCCAGCAAAAGTCATCAAGCCGGTCTCCGGCACGTACGCCGCGATAACCGCGCCTTCCAGATAACAGCCCCCTCCATAAACCAGGAGTGACGGATGATTCCTCCCAATCAGCATCGGCTGGGCATCGACCACCCGGTAATTTCGGTTCGCAACCATCCCGAGGCGGTAGAGAAGTTCATTCGCCTTGGTTTCTCGCCAAGCCCGATTTCTTATCACCCGTGGGGGTCTGTGCTGACGTTGATGATGTTCGAGAACAACTTCATCGAACTCATCGGTATCGACGACCCCTCGAAGTTCGGTGCGGGCGAAGTGGACGGCTTTTGCTACGGTCGGACCCTGGGTCAGTTTCTGGCGCGTTCTGAAGGACTAGGGCTCGTCTCGCTGCACAGCAAAGATATCGAAGGTGATTTTGCGGCGGTGAAGGCGAGCGGCTTGCCGACACAGCAACGCGTCGATTTCCGTCGCAAGCTGACCAAAGCCGATGGGACCCCGGACGAGGCGGTGGTCTCGCTTGGGATGATTATGGACATTGAGTTGGGCGATGTCTCCAACTTTCTTTGCCAGCAACATCGCCCGGAGTTCATCTGGCGCAAGGACTGGCAGAATCACGCCAACGGTGCGAATGCAGTCCTGGAAGTCGTGTACGTTGCTCCAGACCTGCGTCCACTCGAAGAAAGATGGTCGAAGCTATTTGGTGCGAAACAGACAATTCGTGTCGACGGACATGTGGAGGCTGATACGGGCTGCGGCAAGGTCGTAGCGCTAACACCTCAACAGGCAAAGGAACGGTTCTCGGCTGTCGGTCTGCCTGTCAGTTACACAGAAAAGCCGCATGGAGTAGCTCTGCAAGTACAGGTTCTCGATATCGCTGTAACGGAACAGGTTCTCGGTGAAAACGGTGTTAGCTTTGGTCGAACCAGCAAGGGTATTGCTGCAACACCCGACTCAGCCGGCAATACGATTATCGAGTTCGTCCAGGTACAGGCGCCCGGTGGCTAATCGTTTTTGCGCGCTATTGCAGCAGCCTCGCCTCATAGTCTGAGCGTGGTTTAGAGACACTGGGACTACCCATCTCAGTGCCTTCTTTTTCTGGAAGCGCGCGCAGTCTGCTCAGTACTGCCTAGGGGATGTACCTTCGAACTTCCGCTGCAAGTCGCGCCTGACCTGATTCGCCACGACAACTGGCGGCTTCGAATAGATTATGTCGCACTCCATTCACGCTCGGTTTACGTTCCAGCCGGTCAATAGTACGGCAGAAGCCCAGTGCCGGTAAAAAAGGCGGCACAAGCCGCCTTTGCGTGATTTCGTCCGGTAGGCTTAACGCGACTTGCCGAGATACTCCTGTGACGGGTCCCGTTTGCAAAGCGGCCGCCGCCGCAAAGGGGTTGCATGCGAAGGTACGTCCTGAGAAAACTACATATTTTTGTACGATGGCTGCGCGTACTGTTATCCGTTTGCGTCCAGCCATCGCGTTGGGCCATGCTGATGAGCTGCTTCGTGTAACGGTATTTTCCTTGTTTGTCCATGTTTCGCTGGGTCAGCCGGTCTCTCGCCTCTCACTATGGGGCGCGGCGCACTATTTGTCGCGCTTGTTTCGCTTGAACGGGCCGCCCGAGGGCTTGGGCTCGCGGTTGCGATTGAAGCTGAGGTTTTTGACCTTGTTGTGGCTGAGTTTTTGGTTGGGAGTGGAGTTTAGCCTGTGGTCGCGGCTGTTGTCTTTGCGGCGGTGCGGGCTGTTGCGCCGCCTTCGGCTTTCCCGTTACCTCGGGGTTCGGCGAGTGCTGCCGCGGTTGCGACCGAGGAGGCTGTCAGAGGTCTGGCGCCTTCATGATCTCGAGCAACTGAACGTTGGTCGCATTGATATCCGTGACACCTGCTGTGAGCCATACGCATTTCGGACCGGCAGACGGCAGCATCCTTCAGTTGAGCGGCCATTCGAATGGCTTCAACGACGCCTTGGTCAGTGGCCGCACCTGGCCGCGTGCTGCCCGACGCGTCAAGCACATCTCGCCCCTGAGCGGCCGCTTTTACTTGCCCCTCCTCAACGGCTGCTTTCGAAGCCGGAACAGCCGCTCTTTTGAGGCATCTCCTTGCGATCCCAAGGCGGTTCATCGCCGAACGTCTCGGCGAGGTAATCGACAAACCGGCGCACTTTGAGCGGTATGCGCCGCGCACTCGGATAAACCGCTTGAATCGTCAGATCAGCCGCGCGATAGGCCGGCAGCAGCGCTACGAGTTCGCCGCGCCGGATGTGCGCTCCGAACACGAAGGTCGGACCGTACACAATGCCCGCTCCGGCGATAGCGGAGGCGAGCAGCATCTGAGTGTTGTTGGCCGTCATCCGGCAAGGTCCATCGATGACGTGCGTGCGGTTTTTCCTGTCGTGCAATGTCCAGTCTCCGGCCGACACGGCCTCGCTGAACGCAAGTCGTTGTGCACGCATCAGGTCGTCCGGCTTGCGCGGCGTTCCATGACGCTTGAGGTAGGCGGGAGACGCACACACGACCATTCGGCACGGGGCAAGTCGACGCGTCACAAGTCCCGGGTCCTCTAGCCGTCCGATCCGGATTGCGACGTCAACGCCCGCATCGATGAGATCGACGTAGCGGTCTCCGAGCAGCACTTCCACGTTGACGTGCGGATGGTCCTCCATGTAGTGCGCCACAACCTCACCCAAGTGCATCGCACCGAACGTCACAGGCGCCGCGACGCGCAGCACACCGCGCGCCGTGCCTTGTGAATCGCTCGCTTCCCGCCTCGCTTCATCGAAGGCTTCGAGGATCCGCTTGCAGCGTTCGTAGTAAGTCTGGCCGGTATCGGTCAGACTCAAGCGTCGTGTGGTGCGGTGGAGTAGCCGTGCATTCAGTTCGGCCTCGAGGGCGCTCACGTGCTTGCCGGCCATCGCTGCCGATAGCCCGAAGCGGCGTGCCGCCGCGGCAAAGCTGCCTTCCTCGACAGCGGCGACGAATATTCCGAGGCTCGTGAGTCGGTCCATTTTGCCCTCCGATTCGATAACTGAATTATCGACTGAACACACCGATCCGGCAATTATCAAACCGAGGACTTGAATCTACTATTCGGGTATCAGTAACGGACAAGGGCACGAAAATGGTAATCAAATCGAACGGCACGCGGATTCACGTCACGCAGCGGGGCAGCGGCGAGTTGGCGCTGGTGTTCCTGCACTACTACGGGGGCTCGTCGCGCACATGGGACGGGGTAGCAAGCGAATTGTCCGACCGGTATCGAATCGTTGCCACCGATCACCGCGGCTGGGGCGATTCCGAGGCGCCCGCCGACGGCTACCGCATTGCCGATCTTGCCGCCGATGCCGAAGGCGTTATCGACGCGCTGGGGTTGCGGCGTTACGTTCTGGTCGGTCATTCGATGGGCGGAAAGGTTGCTCAACTTATTGCATCGCGTCGGCCGAGCGGGCTCGAAGGTCTTGTGCTCGTCGCGCCGTCGCCTCCGTCGCCGATGCTCCTTTCCGACGAGCAACGTGCGACGTTGACCGGCGCATATCAAACGCGCGAATCGGTCGAATTCGTTATCGATCACGTCTTGACCGCGAAATCGCTCGACGCCGCTCGCCGCGAGCAAGTCATCGAGGACAGCCTGAGGGCCGCAGCGCAGGCTAAGGCGGGTTGGCCAAACGTGGCCATGCGCGAAGACATTACCGCGGCGACGGCGTCGATCGACGCACCGACAATCGTCATCTCCGGCGAACTTGACCAGGTGGATCGCGTCGCAACACTGCAGGCGGAGTTGCTGCCTCGCATTCCGCACGCGGCGATGCACGTCCTGCCCGGAACGGGACACTTGTCGCCGCTAGAGGCGCCGGCCGAGGTGGCGCGGCTCATCGCTCGATTCGTTGCAGCGATCGAGGGCAAGTCAGTCGTGTGCAACTCGCCCGAGGAGGTCCCGGTCGCTTTCGATGCGGCGCTGAACGCCGGCGATCTCGATGTCCTACTCGGTACGTTTAGCAATCTAGCCACAATGCGGATGACGAATGGCGAAGTGGTACAAGAAAACCCTGCCGATTTGCGCATCGGCCTGGCTCAGTTGCTGGCACTGCGCCCGCACATCCGTAACGAAGTGCGTCGTGTACTGACGAGCGGCGACATAGCCCTCGTCCTGCTCGACTGGACCCTGAACGTGACGCTACCGGACGGTCGCGAGCACGAAGAGCGTGGCACCGCTACGCAGGTTATGAAAAAGGGGCGCGACGGTGGGTGGAGATTGCAGATCTCCAATCCGCCAGGGCTGAACTGAATGGCATCGGAGGTGTGACGCCCCTCGCATATTTGAAGGGGCGCAACGAGCGACTCTTAAGTGAGCGAAGCCGGACGTTCAGAAGCCGGAGCACGTCGCTCGCCGAACGGCCGTTCCTGGCCGTGCACTGACTCATGCAAAACGCATCGGCAGCTCGCCCTCCGTTGATCTCGATCGACACCAGGCGACCCTCAGCAGACACTCACCTCCCTCCATAGCAGCCGCTCAAAGTAGCGAGCCGCAGATCGGCTTTGGGGGATAACTCGCCAGCACGACAGCTGTGGTCACCGGCCCGAACTTCGCCAGCGTGTCGATCGCCACCTCCAGTTGCGCCATGTCTTCGACCACAATCCGCACCATGAAGCAGTCTTCGCCTGTGATGCGATGCGCCTCAATGATTTCGGGCATTGCGTCGAAGGCACTCAGGCAATGTTTGATCTGGGCATGCGTGGTCCTGATCCGGACGATGGCTGCAATCCCACGGCCTACGAGACCGGGATTGATCCGCGCCGCGTAACCTTCGATTACCCCTTGCTCCTCGAGTCGTTTTATACGAACCGTGACGGCTGGCTGCGAAAGTCCGATCTGCTTGCCAAGTTCGGTGTTGCTGATGCGCGCGTTGCTCTGAAGCGCCTCTAATATTCGCCAATCCAGTCGGTCCAACGTTATCTGCTTAGGTTTCATTTGTGTGTTCGGGGCAATTTCCGTCGATTCGACCGGCTGAGGCCATTGATTCATTCGATTTGGGATGTTGCCAGAATTCGTGTGCTTTTACACTGGAGGCTCATTCAATGATTGAGAGCTAGCAGATGGTCTACCCCGTGTTCGTTGTTCCTGGTATTGGAAATTCCGGTCCACTGCACTGGCAAAGTGTATGGGAGGCATCGCATCCCGACTGGCAGAGACTCGTCGTCGAAGACTGGGATCAGGTTGCATGCGACGATTGGGTATCTGCAATCGAACATCAATTGACGCAAAGCGACCACGACACTCTCATCGTGGCGCACAGCCTGGGATGCCTCGCGGTGGCGCATTGGGCGAGCCGATATTCGCCCCGAATTCGTGGAGCGCTGCTCGTCGCAGTGCCGGATCCCTCAGCATCGGCGTTTCCGGTGGCGGCCGCAACCGGATTTTCTCCTTTGCCATCGAAACAGCTACCTTTTCCCACGGTACTTGTATCCAGTTCCAACGACCCGTATGGCAGCACAGAGCACGCACTTCGCTGCGCGACAGCGTGGGGCAGCGAGCTTGTCGAAGTTGGTGGGCTAGGACATCTCAATGCAGATAGCAAGCTGGGCGACTGGCCTGAAGGATTCAGACTGCTGCAATCGCTGAGCCAAGAAGGTGACTCAGACGACTTCCGGTCCCGTCTCCGCTCGTCGTTTAACCTCGGCGTTGGGCTGGGGTAAATAACGGGGTATCGAAGAAATTTAAAGAAAGATATGGAACATCGTTCAGCGGTTGTCTTTATTCATGGCTTTATCGGCAGGTTAGATGTTCCTGGCTGGAACACACGATACGAGTCACCAGACCTGTTGGGCTATGGCAATTACTGTGCGGTGCCAATGCGGGCAATTTCGCTGCCGGCACAAGTCGAGCATCTCCATTCATTTATCGTCGAGCACTTCGACGAGATGCCGGTCGATGTCGTCGGCCACTCGGCGCCGAAGCGCTGAAATCGTGCCTCGGTGAAGAGATTGAAAATCATCTAGCGGACCTCCTGCCGCCGCCCTGCCTGACGGCGATAGGTGCCCGCGACCCGTTGCGGCCATTCAACTTACTCCGCAGCGGACGTTGCTTATTGATTGCAAGGACGCGAAGAATCGCCGAAAGCAGCAACGCTCGATTTATTCCGAAGAATACGAGAGGGATGAGGACAACTCGCGGTGAGCATTCGCCTGAGCGAGCAACGTATTCGCCTTGCCCTCAAGGGCCTCGACAGCGTCCGCGCCTGCGGCGAACCGCGCTGGAGGCTCATCCTGTGCAGTCAGCTCCACGAGCGTTACGGCAAGCTTGGCAGGATCGCCCCCCTGCTTGCCGTTCATACCCTTCCACGCGGCCACGGTCTCAGCGGTGCGCGAGGCGTAGTCTTCGATCGAAAGCTCTGCATAGGTAGTTGAGTCTGCGCTCAGGAGATCTGTTCGGAAAAACCCCGGCTCTACCAGCATAGTGCGAATGCCAAAGGGAGCGATTTCCTGTGCCAGCGACTCCATCCATCCTTCAATGCCAAACTTCGCAGCAGCATATGCGCTGCAGAAGACGAGCCCCGTAATCCCAGCCACCGATGAGAGCGTGACCACGAGGCCAGAGCGCTGCTTGCGCATCACCGGCAACACGGCTCTCGTAACATTCATCGGACCGAACAGCAGTGTTTCCATCTGGCTACGAACCTGGCCTGGGCTAAGCTCCTCGAAGAAACCACCGTAGAAGTTGCCAGCATTGTTGACCAGGGCGTCGATGCGCCCGAACTTTTGAACGGCAGATTCGACGGCGGCATTGGCGTCGGCCGGACTGGTCACGTCAAGGGTCGCAATTAACAGATTGTCATGATCGCCGATAGCGTTCCTTACCTTTTGAACATCGCGGCCAGTCGCCACAACGTAGTGGCCGGCTACCAGCGCAGCCTTGACAATCTCTACGCCCATGCCGCGCCCGGCGCCGGTGACAAGCCAAACTTTCCTGGTATTCATTGCACTGATCCTTTTGTGTGTTTGATGCCGAACCGGAACTCAGGCATCGGGATAGGAAATTCAATTCGACAGGTCCAGTGTCGCGCGTATGAACTCGGGGAGGTTGCCGAAAACGCCGCTCTTCTTGCCTAAACTGACGAAGCACGCGCAAAACTTCGAGGGCGCCGCCCCATTGGAGTAAAGTGATTTGATCTTATTGGCGGGGGACATTTCTCATGAACCAAAGGACTTCCGATCCGTTTAATGTGCCAAAGGTCCGCACGGACGGCCTCGCGCAAGCGATTGCGCGCTTTGCCCAGTCTGACGGCGACTACGCCACGGCGATATCAGCCCTTTCCCTTCACCGCAGAAAGAGGCCAACGGAGCCATTGCATTGCATCTTCAGTCTAGGGTTGGGCGTAGTTGCACAAGGTCATAAGCAAGCGTTGATAGGAACGGAGGTAGTGAACTACGGCCCCGGTCAGTCGATGCTGGTGAGCATCGACCTGCCAGTGATCTCACACGTCACCGGCGGTAGTGCTGAAGAACCAATGCTCGGCCTGATGCTCACGCTGGACAGCAGCCAGATTGCGAAGACAGCTGCGGAAATGCAATTGCCGGATCCACCTCGAACACCCGCTTTCACGCCCATCACGATCGAAACGCTCGATGCCGCGATGGTTGATGTACTTGTTCGCCTGATCGAACTGCTGGATAAACCGGTTTTGGCCTCACAACTAGCGCCGCTCTATCAACAGGAGATACTCGTCCGACTTCTCGCTGGCCCGCATGGCCCTCAACTGCGGCACCTTGCAGCCAATGGATCACCGAGCCAACAAATCGCAAGGGCGGTTGCGTGGCTGAAGCAGAATTTTTCGAAGGATATGCGGGTAAATGAGTTGGCCGCTCACGCACACATGAGTCCCTCGACGTTCCGTCAGCACTTCAGAAGCATCACCGGAACAAGTCCGTTGCAATACCAAAAGCAGCTGCGGTTGCAGGAAGCGCGGCAACTGATGCTCAGCTTGGGTGTCGATGCGGGAATCGCCGCGATGCAAGTTGGCTACGAAAGCGCCTCGCAGTTCAGTCGCGAGTACAGTCGGCTGTTCGGCGCGCCTCCACAGCAGGATGTGAAGCGGTTGCGCCTACAGTAATGTGCTTGTTTGTAAATTGCAGGATGCAATTGTTGACGATCTCGCACATGCTTTCGAACGGGCGAAAGTGGCCGGCTGCTGCCCTTCGCCCAGCACGCGTGCTCTAAATGGCCGCGTGTCGCGCGTCAGACAGTAGTCTGACCATGCCCCTAAGAAAGACCGCAAGATAATCGC